>JBLUWJ010000024.1:0-35286 GCA_049888895.1 Bisgaard Taxon 45 | reverse complement strand
ATTGAGGTATGACCAGTTTTTATTGATATGATACATATTTAATATCAAAATTCATCTCCCAATTCATTTTATACGAGGTTTGTATGAAAAATAAAAGTAAATTATTAGCATGTTGTTTAGTTGTTTTTCCGATGACGAGTTTTTCTGTTGGAAATAACAATTTTATTGGAGCAGGGGTATCTGTTGGTAATAGTATTTATCATGTCAAAAAGCGTACCTCAGTGGATCCGCTTTTAACGCTAGATCTTTCTTTCGGTAATTTTTATATGCGTGGTGCAGCAGGCATAAGTGAAATTGGTTATCAACAGCAATTTACAACTCATTTTGCCGCATCACTTTTCATTAGTCCCTTTGATGGTGCTGCGATAAAAAGTAAAGATCTCAAGGCGGGATATGATTCTATTCAAGATCGTAAAACACAAGTTGCTGCTGGGATGGGGCTAGATTACGATT
The DNA here is from genome assembly GCA_049888895.1 of Bisgaard Taxon 45. Taxonomy (GTDB): domain Bacteria; phylum Pseudomonadota; class Gammaproteobacteria; order Enterobacterales; family Pasteurellaceae; genus Pasteurella. The sequence goes on along the minus strand of JBLUWJ010000024.1, from coordinate 34,833 downwards.
TAAGTGATATGTTCAATTTACCGAATACGACTATTTCGTTCGAGATGAAAAAAGGTCGTCGTGGTTTCAATAGTCATCTTGCGTTAACTCAGGCGTTTATGTTGACTGATAAACTCACCATTTCTCCTTCTATTGGTTTAAGTTATTACTCTGCGAAATATACCAATTATTATTTTGGTATTAAAAAATCTGAATTGAATGGTGATAAAATAAATACAGTATATCACCCTAAAGCATCTTATTCAGGCAATATGACATTAAGTGCAAATTATGCAATAACAGATCATATTGGTATGGGAATTACTCTTTCTTGGGATACTTATTCTAAAACAATAAAAAAATCACCAATTGTTAAACAAGGCAATGAGCTTAGTTCAATATTGAGCTTCTATTATATGTTTTAAAATCTGAACAGGGAGGCTAATTAGACTTCCCTTTTTTATTCTACTGACATGGAAGTATGTTTAGCTAAATTGATGTAGGAGAGTTATTTTACATGAGGAAATACAGTAAATATATTTTGCTTGTTTTATTTCTTTGTCTAATGATTTTTTATTATATGAGCGAGGAAGAAAAGCGTAATGATATTATTTTTCCCGCGATAAGAAGTGATATACAAAAAGTAATTACGGCAAGTGGTATTTTACAAGCTAAAGAAGAGGTTGAGATTGGTTCGCAAGCTTCTGGGCAAGTGAAGCAAATTCTGGTGAAAGAAGGGCAACGAGTCAAGAAAGGTGATTTATTAGCACTTATCGATCCTAGAATTGCAGAAACAGAATTAAAGTTAGCAAAAGCTGAATTGGACGCGGCGGAAGCAAATTTAGCCATCAGACAGGCAAATTTAGTTTTGGCTGAAGCGAATTTAGCACGTTACGCTTTGCTTGATAAAAAAGGGGCTACCACCAAAAAAGATCTTGAAGAGATCAGAAATAAGCGAGACATTGAACAGGCAGAGCTACGTATTGCACAGAGTCGCATAGAAAGTGCGAAAGTGAAGCTAGAAAAAGCGAGCACAGAACTAGGTTATACTGAAATTCGTTCTCCACTTGATGCAGTGGTGATTTCGGTTGTTGCGCAAAGTGGACAAACCTTAGCCGCGAGTCAGCAAACCCCCGTTTTAATGAAGTTGGCGGTTATTGATACGATGAAAGTGAATGCTCGGATTTCTGAAGCCGATGTAATTCATCTTCATGTAGGCGCACCTGTGCAGTTTACTTTGTTAGGTGCCCCTCATGAGCAATTTCATGCTGTATTAGACTCGATTCAATTAGCACCCGTGAAAGTCAGTGAAGCGACCTATTATTATGCCACCTTTGAGGTGCCTAATCCCGATCATAAACTACGTATTGCTATGACAGCTGAAGTGTCTATTTTATTAGATAAGCGAGAGAATGTTGTGACACTTCCCATTTCGGCATTAGGTCAAATGCTGAAACCAAATCATTATTACGTAACACGCTTAACTCAATCAGGTGAAAGAGAACAAGTTGTTGTGAAAACGGGCTTAAAAGATGAAGCAAGCATAGAAATTGTGGAAGGCTTATCCGAAGGCGATGAAGTCATCTTGTCGGTGAATCCCGCCACGCATTTGAATGATGAAGAAATATACGATCTGGGATTATGATAAATCAACCTTTAATTGAACTGAAAAATATCGTGCGCCGTTATGGTCATGGCGAGACTGAAACAACTGTATTAAAGTCGATTAATCTCAATCTTTATGCAGGTGAGATGGTCGCGATTGTGGGCGCATCGGGGTCAGGGAAGTCCACTTTAATGAATATATTAGGTGTACTTGATCAAGCGGATGAAGGTGAGTATCTTTTTCGCGGTCGGTCGATTGCCACATTATCGCGTGATGAACTAGCTGATTTACGTTGTTACCACTTTGGTTTTGTTTTCCAGCGCTATCATTTATTGCCTCATCTCACTGCGCTAGAAAATGTTGAGGTGCCAGCTATCTATTCTGCGATGGACAAAGAAAAACGTACCGAACGAGCACAAAAATTACTGTGTCGTTTGGGGTTAGGCAATCAGTTAAAGAATAAACCCTCTCAACTGTCAGGTGGACAGCAACAACGCGTCAGTATTGCTCGTGCATTGATGAATGGGGGGGAGATTATTTTAGCGGATGAACCGACGGGAGCATTAGACAGCCAAAGTAGCCAAGAGGTGTTATCAGTCCTGAAGACATTAAATCAACAAGGGCATACAGTGGTGTTAATTACTCACGACATGCAAATTGCGGCATATGCTGACAGAATTATTACGATGAAAGATGGAGAGATTATTGCGGATAGTGGCGTGAATCAAAAGGTAATGAGGTTATCTTGCCAAAAGACAGCTATGCAGGAGCCTGTGTCTACGATGCATTACTTAGCCGCGTTGCGTCGCTATCATGCTGCTTTCTTGATGGCAATGCATATGATGTTGGCACATAAAATGAGAACATTACTCACGATGCTCGGTATTATTATTGGTATCGCAGCCGTTGTCTGTGTGATCGCCTTGGGAGAGGGAGCCAAAAATAAAGTGCTGGCCGAGTTTAGTGCTCTCGGCAATAACACGATCGATATTTATCCAGGCAAAAATTGGGGCGATCCTGATGCGATCAAAATTCAAACACTCAATCATGCTGATTTAATGCTCTTACGCCAGCAACCTTATTTAAAAGGCGCAACCCCCCAAATTTCGGCAGAGCAACCATTGCGTTTTTTGAATAGAACCTTGAATGCGACTATTTATGGTGTAAGTGAAGATTTTTTCCAACTCAGAAAATTCCGGTTACTTAGTGGACGTGGGTTTCATCGTCATGATATGACAACAAATCAAGCTATTGGGGTGATAGATAAAAAGTCACAGCAAGTGATCTTTGGCACAGAAAGTGCGGTAGGAAAAACGATTTTTATTGGACAAATGCCGATTGCGATTGTTGGGGTGGTAGAAACTCCTTCCCAAAATATGGAAGGAAAACGAGTCACAGTCTGGCTACCCTATAACACCGTAGTGAGTCGTTTATATAATCAGTCTTATTTTCAACAGATTACGGTACAAGTCAAAGAACATATTGCACCTGATATAGCTGAAAGGGCCATTATTGATTTATTGACCATACAACATGGTAGAAAAGATTTCTTTACATTCAGTAGTCTCAAGTTTTTACAATCACTTCAACGAACGACACAAACTTTAACAATGATGATCTCTTCGATTGCGTTTATCTCGTTAGTCGTGGGGGGAATTGGTGTCATGAATATTATGCTCGTGTCTGTCATAGAGAGAACGCGTGAAATTGGTATTCGTATTGCAGTTGGCGCAAAAGATAATGATATTTTACATCAGTTTTTGATTGAATCAGCGAGTGTGAGTCTATTCGGTGGTCTGTTGGGCGTATTACTTTCCTTATTATTAGGCACCCTTTTTTCTGCTTTCACTGACAGTATTAAAATGCAATTTACGTTTTCTTCGTTTGTGATTGCGTTTGTTTGTTCGTCACTGATCGGCATGATCTTTGGCTACTTTCCTGCACGCAATGCTGCTAGATTAAAGCCCGTTGTTGCGTTATCACAGGAATAAGGCAGACAGTATCTACTAGTTATGAATGACGGGCGTGTACGAGTGACAGATGATATGTTTTGTATAAGATGGTGGCGGTATCGCCACCATTTCGTTTGCATACAAAAATCTAAGCAAAGCGGGTTAACACCACTAAACCGTTACTAATTGAAAAACAGGAAATGAACACAGTGAATTTTAGGCATAAAAAAAGTCGCATTATGCGACTAGATTACTGTTTTTATTGATATTTAAATGGTGCCCGAGGGCGGACTTGAACCGCCACGACTCGAAAGTCGAGGGATTTTAAATCCCTTGTGTCTACCGATTTCACCACTCGGGCGCACTATTTAACATCTTATTTTAACTAACTTGGTATCAGCTTATGGAGGCGTGTCCCGGAGTCGAACCGAGCTACATGGATTTGCAATCCAGTGCATAACCGCTTTGCTAACACGCCGTTAGTTTGGAGCGGGAAACGAGACTCGAACTCGCGACCCCAACCTTGGCAAGGTTGTGCTCTACCAACTGAGCTATTCCCGCATTCGCTGTTAGTGCGGTGCATTCTACTGATTTATAAAAATCTGTCAACGGTTGTTTTGAAAAAAAGTGATTAATTGGTGAAAAAAAGTGCATATTAATTTTTTCTGTTTAAAAAATGAGTTTTTTGCATAAGTATAACCAACTGGGCGTTTTTCTTGTCAGCTACAAATTTCCTTTTTTCTTTTTTCGCTTTTATGACATAATATTAAATCTAGACATCTAGATAGCCAAAATAATAATTTTATCTTTCCTTTAGAAGGCAGGGGTTTTTTATGACACAACAATATTCAATTGAGACTTTATTAGCGCAGGCTGGCAATCGAACTGATGAACGTACTGGGGCGGTTTCTACCCCTATTTTTTTGTCAACGGCTTATGCCCATCATGGAATTGGTGAAAGTACAGGTTATGACTATACGCGGACGAAAAATCCAACACGTAGCGTTTTAGAAGATACGATTGCCAAATTAGAAGGGGGGGATCAAGGCTTTGCTTGTGCTTCAGGCATGGCGGCAATTCAATTAATCATGTCGTTATTTACCTCTCCTGATGAGTGGATCGTATCACGCGATGTGTATGGTGGCACTTATCGTTTATTAGATTTCGCGTATAAAAATACACATGGTGTCAAACCTATTTATGTGGATACCTCAGATCTATCTTGTATTGAAGCAGCGATTAGCGCAAATACAAAGGCGATCTTTGTCGAAACGCCATCCAATCCATTAATGGAAGAGTGTGATGTGGCCGCGATTGCAAAACTTGCCAAACAACATGATTTAATTTTGATCGTTGATAATACCTTTTTAACGCCAGCCTTATTTAGACCAATGGAAGCGGGGGCTGATCTCGTTATTCATAGTGGCACAAAATACCTTGCTGGACATAACGATGCATTAGTTGGGCTAGTTGTGGCAAAAGGTGAAACACTGTGCCAACGTTTATTTTATATTCAAAATGGTGCAGGCGCGGTATTGTCGCCTTTTGATTCCTGGTTAACGATTCGAGGCATGAAAACATTGGCTTTACGTATGGCACGTCATGAACAAAACGCGAAAGAATTAGCAAAATTTTTAACTTCACAACCCCAAGTGAAAGATGTGTTATATCCAAATAAAGGTGGCATGCTTTCTTTCCGTTTACATGACGAACATTGGGTGAATCCTTTTTTAAAAGCGCTGAAATTAATCACTTTTGCTGAAAGTTTGGGCGGAACAGAGAGCTTTATTACTTATCCTGCGACCCAAACTCATATGGATATTCCCGAAGAGGAGCGCATTGCGCGCGGTGTGTGTAATTGTCTTTTACGTTTCTCGGTTGGTTTAGAAAATGTAGAGGATATTAAAGCTGACTTATTACAAGCCTTGGCACAATTCAAATAAGTTTTCCTCGTGGACGGATTGATTTGCATCATGCTTATGCTATTATCATATCACTTGAAATGATAAAAAATATTCTTATTATAAAGAATGTTATTAACAAAAAAGGAAGAAATAATGGAAGTATTACATTCAACTGATGCAACCTTTACGGCAGACGTCGTCAACTCAGATGTGCCAGTTTTATTAGATTTTTGGGCACCTTGGTGTGGACCTTGCCGTATGATCGCGCCAATTCTAGATGAAATTGCAGCAGAATTTTCGGGTAAAGTGAAAGTCGTTAAAATTAATATTGATGAGAACCAAGCCACTCCTGCACAATTAGGTGTGCGTAGTATTCCGACTTTGGTTTTATTTAAAAATGGTAAAGCCGTCGCAACACAAGTGGGCGCTTTACCAAAAAACCAATTAGCCAACTTTATCAATCAAAATATCTAGTTAACGAAAAGTAGAAAAATCCCAAACAGGTGTTGTTTGGGATTTTTTATGCTTTAAAGGAATTGGGCTAAATAGTGTGGAACCAATTCTGTGGCTTTACCATAATGACATTCGTCAAAATTAGACCGCACTTGACTCGGTTCTAAATTGAGTTCGACGGTATGTGCACCATAGTACATCGCTTCTCGTACAAAACCTGCTGCGGGGTAAACATTGCCAGACGTCCCAATAGAAATAAAATAATCACACTCAGAAAGTGCGGTTTGAATTTTGTCCATTTCTAACGGCATTTCGCCAAACCAGACAATATGCGGGCGTAAAACCTGAGGTGTGGTACAACAATGGCATTTATCTTGTTCATTAATATCACCTTGCCAATCATAAACTTGACCGGATTTCACACAACGTACTTTCAACAATTCACCGTGCATATGAATGAGATTTTTTGAACCAGCACGTTCGTGCAAATTGTCCACGTTTTGTGTGATAATTAATAAATTTTCCCCCAGTTTTTCTTCTAGTTTTGCTAAGGCTATATGGGCAGCATTGGGGACGATTTTGTCAGAAAATAATTGTTTGCGACGCTCATTGTAGAAATGTTGTACTAACTTTGGATGACGAGCAAAGCCTTCTGGCGTAGCCACGTCATCGACAGGGTGATTCTCCCATAAACCGTCCGATGCTCTGAAAGTACGAATACCCGATTCAGCGGAAATACCTGCGCCTGTTAAGACAACAATTTTAGGTTGTTTTGACATCATTTTTTCCTCTTTATGTTGTTATGAGACGCGTTAACCTGCTTTTGCCCTTATTTACCAGTCATTTTTTTAGTGTGGTGATTTTAATGACAGAATGTTTGTGTTCGCAATGTGGTTAGAATCCCTTTCATGTCTTGATCTAATGGTGCATTAATCTGGAGTGTTGCCCCTGTTTTAGGGTGGGTAAAACGAATAGAAAATGCATGTAAAAACAAACGATTTAAGCCTAATTGACTCATTTGTTCGTCAAATTGCTTATCACCATATTTATCATCTAAAGCGATTGGGTGACCAGCATACTGGGTATGTACCCGAATTTGATGGGTGCGCCCTGTGACCGGTGAGGCTTTCACCAAGGTGGCATTATTATAACGCTCTTCAATCGAAAAACGGGTTTCGGATGGTTTGCCTTGTTCACTAACACGCACAATACGCTCACCACTGGATAACTCATTTTTTAACAGCGGTGCGTTGACCACTTTACAATGCGATTGCCACTGTCCACGCACTAGGGCTAAATAATCCTTTTGCACTGTTTTTTCGCGTAATTGTTCGTGTAAATTACGTAAAGCTGAACGTTTTTTGGCAACTAACAAAATGCCTGAGGTATCACGATCCAAACGGTGTACTAATTCGAGAAAACGCGCTTCGGGGCGTAAGGTACGTAATGCTTCAATCACACCAAAACTTAATCCACTTCCACCATGAACGGCAATACCAGAAGGTTTGTTTAAGATTAATAAATACTCATCTTCAAATAAAATCTGATTTTCTAACTGGCTGACTTTATTCAGCTTCGTTGAAATGGGGGCTTGTTCTTTTTCCGACACCCGAATAGGCGGCACACGTACAACATCATTTGTTTGTAATTTATACTCTGGTTTAATCCGCCCTTTGTTTACCCGGACTTCACCTTTACGCACGATACGATAGATTAAACTTTTCGGTACACCTTTGAGTTTGGCTAGCAAATAATTATCAATACGTTGCCCCGCTTCATCCTCACTAATTGTCAGCATTTTTACTGCTTGGTTGATGACGTTTTGGTCTTTTTTTAGGTTCATTTTATAAGTTCATTTGATAGAAATTGGATGGATCATATCATATTTTGCTTTCCGTTAAAGGATTAAAATTACCTTGATAAATAAGAGGGATAAGTACATAATAAGGCGTATTTTTATGCCATTAAATTGGCTTGAAAATGGAGCGTTATTATTGTGGTTATATAATGCAGCGCATGGCATAAGACATTAGTAACCCAATGATTTTATATATTAAAAATCCTACCGTCCCTTACAGTATCATGTTGATGAATTGATGCTGTTTTACACAAGTGTATCTTTCATTTGAGTAACGCTATCAATGCACCCAGCAGCTGACAGTCGAGAGACTGACATTCTGCGACAGACACGAGGTCGATGGCGAAGAAAAGTGCGGTGATTTTTTTAATAAAGACAGAATAAAAAATTAAGAGAACAAATAATGAAAAGAATGTTAATCAACGCAACTCAAAAGGAAGAGTTGCGCGTTGCTCTAGTGGATGGACAACGTTTATTTGATTTGGATATTGAAAGTCCAGGTCACGAACAGAAAAAAGCAAACATTTACAAAGGCCGTATTACTCGTGTTGAACCTAGTCTTGAAGCCGCATTTGTGGATTATGGTGCGGAACGTCATGGTTTCTTACCTTTGAAAGAGATTGCACGTGAATATTTTCCTGATGATTATGTCTATCAAGGACGCCCGAATATTCGTGATATTTTGAGTGAAGGGCAAGAAGTTATCGTTCAAGTCAATAAGGAAGAGCGTGGGAATAAAGGGGCAGCGTTGACGACTTTTGTTTCTTTAGCGGGAAGTTATTTGGTGATCATGCCAAATAATCCAAGAGCAGGGGGAATTTCACGTCGTATTGAAGGGGATGAACGTCTTGAGTTAAAAGATGCGTTAAGTTCCCTTGATGTGCCCGATGGTGTGGGGTTAATTGTGCGTACCGCTGGGGTGGGTAAGTCACCGGAAGAATTACAATGGGACTTAAAAGTGTTACTTCACCATTGGGAAGCAATTAAACAAGCATCGCAAAGTCGCCCTGCGCCTTTCCTGATTCACCAAGAAAGCGATGTGATTGTACGAGCTATTCGTGATTACTTGCGCCGTGATATCGGTGAAATTTTAATTGATAGCCCGAAAGTGTATGAAAAAGCCAAAGCGCATATTAAATTAGTGCGTCCTGACTTTATTCATCGAGTCAAACTTTATCAGGGTGAAGTGCCTTTATTCAGTCACTATCAAATTGAATCACAAATCGAATCCGCGTTCCAACGTGAAGTGCGGTTACCTTCCGGTGGCTCAATCGTCATTGATGTGACAGAAGCCTTAACGGCGATTGATATCAACTCATCTCGTTCGACGCGAGGTGGTGACATTGAAGAAACCGCGTTAAATACTAACCTTGAAGCGGCAGATGAAATTGCTCGTCAACTACGTTTACGTGACTTAGGTGGCTTGATTGTGATTGATTTCATTGATATGACCCCAGTTCGTCATCAACGTGAGGTAGAAAATCGTATTCGTGATGCGGTGCGTCAAGATCGTGCACGTATCCAAATTAGCCGGATTTCGCGTTTCGGTTTATTAGAAATGTCGCGTCAGCGTTTGAGTCCCTCCTTAGGTGAATCATCTCATCATGTTTGCCCTCGTTGTCAAGGCACAGGTAAAATCCGTGATAACGAGTCCCTTTCTCTTTCTATCTTACGCTTAATTGAAGAGGAAGCGTTAAAAGAAAATACGAAACAAGTTCATACGATTGTGCCAGTAGAGATTGCCTCTTATCTATTAAATGAAAAACGTCGTGCGATTCACAGCATTGAAAAACGTCACGATGTGGATGTGATTGTCGTACCAAATGAAGCGATGGAAACCCCACACTTTGGCGTGTTCCGTGTGCGTGAGGGCGAAGAAGTACATGAACTCAGTTATAATCTTGTTAAATTACATCAAGAGAAAGATGATCATTTCGTGCCTGAAGAATCGCTTGTATCACGTAATATCGAAACTGCAGCCGTAACGAGTGAAAATGTGTTAGAAAGTGCGGCCGTTTCGATGGCGATTCCTGCTCCTGCACCGATCCCTGAGAAGAAAGTTGACGATACACCGTCGTTATTCGCTCGAATTGTGGCAAAAGTCAAAGCGATTTTTGTCGATAAACCTGTAGTTGAAGAGAAATCGAAAGGCAATCGTCCTAAGAATAATCGTAATCGTCGTCAACAAGAACGCCGTAATCCACGTCGTTCACGTTCAGAAAATGTGGAACGTGATATCAATACCAAACGTCAGAATGAAGTTGTTGAAGAAGTGATTCGTCCTCGTTCAGAGCGCAATAATAAGCGTAACCGTAAGGCAAATAATGCTGTTGATGCAGTGCCTGTGGTGGAAAATGTGTTAGACACTGCGGTGGTTGATACAGTTGAAGTCGAAAAAACGGAGACCGTTACACCACGTCGTCAACGTCGTGATCTGCGTAAGAAAGTACGTATTATCGATGAGATGAATGAAACCACCTTACCGGTGATGACAACAGAGACAATTACTCCTGAAACTGACACCTTGATTGAGGAGAAAGTGGTTGAAATAGAATTGGTACCAGAAGAGGTAACAGCGGTTGTGGAAGAGGCCGAAACAGAAAAACGCCGTGATAATAATCGTCGGCGCTTACCTCGCCATTTGCGCGTGAATAATCAACGTCGCCGCCGTCATAACCAAGAGGTTAAAGCACCTATGCCATTATTCGCTGCTGTCGCTTCGCCAGAGTTAGCAAGTGGTAAAGTTTGGCCAGATTTGCAACCTGTAGTGGTAAAAGAAAATCAATTCTTATCAGTAGATGAGTTATTAGAACAACAACAGCAACCAAAAGATCTTGCTGCAACGATGCCTGCACTTGATCTCGTGGCTGAGGGCGGAGAAAGTGGCGCTTTACCGTTTAATAACTTTGTTGTGCAACCTGCGAATGAATCAGTTGAAAAGAAAGTGAAACAATCGTTGCAACGTTTAGAAAAAGAACAATCTTTAGCTGATACGCAAGAGACAGCGGTCACTGTAACAGAGGAGAATAACATCGCCGAGCCGACAGTAGAGGCTGAGCAGCATTCACTGAAAACAGTCTCTGAGATGAAGGTCTCTGAGCCAGAAACAGATGCCTTGACGAATCTGTCTGCTGAAAACGTGGTTGCACAAGTCGTCACTTCTGCGCAATCCTCTGTGGAGAATGTTTCGTTTGGGCTAGCGCGCGATTATCAGTTCACTGGCCGTTTAGGAACAATCTCAGCGGTGAACCATACTCAATCAGCGATGACTTTGGCCAAAGCAAGTGATGAGCCTGTCGAAATGTGTCAGATTAGCGTATGGACAGAATCCCGTTATTACTTCCATGGTAAAGGTGCGGCCGGTCATCATAGTGCGGTCAGCCATGTGTATGCTGAACCGACAAAAGCTGAGAAGAGTGGTAAATAGCCATTGATTGGTGATTGACTGTCAGATGATCTGACAGTCAATCAAGAATTGTTCTAAAATAAAGCAATTGAATAAAAATCCTTGTTTAATTGCTTGACTTAGCAAGTTAAAATCCGTATTATTCACCACGCTTAAATCACGGAGGAATGGTCGAGTGGTTGAAGGCACCGGTCTTGAAAACCGGCGAGGGTTTACGCCCTCCGTGAGTTCGAATCTCACTTCCTCCGCCATCAAATTTTAAGAACCGTAAGTTATCCGACTTACGGTTTTTTTCTTATTCCTAACTTGGCTTTTTCTTGACGATCGTGTTGACTATGTGGTGAAAGGGAGAACATATGGAAAGGGCTTGTTTTTGTACCCTCCTCTCAGTCTTTACACCTGTTTTTTGGCCGGTGATTTTTATTGTTAATTGAGTCACGCTATTGACATATCTTTATTATCTGAGTCGGTAGAAGAATGATGCAAGAGAGAAAAAGTAATGCTCAACGAGCCGAGAAGGTGATGTAGTTTAACTTTGTTGCTCTTGTGTATTCTTAAAGACTAAGTATTCTTCTAACAGCTCAATCGCTGCCAAACACTTTGCTTTCCGTTGATGGGTGACTTGGATTTTTTGTCTTAATAGCTTTTTTTGTTGCTCTTCTTGTCCTTTTTGTAGCGCATCTTGTAGTGACATTAATTTTTCATTGAGTGCTTGTAATGCCTCGTAATATTTTTCTAAACGTTCGCGAGGAGGCAGTTGATGGATATGATGTTTTTCTTTATTGAGGGGGCGTGAAATGTATTTGGGGCGAGTTTTCTGATTTAACGCTTCAGATAACGCTGCGTACTGTGATAAGAGTTTTTCTGCAAAGAATGAGTAGAGTGAAGGATCGGTTTCAGGGGCATTTTCTAGTTGGGTGAGAGTTTGATGTAACTCTCGGTAGTAAAAAGAGAAAGATTGGTTATTTTCACTAAACAAATGTGGCGCAAAACGAGTGTGTAGAGGAAGTTTTACTTGGGCACTAGAGGGGTTATCAAGTTGCGCAATTTTGTGTTTTAACAGTTGGAGCAGTTCTACTTTTTTCATCATTGATATAGGTAATCAATCCTCCCAATTGGGAGGATTGAGAATAAGGTTATAAATACATCGCGGCTAACCAGCCGAAAAGGATGAGCGGAATATTGTAATGGATAAAGGTTGGAACCACAGAATCCCAAATATGATCGTGTTTACCATCTGCATTTAAACCTGATGTTGGCCCTAAGGTAGAGTCAGATGCAGGTGAACCCGCATCACCTAATGCCGCAGACACGCCAATGAGTGAAACAGTTGCCAAAGGTGAGAAACCTAATGAGAGACAAAGTGGCACATAAATTGAAGCAATGATAGGCACGGTTGAGAAAGATGAGCCAATACCCATGGTAATAAATAAGCCCACTAATAACATTAAAAAGGCAGCAATCCCTTTATTTTCGACACCAAATCCTTGACTGAAGGTCTCTACTAAGGCAGTGACGCCACCAGTGGCATTGATGACATTAGCAAAACCAGAAGCAGCGATCATGACAAAGCCAATCATCGCCATTAAGCGTAAGCCTTGTTGGAAAATGTCATTACTTTCTTTTAATTTGAAAATCCCACAAACTGCAAAAATAATCAGACCGGCTAAACCACCAATAATGGTTGAGCTAGTAAAAAGCTGCAAAGCAAAAGTAACAATGATTGCGACAACACTTGCGCCCACATGGAAAGGTTTAATTTGCGCAACATGTGATTCAATATCTTGTGTGCTAATTTCAGCGTGTGTGAGGGCATATTCTCTTGGTTTACGATAGCTAATAAAGATCGCCGTCAGTAGACCGAAAATCATGCCAACAACGGGTACGGTCATGGCTAATGAGACTTCTGCCACAGAAGTGTGTAAGCCTAAGGCTGCACCTGCTTGGTTGATATTTTTCACAAGAATACTTTCAATAAAGATTTTCCCGAAACCAACAGGTAAGAGCATGTAGGTTGCGGTTAAACCAAAAGTCAGTACACAAGCCACAGCACGACGATCTAGTTTGAGTTTATTAAAAATCGCAAGCAATGGCGGAATCACAATAGGAATAAATGCGATATGAACAGGTAATAAGTTTTGTGAGGATACGGCAAATAAAGTCAGTATGGCTAAGATGAAATATTTAAAGCCAGCCATAGAACGGCTGCTTGGTGTATTACCTAAGCGTTTAATGACTTTATAGGCGAGTAAATCAGTAATGCCCGATTTTGAAATGGCAACCGCAAACGCGCCTAAAATCGCATAATTCATGGCGACTTCCGCCCCTCCGCCTAGTCCATTCGTAAACGTTTTTATTGTTTCACTGACGCCCAAATTGCCAGTTAAACCTGCGACTAATGCGGAAATAACGAGCGCAATGACAACGTTTATACGCAATAGACTGAGTGCAAGTAAAACCACAATGGAAATCACAACAGGGTTAGTTAATAACATTGCATGTATCCTTAGGTTAAATAAGTTATGTTTTTTAAAAGAGTTCTAAATTTACTTAAAAAAAATAATTTGTCTATCTTTTTGCATAAAAATGGTGATAAAACAGATTTTTTATGCAAGATAATTATTTCTTTTCGTTGGCTTGTTGGTGTGGAAAACCACCTAAATGTTTTAAATGATTCACCATATAACAAAACAATTCAGCAGTCCGTTCTGTATCGTATAACGCAGAATGGGCCTGTTTACCATCAAAAGCAATTTGAGCGGCTTGGCAAGCTTTAACCAAGACGGTTTGTCCAAACATAAAACCACTTAACGTTGCGGTATCAAACATACCAAAAGGATGAAATGGATTGCGTTTGACGCCTGTTCGTTCTGCTGCTGCCATTAAGAAACTTTGATCAAAGGCGGCATTATGTGCCACGATAATGGAGCGTTGACAATCCGCTGCTTTTTGGGCTTTACGCACCATTTTGAAGAGTTCTGTGATAGCGACGGTTTCACTGACTGCGCCGCGTAAGGGATTGTGGATATCAATGCCATTAAACTGGAGTGATTCAGGGTTAATGTTGGCACCCGTGAAAGGTTCAATGTGAAAATGGCAAGTTTGATCGGGGACTAAAAGACCCTCTTCGTTCATTTTGACTGTAATGGCGGCAAGTTCAAGTAATGCGTCAGTTTTCGCATTGAACCCTGCAGTTTCAACATCAATAATAACCGGGAAATAACCGCGAAAACGATGTTTTAATAAATGGGCATTTGTTGCTTCAGCTTGTATTTCTGTCACCTTATTATCCTATTTGAAATAATATAGCGTGGACAAATGCCACGCTATAGAAATTTTTTAAAAATTGACCGCACTTCATGAGCGAGAAACTTAATTACCTAAGCCAGATTGTGCATGTTTATTTTCAATAAATTCGATTTTGTAACCATCGGGATCTTCGACAAACGCAATCACTGTTTTTCCACCTTTCACTGGACCGGGCTCGCGGGTGATTTTCCCGCCTGCCTGACGTACCGCATCACAGGTTGCATAAATATCATCAACGCCAATCGCAATATGGCCATAAGCCGTACCCAGTTCGTATTCAGTCACTCCCCAGTTATAGGTTAATTCTAGTACTGATGCCTTATCTTCATCCTCATAACCAAGAAATGCTAACGTATAACGATACTCTGAATTTTCACTTGTACGCAGTAAACGCATACCTAAAACCTGTTGGTAAAACTGGATTGAACGCTCTAAATCGGTCACACGTAGCATTGTATGTAAAATTCGCATTGTTCCCCCATTTTCCTTTTTACACATCTTAAAAATTTTGCCAAAATCGGAAATGATTATGCCATAATCAACAGAAAAAATCATTATGTTCTCTACTAGAGGAGCGAGTATATGCAAAATACGACGTTGTTTCATTTATCTTGGCGGAAATATCTTACTCTCTTATTTCTCCTGCTAGGAACCGGCTTTTTTGCAAGTGGCGTGATTACTTGGATTGCGGCAAATTGGGACTATTTTTCTCGCTTTGAAAAGCTTTATGGAGTACAAAGCCTCTTTGGCGTTTCTATCCTTTTAAGTGTCTTTTTTTATTACTATGAAGCGAAAAAAAAGCAGGTTACTTCTGTACTTCCTCTTGTTTTTGCTTTTCTCGCTGCAGTATTGCTTGGGGCAATATTCGCTTTAATTGGGCAAACGTATCAAACGGGCGCTGACCCTTGGGAACTTTTCGCTATTTGGTCTATTTGCCAAATTCCGTTTTTGCTGTTATTTCCTAATGTAGCAAGTGCCTTATTATTATTGGTCACGGCAAATGTGGCTTTATCTTTAGCTATTTCCCTGCTCGGTGATATCGTGCACATGACGATCTTTTTAAATATGCTGTTTCTCGTGTGCTATGAATATTTTGGTGAGCGTTTAAGAGATCAGAATTGGCGCATTTTACCTAAGATCGCGTTGTTTATCTTAGTGTTTGCCTTTGGTTGGGCGCTGATCGTCAACAATAGCGTGCTGTTGTCGTGGTTATTGAGTGCAGGGCTTGTCTATTATTATAAAGAGCGTCGTTTTGACTTTCTTAATTTAATCGTTTTATTTTTCTATTTAGTCGTCAGTATTTGTACGAAAGTACTATTAAGCTCAGGGGAAGATTTTTTATCAGATATCTTTTTGGTAACGATATTGGCATTTGGTGGCACGATTGGTGCGATTATCACGTTAATTAAGTGGTTTAAGTGGCATAATCCTACTGCCTCTCGAGTCACTTGGCATATTTATCCACTCTTTATTTTATTAATCATATTTTGTACTGGCCTACTCCTTATTACTTTATTTTTCTCATTTGGCTTGGAAGATGAACAAGATCTTATCTATCCGAGTATCCTTTTTCTTATCATTGCCTTAGTAATGCATTTTAATCAAAAAGAAAAGGCAGACTGGTTTGATATTGCCATTGATATGCTTATGGCAACAGGCTTTATTCTGTATTTCATTTTTTTCCTTTTTGATGGAGAAAATGACCTTTATCTTGCGTTAATGGCAATACTATCGGTCTTTTTGTATCAATTACGTTCATCAAATTGGCTACGTTTCTTAATTGCATCACTCTTTATCATCGCGTTTTTAGTTTACATTGGTTTTTTTGATTTGAGATGGTATGCCTATTATGAAGAGCATTTAGGGCAATTTGTGTTATCTGCACAACAGTGGATAATTCTTGGTGGGTTGTTACTTTATTACTTTTTTTCGTTAAGTGAGGAAAGACCGTATACGATAAAGCTATTACCTATTGCTTGGGCAATGTTGTTAGTCGGTTTGGCTATGAATCTTGACATATTCAACCGTTGGACATTTCTTGACACTGCACAACAGACACCAGAAATGTCTGATTTAAATGACTGGTTTCATGTCATTACTGGGTATTTTTTTACGGCGCTAACCTCTGATACTTGGTTGATAAAGAGTCTACATTTATTGATATCTATCACCCCGATTATATTTTTTGTGTTAATAAGTCGACGTTTTGAGTTAGCTAAGTTTCTGTATGCTAGCGTACTATTGACTCTTCTCGCACTGTGTTTGGGTTTTATTGCGGTGAATGAAACTCTAGCGTGTATTTCTTTGTTATTGTTGGCTTATTTAAGCGTTAGCCGAGTATTATTTGCGCTCGCGTTGTTGGGCGTGATCATGAATTTGAGCTATTACTATTATCTCTTGAGTATCCCTTTATTACATAAATCTTTCTTACTCATGGGAGTAGGCATCGTTCTGGCGCTAGTTACGTTTGTTTTATCACGTTATAACAAGGCACCGCAGGCAACATTACAAGCTGAATCGCACAATACGTTTCAACCACAAACGATGTTACGTAAAAAACTAGGATTCACTTTGTTGGCGACATGTTTGATTGCCTTTGCCACGAATTATACTATTCATAAATATGAAGATATTTTAACGAATGGTGAGTCAATTATTTTAAAAACGGCACCTGTTGATCCGCGTTCCTTGATGCAAGGGGATTATATGACGTTGAACTATGAAATCTTGGCAGACATTGGTGAGGAATGGGGAAAAAATTTAGAAGAGGAAAAAACACAGTATTTTGTTTATGCGTTGTTAAAACGAGACAGCCTAGGGATTGCTACCTTGTGTCGTCTTGAAACCAAAGCACCTACAACATTTGACGGGTGTACACCAAATATTTACTTACCGGTGAATGTCGCGATGTGGTGGCCGCGTTTACCAAGTCAAGACTACTTTTTTGCCGAGGGAAAAGGTGAATATTATGCACAAGCTGAATATGCCGAATATCGCTTTAAAGGGGGAAAAGCGTTGTTGTTCCGCTTACTAGATAAAAATTTAAAAGCATTATAAAACAAAAGGCGGTAGTGAACCGCCTTTATGTTGTATGCCACTTACTTCACCGCAATCATTGAGCCAAAATTAAAGCATTGAAACCATAATTCCACTTGTTGAAAACCGACTTCAGCTAAACGCATTTTATGGGCTTGAATGCTGTCTGTACGCATCACATTTTCAAGTGCGGTGCGTTTTTGGCTGACTTCAAGTTCACTGTATCCATTCGCGCGTTTAAATTGATGATGTAAATCAATCAACAAGGCATTCATGTTTTGATCTTCAAAATGAAATTTCTCGGATAGTACCAAGATCCCATTCGGTTGTAAGCCTTGGTAAATCTTACTTAATAAGGATCGACGATCTTCAGGTGGCAGAAATTGCAAAGTGAAATTTAAAATTACCATAGAGGCATTTTCGATTTCGATATGGCGTATATCATCACAAATAATGTCCACAGGTATTGTACTTTGATAGGCACTAACATGCTGGCGACAACGATCGACCATGGGTTGTGAGTTATCAACACCAATGATCTTGACGCCGGGCTGATTAATATGACGACGTGCAGATAATGTTGCTGCACCGCGCGAGCACCCCAGATCATAGACGTTGCTATTCGCCGTAACAAAGCGTGATGCCAACATACCAATAGCGGTAATGATGTTGGCATAGCCGGGAATAGAGCGTTGGATCATGTCGGGAAAGACTTCAGCTACGCTTTCATCAAAAGTAAAATCCCCCAATTTAGCAATGGGAGTCGAAAATAGAGTATCTTTTGTCATAATGTGTTAAAGACCGAGAAAAAGTGCGGTCATTTTAGAAGAAGTTTCGACCTATCACAAATAAATTATGATTTCGGGAATAAATGCGCCATGGCACTTTCTTCTTGTTTAATACGCACGCCTAGGATAAGCAAATAAATGGGTAATCCAATCAATGCGGTATATTTTGCTTGGCAGAAAAGCGATAAACCAATTAACTCGGGAATAATGTTTAAGAAATAATTCGGGTGACGTACATATTTAAACAAGAAAGAGCGGTTAATGTGATGTTCCGGTAAAATGTAAAGTTTTACTGTCCAAATCTCTTTCAATTCATAAATCACATAAAAGAGCATGGCAATTGCAAAGACTAAAATGGCTAAGCCAATTTGAGATGTGCTATTGAAGAGTGTATGTTGCATGTTAGCCTCAATAATAGCCGCAAAATAAAATATAACGTGGGCGATGGATAAGAGCGTGGAATTGCGTTTCCCATATTGTATCGCCCCTTTTGCAATGAGGGCTTTTTCATGGCGGACAGAAATAGACAGACTATAAAAACGGATTGCTAAAATCAAAGCAAAAGTGATATTGATCAATAACATGTTGTTATCCTTAACTAAGTGATTTCCAATAAAGTCACGTAATATAACAAAAAATCTGAACCGTTGGCAGTTAAACATGACCTTATTTTAAACATTCCTTCATTTTCTTTGCATTGTTGTTTGATTTATAAGCATAAATAACCTTTTTATCTCTCTTGGTTTTCCGCTATAATTGAGCGAATTTTTGAACATAATGAAGAGCAGAAAGGATTTTTCAATGATGCGTACACACTATTGCGGTGCATTAAACCGTAACAATATCGGACAAGAAGTAACATTAAGTGGTTGGGTACATCGTCGCCGTGATTTAGGTGGATTGATTTTTATTGATATGCGTGATCGTGAAGGTATCGTGCAAGTGTGTTTCGATCCGAAATTCCAAGATGCACTGACTACCGCTGCGAGTTTACGCAATGAGTTTTGTATTCAAATTAAAGGCGATGTGATCGCGCGTCCCGATAATCAAATCAACAACAATATGGCAACTGGGGAAGTAGAAGTGTTAGCCAAAACACTCTCTATTTATAACAGTGCCGAGCCATTACCCCTCGACTTTAATCAAAATAATACGGAAGAGCAACGTTTAAAATACCGCTATTTAGATTTACGTCGTCCAGAAATGGCACAACGCTTAAAAACGCGTGCCAAAATTACTAGCTTTGTGCGTCGTTTTATGGACGAACAGGGATTCTTAGATATTGAAACCCCGATGTTAACCAAAGCAACACCAGAAGGGGCGCGTGACTATTTGGTTCCTAGCCGTGTTCATAAAGGCAAATTCTATGCGTTACCGCAATCACCACAGTTATTTAAGCAATTGTTAATGATGTCTGGTTTTGACCGTTATTACCAAATTGTAAAATGCTTCCGTGATGAAGATTTACGTGCAGATCGTCAGCCAGAATTTACCCAAATCGATGTGGAAACCTCGTTCTTAACCGCGCCAGAAGTACGTGAGATCATGGAAAAAATGGTGCGTGGTTTATGGCAAGAGATTATTGGTGTGGATTTAGGGCAATTCCCTGTGATGACCTTTGCAGAAGCTATGCGTCGTTTTGGATCGGATAAACCCGATTTACGTAACCCATTAGAGATGGTCGATGTCGCGGATTTATTAAAAGACGTTGAGTTTAAAGTATTCAGTGGACCTGCTAACGATCCAAATGGTCGTATTGCGGTTATTCGTGTACCAAATGGGACACAGATTACCCGTAAACAAATTGATGAATACACCCAATTTGTAGGAATTTATGGTGCAAAAGGGTTGGCTTGGTTGAAAGTCAATGATCTGGCCGCTGGCATGGAAGGAGTACAAAGCCCAATTGCCAAATTCTTATCTGAAGATGTATTAAAAAACCTACTAGAACGCGTGCAAGCACAAAATGGGGATATTCTGTTCTTCGGTGCGGATAGCTACAAAGTGGCGACTGACGCCATGGGCGCATTACGCTTGAAATTAGGTCGCGATTTAGGCTTAACGAAATTAGAGGAATGGCAACCCCTTTGGGTGATTGATTTCCCAATGTTTGAGCGTGATGATGAAGGCGGTCTAGCGGCAATGCATCATCCTTTTACGTCACCAAAAGATTTTACCCCGGCACAATTAGACGCTGATCCAACCTCAGCGGTTGCTAATGCTTACGACATGGTGATTAATGGTTATGAAGTGGGCGGGGGATCGGTGCGTATTTTCGACCCTAAGATGCAACAAACGGTATTCCGTATTTTAGGGATTAATGAAGCAGAACAACGCGAAAAATTTGGTTTCTTATTAGATGCGTTAAAATTTGGTACTCCACCACATGCAGGTTTAGCTTTTGGTTTAGATCGCTTAACGATGTTATTGACTGGAACAGACAATATCCGTGATGTCATTGCGTTCCCAAAAACCACCGCAGCAGCCTGTTTAATGACTGAAGCGCCAAGTTTTGCTAACCCACAAGCACTGAATGAGCTGTCAGTTCAAGTAATTAAATCTGAATAAAGTTTATAAAAGGTGCAGTTAAAATTAACAGCACCTTTTCATGTAAATTTATTGGGAGGTAATTATGCGTTATGCTATCTTATTGATTCCTATATTTTTATTAATATCATGCTTTGATAAGCTGCCATTTCTGAAAGCAAGTAATACCTCTCAATCTTCACATAGCACAATTGCTATCCAGTCTGATTTTTCTATTTTAGCTCAACGTTTTCAGTGCGTTAACGTGAAACTTGATGCGGGGTCAACAGAAGAACATTGTGCGAATTTGAGTTTGATATCACAGAAAACAAATGTTGATTGGCTCAATGAGTTTTTGGATAACCTTACTTTAAGTATATTGCTAGAAAGCAAATCCGCGGAACAAAGTATCGAACAGCTCGTACAAAAATGGTTTAATGATGTGCTGCCAGAATTAGAGCTTAATCAAAGTTGGGATTATTCTCGTGAGATTCATTTTATTGGACAACGTGAGCAGTTAGCGACCTTTTCTGTGATCACGAGCTACTATACTGGTGGGGCGCATGGGATGTATGATACCCGGTTTTTAAATATTGATTTAACCAATAAACAAATTTATACCTTAGACGATATTCTTGTTTCACCTGATAAACGTTATCAGTTAGTGGAATTATTACGTGAAGCGAATATTGCACGTTTAAAAACATTGGGGATTTCTGATTTTTCTATGCATGATGAACTTGAGCTGACGGATAATTTTGTTTTCACTATTAATGGCTTAACATTCCGTTATCCTGTTTATACATTAGGTTCTTATGTCGATGGTGAAATTGATTTAGTGCTTCCTTATCGTCAGTTAAAGAACATTATTAAACCTGAACTATTCTATTAATGGCATAAAAATGTATAAGAATCCGCATAGTGTGTTAGTGGTCATCTTTTGTTATCGCACGCAACGTGTTCTGATGTTACAGCGACAAGATGACCCGACATTTTGGCAATCTGTCACAGGTTCTTTATCGTTCAATGAGTCGCCAAGACAAACAGCGATAAGGGAAGTGAAAGAAGAAGTCGGGATTGATATTGAGTCAGAATGTTTGGCACTTTTTGATTGTGATGAACGGATAGAATTTGAAATTTTTCCCCATTTCCGCTATAAATACGCACCGAATGTCACACATTGTCTTGAACATTGGTTTTTGCTAGGGCTTGCAGAGGAAAGACAGCCCCATTTAACAGAGCATATTGCTTTTCAATGGCTACCTGCAGATAAGGCAGCGATGTTGACCAAATCATGGAACAATCGAGCATTAATCGAAAAGTATTTAGTAAAACAACAATTGGATAGTGACATATTGCTGAAAATATCTAACGAGTATAATTATTTAATAAAGAAGGAAATTGAGAATGGCAGGTCATAGTAAGTGGGCTAACATTAAACACCGTAAAGCGGCACAAGATGCACAACGTGGCAAAATTTTTACAAAGTTAATTCGTGAATTGGTGACTGCAGCGAAGTTAGGTGGTGGAGATGTCAATGCAAACCCGCGTTTACGTACTGCGGTAGATAAAGCCTTATCAAGTAATATGACGCGTGATACCATTAACCGTGCAATTGAGCGTGGTGTGGGGGGCGGTGATGACACCAATATGGAAACCAAAATCTATGAAGGATATGGTCCTGGTGGTACCGCTGTGATGGTGGAATGTTTAAGTGATAATGCGAACCGTACGATTTCACAAGTACGCCCAAGTTTTACAAAATGTGGCGGTAACTTAGGGACTGAAGGGTCTGTTGGTTATTTATTCAGCAAAAAAGGGTTGATTTTAATTACTTCTGGTGATGAAGATGTTATCATGGATGCCGCAATTGAAGCCGGTGCCGATGATGTACAAGCTCAAGAAGATGGGAGTTTTGAAGTCTATACTGCTTGGGAAGAACTTGGGGCTGTCCGTGATGGTATTGAATCCGCAGGGATTAAAATTGACAATGCTGAAGTCACCATGATTCCGTCTACGACCGTTGAACTTGATGCGGAAACTGCACCGAAATTGTTGAAGCTGATTGATATGCTAGAAGATTGTGATGATGTACAAAATGTCTATCATAATGGCGAAATCAGTGATGAAATAGCGGCTATGCTATAGATTATTCTATTAAATACAAAGTATTTAATAGTGATTTTACCGATTGTATTGTGCATACAATTGATCATTTATTTTAGGAGAACTTATGAAATTCACTCAACTTTTTGCAAGCTTAATGGTTGCTGGTGCATTAACAGCCTGTGCACAGTCTGGTACAGACATGAACAAAACGATGGCGATGAAATCATCTGAGCCAACATTTGAAACCGCAGCTTATTTTTGTGATGTGAAAGGTAAGAAAAATCAAGTCGTTTCAGCAACGTATGCATTCGTTAACGGTAAAGCAGATAGCGCAACAGTCACAATTAATCGCAAAGTTGTTGGTCAGGAAATGAAACTTGATAGCAGTTATCAAGATGGCGTGCGTTTTGTAGAAAGCAACAAAGTTTGGTCATTAGATAATGGCTTTGCAGCAAGCACGGTGAGCACAACTGCAGCAGTCATGTTTACTGATAACAACAAAATCTTAGCTAAAAATTGTACTAACGCAAAATAATGTGCGTTAACCATTTTTCTTCATAGATAAAAATAATGGATTTACAGTAAAATGTAGATCCATTTATTTTTGAGACAAGTCATGGCAATTATTTTAGGTATCGATCCCGGCTCCCGCGTGACGGGTTATGGCGTTATACGTCAAACAGGTCGACAATTAGACTATTTAGGCAGTGGTGTGATTCGAACGTCTGTCACTGATTTACCCACTCGTTTAAAACGGATTTATATGGGAGTGAACGAGATTATTTTGCAATATCAGCCGACTATGTTTGCCATTGAGGAAGTGTTTTTAGCTAAAAATGCCAATTCAGCCTTAAAGCTAGGGCAAGCAAGAGGTGCTGCGATTGTTGCTGCGGTAACCAATGATTTGCCCGTTTTTGAATATGCGGCACGTTTAGTCAAACAAACGGTGGTGGGTATTGGTTCGGCGGATAAGATTCAAGTACAAGATATGGTGACCCGGATTTTAACCCTATCTGAAAAACCGCAAGCCGATGCAGCGGATGCGTTAGCGATAGCTGTTACCCATGCCCATTCAATGCAACACGCTCTCCATGTTACAAATAGTGCACAAGCGACAGAAAAACCAGAAAAAGTGACCGCACTACTCAAAGCACGATACAGCCGAGGGCGTTTTCGTTTAAAAATTTAACTGGATATTCATCCAGTTTTATTTTATGCTATACCACAAAATAAGTGAGAGATGAGGAAGCTATGATTGGCCATTTGACGGGACGTTTAGTTGAAAAACAGCCCCCTGAAATCTTGTTAGATGTGCAAGGTGTGGGGTATGAATTATTATTACCGATGACCAGTTTCTATAACCTCCCAGAGGTTGGTCAGCAAACTTCATTATTTACTCATCTTGTGGTGCGTGAAGATGCTCATTTACTGTTTGGTTTTTCGCAAAAAACCGACCGCACCTTATTTCGTGAACTGATCAAAACCAATGGTGTAGGACCTAAGCTCGCACTCGCGATCTTATCCGCGATGTCGGTAGAAGAGTTTGCTTATGCGATTGAACGAGAAGAACTTTCTAAATTAGTGAAGATTCCAGGGGTGGGTAAGAAAACGGCAGAACGTTTATTAGTGGAATTAAAAGGCAAGTTCAGAGGTCTCGAACAAGAAGATTTCTTTATTGAACGTCAACATCTTAAACAGCCTGAATATTCACTCAATGAACAAGATATCCCTGCTAGTGAGGCCATTTCTGCGCTGATTGCATTAGGATATAAAGCCGCAGAAGCGGAAAAAATGGTAAAAAAAATCAGCAAGCCAGCGCTCTCCAGTGAACAACTTATCCGTGAGGCATTAAAAGCCGCATTATAATCGCTAAGTGAAAAGAACATGATTGAAGCAGATAGAATTATTAGTACAAGTGTGAAAGGGGATGAAGACTATATTGATCGTGCGATTCGCCCAAAATTGCTCAATGATTATGTTGGGCAACCGCATGTTTGCGAACAAATGGCGATTTTTATTCAAGCGGCAAAATTACGTCAAGATGCATTGGATCATTTATTGATTTTTGGCCCCCCAGGGCTTGGCAAAACTACATTAGCTAATATTGTGGCACATGAAATGGGCGTGAATATTCGTACAACTTCAGGCCCAGTCTTAGAAAAAGCGGGTGATCTTGCGGCAATGCTCACTAATTTAGAACCGCACGATGTACTGTTCATTGATGAAATCCATCGTTTATCCCCTGCGATTGAAGAAGTACTGTATCCTGCCATGGAAGATTATCAGTTGGATATTATGATTGGCGAAGGGCCTGCTGCTCGTTCAATTAAGCTTGATCTGCCACCTTTTACCTTAATTGGCGCAACTACTCGGGCGGGATCTCTGACTTCACCATTACGTGATCGTTTTGGGATTGTACAGCGGCTCGAATTTTATGCCGTAGAAGATTTAACGTCGATCGTCGCGCGTAGTGCAAATTGTTTGAATTTATCTATTTCCGATACCGCGTGTTATGAAATCGCGCGTCGTTCAAGAGGAACACCTCGTATTGCCAATCGTTTATTAAGACGTGTGAGAGATTTTGCTGATGTCCGTCATGCTGGCATTATTTCGGAAGAAAGTGCTAAGGCCGCATTATTAATGCTAGATGTGGATGATGCAGGGTTTGACTATTTGGATCGTAAACTGTTAAATGCGGTGCTCGAGCGTTTTGATGGTGGACCTGTAGGATTAGATAACCTCGCGGCCGCTATTGGAGAGGAACGAGAAACAATAGAAGATGTGTTAGAGCCTTATTTAATTCAACAAGGTTTTTTACAACGTACGCCACGAGGACGTATGGC
Organism: Bisgaard Taxon 45; assembly: GCA_049888895.1. Taxonomy (GTDB): domain Bacteria; phylum Pseudomonadota; class Gammaproteobacteria; order Enterobacterales; family Pasteurellaceae; genus Pasteurella. Next base: position 9,064 of record JBLUWJ010000024.1, on the reverse strand, counting down.
AACTTCAAGAACATACCGCTATTTTGGGCTAGAGAAATTAACTGAATAAGACGAGCGGAACATTAAAAAAAGCGTGTTAATGAATAATTAACACGCTTTTTTAGTTTATTGCTGTTTGAGAGTATTCAACTTAGCTAAAGCAAAGTCGCAACTTTTAATTTGCGTGGTTAATTCCATTTCTAGAATTTGTTGTTTGCTTTGGTTAAGTTTACTTTTAATTTTACTTACTTGAGTGTGTGTCCCAGGCTGTTTTTCTGCCTCGGCAATTAAATCTTCGGTTTCTTTGAAGAGTTTTTCACACTGTTGGGGAACCGCCGCATTGTTATTGGTTTTAATTTCTACGGATTTAGTTGCATAAACAGGTAATGTCATTAATGCGCTTGCCGCGAAAAGTGCTGTCAAAATGAACGAAAATCTTCTTTTCATTATAATACCTTTAGATTCTTTTATTTTCTGAGGAGCAATCGGGAAGAAAGTAACAAAATACATAGGATATGTCTAGTGTTTTGTTGTTTTTTTGTTCAGATCGTGATTTTTATCTCAGTAAGCGTTGCTAAAATGTTAATTAAATCTATAATTTGACCTGTATCAATTCTAGGAGTTCTACATAATTTTTATTATTTTTGATTTAAGTATAAAAATGTGATCTAGGTTTCATTTTTTTATATTTTTTATCCTTATGTTTAGTAGTAGAATAGGTACCGAGTTGGATTGTCTACATAATGATAAACTATTCAGTTGTTAAAAATGGTCATACATCATAGTGTTGTCGTGATAATTATGAAGGTAATTCAAGGGGTCTACTTAGGGAATTTCTTTAAGTATTGGGGGTGGTTACTTTGTAATCATTTTGTTGGAACTTGTAGCATTTACAAGGAGTTGAGATGTTGGACGTTGTTGAACTCTCTCGATTGCAGTTTGCATTAACTGCGTTATATCACTTTTTGTTTGTGCCATTAACACTGGGATTATCGTTCATCCTCGTGATTATGGAAACGCTCTATGTAGCCACAGGCAAAGAAGTTTATAAAGATATGACAAAATTCTGGGGTAAGTTATTTGGTATTAACTTTGCTCTCGGTGTCACAACTGGTATTACAATGGAATTCCAGTTTGGTACAAACTGGTCATATTATTCTCATTATGTGGGTGATATTTTTGGTGCCCCGCTTGCGATTGAAGCATTATTGGCATTCTTCTTAGAATCAACTTTTGTTGGTTTATTCTTCTTCGGTTGGGACAGATTATCAAAAGGTAAACATTTAATTGCCACATACTGTGTTGCGTTTGGTTCAAATTTATCTGCCATGTGGATTCTTGTTGCAAACGGTTGGATGCAACACCCTGTTGCCTCTGAGTTTAATTTTGAAACCATGCGAATGGAAATGACGAGTTTTATGGATTTGTGGTTAAATCCAGTGGCACAAAGTAAATTCTTGCATACGCTCTCAGCAGGCTATGTAAGTGGTGCCATGTTTGTGCTTGGGATTAGTGCATACTATATTTTGAAAGGTCGTGACCTCGGTTTTGCTAAGCGCTCTTTTTCTATTGCGTCCACTTTTGGTGTGATTTCTATTTTCTCAGTGATCATCATGGGTGATGAATCGGGTTATGAAATTGGCCAAACACAACCAGTGAAATTAGCTGCAATGGAAGGTGAATGGCACACTCAACCTGCACCAGCAGACTGGAATTTATTTGTGGTGCCAAATCAAGCCGAGAAACGCAATGATTTCGCCATTCAAATTCCTTATGCTGCAGGGATCATTGTGACACGTTCTTTCGATAAACAATTTACTGGGCTTACTGATTTAGAAGCCTTGAATGTGGAACGTGTACGTAATGGTGTTCAAGCCTATGACTTGTTACTTCAATTACAAGCACAGAAAAAAGCGGGTCAAGTCAGTGAAGAAACCAAAGCACAATTCAGTGCAGTCTCTAAAGATCTCGGTTTCGGTTTATTATTAAAACGTTATACCGATAAAGTAGTTGATGCGACTGAAGAGCAAATTAAACAGGCGGCAGCAGATACGATTCCAAATGTGGGGCCTACGTTTTGGTCTTTCCGTATCATGATGGCTGCGGGTGGTTTATTAGTGCTTCTTCTTATTGGTGCATTTGTCCAAAATGTACGTAAAACAGTGGGCACGAAACCTTGGTTCTTAAAAGCACTTTTATGGTCGATTCCATTACCGTGGATTGCGATCGAAAGTGGTTGGTTCTTAGCTGAATACGGGCGTCAGCCTTGGGCAATTTATGAAGTGTTACCAGTTGGTGTCGCTAACTCTGCATTGACAACCGGAGATCTTTGGTTCTCTATCGGATTAATCTGTGCACTTTATACTTTATTCCTTGTAGTCGAAATGTATTTAATGTTCAAATATGGCCGATTAGGACCGAGTTCATTAAAAACGGGTCGTTACTACTTTGAGCAATCATCTAAATAAGCAGGAGCCTGATTATGATTGATTATGAAATTCTACGCTTTGTTTGGTGGATCTTGATCGGTGTATTGCTTATTGGTTTTGCAGTAACTGATGGTTTTGATATGGGGGTTCTCACTTTATTACCTTTTGCGGGTAAAAAAGAAGTAGAAAAACGCATTATGATTAACTCTATTGCGCCACACTGGGATGGTAACCAAGTCTGGTTATTAACTGCTGGTGGTGCAATGTTTGCCGCATGGCCAATTGTGTATGCCACCTCATTCTCTGGTTTTTATATCGCTATGATTTTGGTTTTAGCCGCGTTATTCTTCCGTCCAGTGGGCTTAGAATACCGTGCTAAAATTGATAATCCAACATGGCGTACATTATGGGATTGGGGATTGTTTTTAGGTGGTTTTGTGCCTTCGCTAGTCTTCGGTGTGGCATTTGGGAACCTATTACAAGGCGTACCATTTGAATTCAATGAATTACTGCAAGTCAAATATACAGGTTCATTCTTTGCTTTATTAAATCCATTTGCCTTGCTGTGTGGTTTAGTCAGCTTAACGATGTTAACCACTCAAGGTAGTGCTTGGTTACAAATGAAAACCACCAGTGAGTTACGTTATCGTGCTCGTACCATTACACAAGTCGGTGCGGTTGCTACTATCATTACCTTTGTGTTAGCTGGCGTTTGGTTATATTTCAAAGACGGTTTCGTTTTGACATCTGTTCTTGATCACAATGCGCCATCTACACCATTCGGTAAAACTGTCGCAATTGAGACGGCAGCATGGTTTAATAACTATAAAGCGATGCCAATTCTTTGGATTTTCCCTTTGCTTGCGGTAGTCAGTGCACTATTGAACATCTTAGCGTCTAAAGCGGATCGTTCAGGCTTTGCTTTCTTATTCTCATCATTGACTATGGCGGGCATTATTTTAACCGCAGGAATTTCGATGTTCCCATTCGTGATGCCGTCGATTACACATCCTGAGTTAAGCTTGTTAATGTGGGATTCCACATCAAGTAAATTAACATTAGCCTTGATGCTCGGTTTTGCACTTGTATTTGTGGTGATCTTGCTTGCATACACAATTTGGGCATACTGGAAGATGTTTGGTCGTCTCGATAGTCAATTTATCGAAGAAAACAAAAACTCATTATACTAAGGAGAAATCGTTATGTTTTATGTCATTTGGGTATTGGGTGTTTTGTTTACGGTGATGTTAGCCGCGGTTATTACTATCGGTATTGAAAAAACTGGTAAATTTGATGAGTAATCTCAATGATTAATTCACTGTATCAAATCTTTAATAAGGGTTCGTTAAGAACCCTTTCATTTATATTAGCGATTGTGTTGACATTGCTTTTTTTCATCAATGTGAATGATTTTTCTACCAATTTACGCACTGCCCATCCTATCGTGATTTTATTGATGATATGGGGGACAGGAATTCTTTGGATTCATGGGATTGGTTTTGAAATACGGACATCGATTTGGCAAATGTTATTTTTTCCTTTGTTAGGCTATATTGCATTCATTGTCGCGATAGTGGTAAGTTGGCTATCGTAATTATTTCCCCTTAGAGTCGAATTTTTGTACATAATTGCAAGCGAGACTTGCTTATCATTCATACAAGCTCTAAAATACGCCACCAATTTGTTGAGGTGATGATGTCAATATACGGAAGGAACGAAAGAATGTCAGCTAATGTATTTAATTTTCCTATTCGTGTTTATTATGAGGATACGGATGCAGGTGGTGTCGTTTACCATGCGCGCTATTTGCATTTTTTTGAGCGAGCAAGAACAGAATATTTGCGTTGCGTGGGATTTTCACAGCATACACTGTTAAATGAACAACAGCTCGCTTTTGTTGTCAAAACAATGAATATTGATTATCGCTATCCAGCAAAGCTCGATAATTTATTAATCGTCGAGACGTTAGTCACTGAGTTGAAAGGTGCATCGATTTTCTTCACTCAACGATTAAAGAAAGAGGAACAGATTTTATGCGAGGCTACAGTAAAAGTAGCCTGTGTTGATCTTGGAAAAATGAAACCAATCGCTATTCCTGCAGAGATGAAAGCAGTATTGGTAAATGAGTTATAAAACCTTTTGGAGTATGTAATGACTGCAGATTTGAACTTTTTAGAATTATTTCTAAAAGCCAGTATCGTTGTTCAATTTGTTATTGTAATTTTAATAATTTTCTCAATTATGTCTTGGGCAATTATTATTCAACGTAGTCGTATTTTAACAAAGGCATTGAAAGATTCAGCTACCTTTGAAGATCGTTTTTGGTCTGGTGAAGATTTAAACCGTCTATTTGATGGTTTAGAAAATAAGCGTGATGGGTTGAGCGGAAGTGAACAAATTTTTTATGTTGGTTTCAAAGAGTTTTCGCGTTTAAAACAAGCTAATCCTAATGCACCAGAAGCGATTATTCAAGGGAGCTCACGAGCGATGAATTTAGCGATGAATCGTGAAGTGGAAGAGCTTGAGACGCGCGTGCCATTTTTAGCCACGGTAGCATCTATTAGCCCATATATTGGTTTATTTGGTACCGTTTGGGGAATTATGCATGCATTCATGGCATTGAGTGGTGCTAAACAAGCCACATTACAGATGGTCGCTCCAGGTATTGCGGAGGCATTGATTGCTACTGCGATTGGCTTATTTGCAGCAATTCCAGCTGTGATGGCTTATAACCGTTTAAGTTTACGTGTGAGTAAATTAGAACAGAATTATGGTAATTTTATTGATGAATTTACCACTATTTTACACCGCCAAGCCTTTGGCAAAAACGGGCACCATTAATTGTTCAGCCCGTTGAGTCGTAAAGTCGCTTTTGCGATAAGTGCGGTTATTTTTTAAAGAATTTTTAAGGGAAGAGAATGTCTTACCGTCGTAAACGTAGAGATGTGAAATCCGAGATTAACATTGTTCCTTTTTTGGATGTGTTGTTAGTATTGTTGCTGATTTTTATGGCAACGGCACCGATCATTAGTCAAAGTGTCCAAGTTGAATTACCTGATGCAGTAGAAAGCCAAAGTGTCAGTAACGAAGATAAAGTCCCTGTCATTTTAGAGGTGGCAGGCATTGGTCAGTATAGTTTGGCGATTGGTTCAGAACGCTTAGAGGGATTGACTGAAGAAATGGTGACGCAATTGTCTAAGCAAGAATTCGATAAAGATAATAATACGTTGTTTTTAGTTGGTGGCGCCAGAGATGTTCCTTATGAGGAAGTGATCAAAGCGCTTAACTTGCTTCATCTTGCAGGTATTAAATCTGTTGGATTAATGACTAACCCGATTTAATAAAAGGCAATATTGTGCAAAGTAAGCAGAACAATAAAGAGATAAGTGCGGTTATTCTTTCCGTCATTTTGCACGCCATCTTATTTGGTTTATTGATTTTAGGATCGCTTTATCATCGTGTTGAAATTATGGGCGGTGGTGAAGGTGATGGTGAAGTGATGGGGGCGGTGATGGTCGATACGGGCATTGCAGCACAAGAGTGGGGACGTATTCAGCAACAGAAAAAAGGTCAAAGCGACAAAGCAAAAAAAACAGAATCTGTTGTGGAAGAGAAACTAGTACAGCCAGATGAACAAGCGATCCTTCGTCAGCAAGAAATCGAAAAACAAAAAGCGCTAGAAGCGCAGAAGGAACGCGAAAAACAAAAAGAGATTGAACGTCAGAAACAACTTGCTGAGCAGAAAAAGCAAGAAGAACGAGCACGTTTAGAGGCGTTAGAAAAACAAAAACAATTAGAGGAAGCAAAAGCGAAACAATTAGCCGAAGCAGCAAAATTAAAAGCTGAGGCGGAAGCCAAGCGTTTAGCTGCATTGGCGAAACAAGCGGAAGAAGAGGCGAAAGCTAAAGCCGCGGAAGAAGCCAAACGTAAGGCTGAGAAAGCCAAAGCAGAGGCTGAAGCGAAAGCAAAAGCAGAGAAAGCCAAAGCAGATGCAGAGGCAAAAGCGAAGGCAGAGAAAGCTAAAGCAGAAGCGGAAGCAAGAGCTAAAGCAGAAAAGGCGAAAGCTGACGCGAAGGCGAAAGCTGAAAAAGCCAAAGCAGATGCCGAGGCGGCACAACAGAAAGCAAATCAGGCTGCCTTAGATGACTTTTTTAGTGGCGGTGATGTAGGTGGTGGTTCGGCAACGAAAGGTGCAAATATGGATCGTCAGGGAAGCCAAGGAAGTGGTGCGGCATTGGGTGCGGGTGATGGTGGAAAAACGGGCGATCAGTATGCTGGTGTCATTAAACGAGAAATTCAACGCAGATTTTTAAAAGAACCGAGTTTTGCGAATAAGGTTTGTGTGGTCGAAGTCGAGTTTTTACGGGATGGAACCATTTCCAATTATCGTCGTGTATCAGGACCTGATGATATTTGTAATGCAGCGATAAGTGCGGTGGCGAGAACCAAAAAAGTGCCACCTGCACCAACAGATGATATCTATCAAAGATATAAAAAATCCCCGATTGAATTTAAATTAAGATAAAGTTAGTATTGTTTTTCCTGTATCGTAAATTCCGCGATAAGTGATTGGCAATGAAAATAATAGGTGGTTCCAATGAAATTAGTCACCCGTATGTGGAGTATAGTCCTCGTATTCTTTTTTACCGTGTTGCAACCAGTGCAGGCGGAAGTGCGTATTGTAATTGATGAAGGTGTAGATAGCGCCAGACCAATTGCCGTCGTGCCATTCAAGTGGAATGGGCCCGGTTCAGCACCGGCCGATATTGCAGATATTATTGCTGCTGATTTACGTCATAGTGGTAAATTTAATCCTATTGCCGTTAATCGAATGCCACAACATCCTACCTCTGTATCAGAAGTTAACCCAGAAGCTTGGGCAGCACTCGGGATTGATGCTGTGGTAGTTGGACAGGTCACACCAGCCAATGGTAGCTTTAATATCGCTTATCAGCTTGTGGATACGATTGGTGCAACAGGGACAGCGGGTGCGGTGTTGGCACAGAATCAATATACCGTGACAACCAAATGGTTACGTTATGGTGCGCATACAGTCAGTGACGAAGTATTTGAAAAATTAACGGGTATTAGAGGGGCATTTAGAACACGTATTGCATATATTGTGCAGAAACATGGTGGCTCGCAGCCTTATGAAGTGAGGGTATCTGACTATGATGGATTTAACCAATTTGTGGTGAACCGTAGTGCCCAACCATTAATGTCTCCCGCATGGTCACACGATGGTAAAAAACTGGCTTATGTGTCTTTTGAAAATAAAAAATCACAGCTTGTGGTACAAGATTTAGGCTCTGGTGCGCGCAAAGTGGCGGCATCCTATAATGGGCATAATGGTGCACCGGCATTTTCACCAGATGGTTCGAGATTAGCTTTCGCCTCATCAAAAGACGGTGTGTTAAATATCTATGTAATTAATTTAGGTAGTGGACAAATTTCACAGTTAACCAGTGGGGCGGGGAATAATACAGAGCCTTCTTGGTCACCTGATGGTCAAACAATTGTGTTCACATCTGATAGAAGCGGTTCACCGCAGGTCTATCAAATGAGTGCATCCGGTGGTGGTGCATCATTGGTTAGCACTGGTGGTCGCAGTTATAGTGGGCAAATGACTGCCGATGGTAGCGCTATAATCATGATCAGTAGAGATAATATTGTGAAAAAAGATTTAGCATCTGGTTCGACAGAAGTGCTAAGCTCCACTTTCTTAGATGAAAGTCCAAGTATTTCGCCTAATGGTATCATGATCATTTATAGTTCTACTCAAGGGTTAGGAAAAGTGCTACAATTGGTATCCGCTGACGGTCGTTTTAAAGCACGGTTACCAGGAAATGATGGACAAGTTAAATTCCCTGCTTGGTCACCTTATTTAAGTAAATAAAAACTCATTAAGGAGAAAACAATGAAAAAACTAACTAAAGTATTATTAGTTGCTGGTTCTGTTGCTGTATTAGCTGCCTGTGGTTCATCTAAAAAAGATGAAAGCGGCGCGGGTCAAACGTTCGGTGGTTATTCAGTACAAGATTTACAACAACGTTATAATACTGTCTATTTCGGCTTTGATAAATACGATATCGAAGGTGAATATGTTCAAATTTTAGATGCTCACGCAGCATTCTTAAATGCAACACCTGCAACGAAAGTCGTTGTTGAAGGTAATACCGATGAGCGTGGTACACCAGAATACAATATTGCATTAGGCCAACGTCGTGCAGATGCAGTAAAACACTATTTATCTGCTAAAGGTGTACAAGCTGGTCAAGTATCTACAGTTTCTTACGGTGAAGAGAAACCAGCAGTGTTAGGTCATGACGAAGCAGCATACTCTAAAAACCGTCGTGCTGTGTTAGCATACTAATTAACTTTTTAGTCTAAAAACTGGGTGCATTAATCAGCACCCAGTTTTTTTATGCGTATCGCTTTACTGGCGGCTAGGCGTGCAAGAATGTTACTTTTTTGGTGAGTATTCATTCAAATAAACAAAAAAATGAAAATTTTTATTGCTTATTAAAATAAAATCAGTATTATAAGCCTCCGTTACGCAGTGATATGAAACGGGTCGTTAGCTCAGTCGGTAGAGCAGCGGACTTTTAATCCGTTGGTCGAAGGTTCGAATCCTTCACGACCCACCAGTTCATTCA
>JBLUWJ010000023.1:0-35632 GCA_049888895.1 Bisgaard Taxon 45 | reverse complement strand
ATATTATAGTTAAATTATATACTATTTTTGTCAGTCATTCTTGGGATCATTCTGATGATCTTAATAATTTGCACAATTTATTGAGAAATAGAGGATATTTTTCCTTTAATTCTCAAGAAGTGACTAAAAATCATCCAATAAATTCATTTAATGGGGCATATATAAAACAGAGATTAAAAGAAAGGATTAAAAACTCCAATATTTTACTTGCTTTAGCAGGAGTTTATGCGAGTCATAGCGATTGGATGAAGTGGGAAATTGAAACAGCAAATAAATTAGGGATTCCTATTATTGGAATTATTCCTCGTGGACAAGAGAGAATTTCCAAAATAGTTTTTGACAATTCTATTGTGGATGTTCGATGGAATACAGAATCAATAGTTCAAGCAATACGTGATTATGCAATTTAACGGCGGGACTTTATAATGGGATTATCTAGAACATTTGTTGGCTTTAGCAGCACTGATATGCATTATTATCGTCTTATGTGTGCTTGGAAAAATAAACACAACATAGATTTTAATTTTACAGATTGTCAGTTGAACAGAGCTCTTAATTCTGAAGATGAGAAATATATCAAGAGAATCTGCCGTGAGCGTATCAATATGGCAGGAACTTTTATCTCTCTAATTGGGCAAGATACTAAATTTAAGCATAAATATGTGCGTTGGGAGTTGGAAGTGGCACTTGAGAAAGGTTGTCGGATTATTGGTGTTAATCTTGATGGTTCTCGCCAGATGAATTCTGATACTTGCCCTAAAATTATACGAGATGTAGGTGCAATCTTTGTTTCATTTTCTCCTATGATTATAGCTTATGCTTTGCAAAACTATAAAATGGAGACATATGGAAATTGGTATTATAACGATTTGGTATATCAGCAATTAGGATTATAAAATTGAGGAGCTTTTAATGACAGAACAAGATTTTCCAGCGCTTTATCGTTCAGCAGATAAGTTATCATTAGATTCACAAAAACATTTTTTCCTAGTTTTATTTATACATTTATCTCTCTTAGTAGTGGCTGCGGTTTTATCAATGCCAATTTTTTCAGAAAAATGTGTAGCTATTACTCAATTATTAATCCTTATTGCTACATTAGGCTGCTCTATATATTTAGCAACTGTTAGACCTGATCGTTATTGGTATGCAGGGCGAGCTTTAGCTGAATCAGTGAAAACAATTACTTGGAGATATGTTAGTAGGGCAGAACCATTCAATACTGAAGATAAGATTGCAAGAAGTGAGTTTAAACAATCTCTTAAAATGATTTTTGAGCAGAACCATGATGTCTGCAGTAAATTAACAGATCATGCCAATGAAGAACAGTTTACAGATATGATGGAGGAAATGCGGGAATCATCTCTAGATAGCCGTAAAGAAAATTACGACAAAAAAAGAATAAAAAACCAACGTGATTGGTATGCCAAAAAAGCTACTTTTAATAAAAAAATGGCAAAATTTTTCTTTTGGGGATTGATAGGAGCTAACTTTCTTGGCGTAGTTTTGGCAACATTAAAAGTTGTTGATGTTAATCCTGCTTACTTGCCTGTAGATGTTGTTCTTGCATTAGCAGCTAGTCTTTTGAGCTGGATTCAAGCAAAACGATTTACAGAACTTTCAGCTTCTTATGCACTTACAGCTCACGAAATAGGGTTTATTAATGAGCGATTGGCACGAATAAAAACAGAGCCGGAATTTTCGAAATTTGTTGGTGATGCAGAAAATGCATTTAGTCGTGAACATACTCAATGGGCGGCAAGGCGAGATGTTTAATTTTTTTATTGCAAGTAATTATTTTTCCATAGGATAAACTATGATCAAAACCACCCCAATCACCGAAACTAACAATTTCATCATTCTCGATAAATACACGCCTCTTGAGAAGTCGCCGCATTATCAAACAGAGGCGGATTTAGAACGTGAGTTAATTGCTGATTTACAAGCACAAGGCTATGAATATCGTCAGGATTTGAATAGTCAAGCAACACTCTTAGCGAACCTAAGAGAACAATTACAAAAGCTCAATAATGTACAGTTTAGTGATGCGGAGTGGGCAAGATTTTTACTCGAATATGTGGATAAGCCCGCAGAAAGTTTAATTGATAAAACCCGTAAAATTCACCACAATTATATTTATGATTTTGTGTTTGATAATGGGCGGATTCAAAATATTTACTTGTTAGATAAAAAACATATCCAGCGTAATTTCTTGCAAGTGATTCATCAATTTGAGCAAACTGGCACGCAAGCGAACCGCTATGATGTGACGATTTTAATCAATGGGTTGCCTTTGATTCAAATTGAGTTGAAAAAACGGGGGGTGGCGATTAAAGAGGCATTTAACCAAATTCATCGTTATACAAAAGAAAGTTTTAATCACGACAATTCCCTATTCAAATTCCTGCAAATTTTTGTCATCTCAAATGGGACCAACACCCGCTATTTTGCCAATACTACCAAGCGAGATAAAAACAGTTTTGATTTCACGATGCATTGGGCAAAATCCGATAATACATTGATTAAAGATTTGAAAGATTTTACTGCCACTTTCCTCTCAAAAAATACTTTGCTCAATGTTCTGATCAATTATTCGGTGTTTGATACCACCAATACTCTATTAATTATGCGTCCGTATCAAATTGCTGCCACAGAGCGTCTTTTGTGGAAAGTAAAAAGTGCTTATCAGGCAAAAAATTGGAGTAAACTTGAAAGTGGTGGCTATATTTGGCACACCACGGGGTCGGGCAAAACCTTAACGAGTTTTAAAGCCGCGCGTCTTGCAACAGAACTGGATTTTATTCAGAAAGTCTTTTTCGTGGTGGATCGCAAAGACCTCGACTATCAAACGATGAAAGAATATCAGCGCTTTTCGCCAGATAGTGTGAATGGTTCAAACAGCACTGCGGGGTTAAAACGTAATATAGAGAAAGAAGATAATAAAATTATTGTCACCACTATCCAAAAGCTCAATAACCTGATGAAATCAGAGGACGATTTAGCCATTTATCAAAAACAAGTGGTGTTTATTTTCGATGAATGTCATCGTTCTCAATTTGGTGAAGCGCAAAAAAACCTCAAGAAAAAATTTAAACAGTTTTATCAATTTGGTTTTACTGGGACACCAATCTTTAAAGATAAAAATGCACTTGGTGATCAAGGCACAGAAGAAGTGTTTGGCAATCAATTACATTCTTATGTGATTACTGATGCTATTCGTGATGAGAAAGTACTGAAATTTAAAGTAGATTACAATGATGTCCGCCCTAAATTTAAATCTTTTGAAACTGAAAAAAATCTGGAAAAATTGACCGCACTTGAAACCAAGCAAGCCTTATTACACCCTGAACGTGTATGTGAAATTACACAATATATCCTTAATAATTTTAAACAGAAAACCCATCGCTTAAATGCAATGGGTAAAGGGTTTAATGCGATGTTTGCGGTGAGTAGTGTTGATGCGGCGAAACTCTATTATGAAAGCTTTAAAGCATTACAACAAGGCGTAAAAAATCCACTTAAAGTTGCCACCATTTTCTCTTTTGCTGCGAATGAGACACAAGATGCAGTGGGCGATATTGAGGACGAAAGTTTTGAACCAAGCGCAATGAATAGCTCTGCCAAAGAATTTTTGCAAGGTGCTATTGATGACTATAACCACCTTTTTCAGACCAATTATGGCGTGGAGAGTAACGCTTTCCAAAATTATTATCGAGATCTAGCCAAACGCGTCAAAAACCAAGAAATTGATTTGTTAATTGTAGTGGGGATGTTTTTAACCGGTTTTGATGCTCCTTGTTTGAACACACTCTTTGTAGATAAAAACTTGCGTTATCACGGTCTAATTCAAGCATATTCGCGCACTAATCGGATTCTCAATGCCAACAAAACCTTTGGTAATATCGTCACTTTCCGTGATTTAGAGCAAGCCACCATCGATGCCATTACCCTATTTGGTGCGCCTAAGGATACTAATGTACACAATGTCGTATTAGAAAAAAATTATCAAGCCTATATGGAAGGTTATACCGATGAACTGACTGGTGAGGTACGCCGAGGTTATTTGGATGTGGTGCAAGAGTTACAGGCGCGCTTCCCTGACCCTGCTGCGATTGAAACAGAAAAAGAGAAAAAAGACTTTGTGAAATTATTTGGTGAATACTTGCGTCTTGATAATATTCTGCAAAATTATGATGAGTATGTCGCTTTACAAAAACCTGTTGTGCCTATTGCTAATCAAGTGGAAGAACCTTCTGCGGAATATGTTGCTAAGTCTGAACCCTCGATCACGCCACTGACGCCTCACCAAGTGCAAGATTATCGATCTATCTATAACGATATTCGCGATTGGTTACGTCGTGAAAAAGCCAATAATAATGCCACGCAACTCAAAATAGATTGGGATGATGTGGTGTTTGAAGTGGACTTATTAAAATCACAAGAAATTAATTTAGACTATATTCTAGAATTGATTTTCGAACAGCATAAGAAAAATCAAAATAAACCTGCGCTCATAGAGGAAATGCGTAAAATGATTCGTGCGAGTGTCGGGAGTCGTGCAAAAGAAAGTTTAGTCGTGGACTTCATTAATCAAACTAATCTTGATGCTATCCCTGATAAAGCGAGTATTATTGATGCCTTCTTTGCTTTCGCGCAAGCAGAGCAGCAAAAAGAAGCGAAAGCCTTGATTGAGTCTGAAAATTTAAATGAAGAAGCGGCGAAACGTTATCTCGCGATCTCACTCAAACGTGAATATGCCAGTGAGAATGGTACAGAGCTACATGCGGCTTTGCCAGCACTTATTCCTTTAAATCCTGAATATCGCACCAAAAAACAAACGGTATTCCAAAAAATTTCGGCATTTATTGAGAAATTTAAAGGGGTAGGCGGTAAAATTTAATGATGCTGTTAATAATGAGATAAAAAATGAACAAAATCACTTTCTTCACCCGCTTTGAACAGGATATTCTGGCGGGGCGTAAAACCATCACCATTCGTGATAAATCTGAATCGTCTGTTCAGCCAAATCAAATTTTGGCGGTTTATACCAATGAAACGGATCGCTTTTTTGCCAACATTAAAGTGTTATCAGTAACCCCGATTCATTTCGAGGATTTATCAGCACAACATGCGCAACAGGAAAATATGACCCTGCCTGAACTCCGTCAGGTGATTAAGGAAATTTATCCGCAAGAGGACTGTTTCTGGGTGATTGCGTTTGAATTGGTGGTGTAATACTCTCCTATAAAATAAAGTGCGGTCGATATTTTAATAATATTGACCGCACTTTTTCACGATTAAGGCGTACTACTCTTCCTCTTTTTCCCACTCAAGTGCACGTTTAACCGCTTTTTTCCAGCCTTTGTAACGACGGGTGCGTTTGGCTTCATCGCCATCAGGCACAAAGGTTTTCTCGACACAGGCTTTATTGCGTAACTCATCTAAACTTTGCCAGAATCCAGTCGCAAGACCTGCAAGGTAGGCGGCACCTAATGCCGTGACTTCTTTGACTTTCGGTCTTTCTACTTGTGTCGCTAAAATGTCTGCTTGGAATTGCATTAAGAAATTATTTTCCGTTGCCCCACCGTCCACGCGTAGAGCTTGCAATTTCTGACCTGAATCAGATTGCATTGCCTCTAAAACATCGCGAGTTTGGTAAGCAATAGACTCCAAGGTAGCACGGACAATGTGGTTACGGTTCGCCCCACGAGAAAGTCCAAAAATTGCCCCTCTTGCATAAGGATCCCAATATGGTGCACCTAATCCAGTAAAGGCGGGTACTACATAGACGCCATTACAATCGGGCACACGGGTGGCAAAATATTCAGAGTCATAGCTGTCATGCACAATTTTGAGTTCATCACGTAACCATTGAATAGAGGCACCGCCCATAAAGATGGAACCTTCGAGGGCATAGGCGGGTTCACCCTTGGCATTACAGGCAATCGTGGTTAATAAACCATTTTGCGATTGTACCGCTTTATCCCCCGTATGCATTAACATAAAACACCCTGTTCCATACGTGTTTTTTGCTTGCCCTGGATTTACACATAAATGACCATATAAGGCCGCTTGTTGATCCCCAGCGATACCGGCTACAGGAATACGCACACCACCTTTACCCCCAATATTGGTTTGTCCATACACTTCGGAAGAGTTGCGCACTTCAGGTAACATTGCAGGTGGAATATCCAAAATCTCCAGCATTTTTTCATCCCACTGTAAGGTGTGGATATTAAATAACATTGTCCGTGAGGCATTAGTGTAATCAGTGACATGGGTACGTCCTTGCGTTAATTTCCACACCAACCAAGTATCAACCGTCCCAAACAATAATTCCCCGCGTTCAGCCTGTTCACGCGCCCCCTCGACATTATCTAAAATCCATTTGATTTTCGTGCCGGAAAAGTACGGATCGACAACTAAGCCGGTTGTCTGGCGGATATAGTCTTCATGTCCGTCTGCTTTCAGTTTGTCGGTGATATCGGTTGTTCGGCGACATTGCCAAACGATGGCGTTGTAAACGGGTTTGCCTGTTTCTTTTTCCCAAACAATGGTGGTTTCGCGTTGATTGGTGATCCCAATTGCAGCGATCTGATCGGAAGTAATGCCTGCTTTGGCCACCACTTCATTTAAGGTAGAACTTTGTGTCGCCCAAATTTCCATCGGATTATGTTCGACCCAGCCAGCTTGTGGATAAATTTGCGTAAATTCACGTTGGGCAATCTCAACAATATTGGCATCATGATCAAGGAGAACGGCTCTTGAACTTGTTGTACCTTGATCTAAGGCGATGATATATTTTTTATCAGTCATAATTTTTTCCTCTATTGGAATGAACGTGAATTATTGGCAATTACAAGGTAAGTTTTTTCCGACAAATTTAGTGTAAATCCAGCCACCAAATAGTCCACCGAGGATCGGAGCAATAATCGGAATAAAGATATAAGGGATTTCTCTTCCTCCTGTGAGGGCAATTTCGCCCCAACCAGCAAGGGATGCAAAAACTTTCGGACCTAAATCGCGAGCGGGATTCATTGCGAAGCCGGTTAAGGGACCCATTGCGCCACCAATGACCGCAATTAAAAAGCCGATTAATAACGGAGCAAGCGGACCTCTTGGTAAGCCATTGCCATCATCTGTCAGGGCAAGAATTAATGCCATTAGCACCGCGGTGATCACAAATTCGACGAAGAAGGCTTGTAATACACTGATGCTTGGATGCGGGTAAGTGGAGAAGGTACTGGCGAGTGAAAGGCTTTCAGGCGTACCCCGTACCATTTGATGTGCGGTTTCAACGTCAATAAAGAGGTTATAATACAAAAAATACACTAATGCGGCAGCACAGAATGCGCCAGCAATTTGTGCCAAAATGTAAGGCAGTACTTTTTTACCGTCAAAACAGGCGAATCGCCATAAAGCGATGGTCACGGCGGGGTTGAGATGTGCGCCAGAAAGTCCCGCGGAAGCGTAAACCGCCAGTGCAACACCTAACCCCCACATGATACTGATTTCCCACTGTCCAAAATTGGCACCAGCGACTTTTAATGCCGCGACACAACCTACACCAAAGAAGATAAGTAATGCGGTACCTAAGAACTCGCCAATGCAGGCGGCTTTTAATGATTTATCCATGTTGATACTCCTAACTGGATTTTAAGTAGAAAAATAAATGCGAATATGAAGATATTGATGTGGTTAATTTTTGATCACGATAAAAGCGGTCATTTCCGACAATACACAACATTGTGAAAATTGACCGCTCTTTTTACCTCCTTGTTTAATTGAGACAACCTATCCTTGGATTACTTTGTACTTTTTAAGAACTCAACGCCTGTATCGGGGAAGTCTGTAAATACGCCTGTTGCACCTGCTTTATTTAACAGGGCATCATACATTTGATTGACGTCTGTGAAGAACTCAGGTAACGCATCTTTACGTACGGTGTAAGGATGTAATTCCATATTGTAGTTGGCAAGTTCTTTGACTAATGGGGTATAAACGATATTGCCGACTTTCGATTTTTCTTTATCAATCAACATATACCAGCCTGGTCCGACACCATCAGCATATTTGGCGACTTCTGCCATCGCTCCTGGTTTGAACATCCAGTCATAATCATAGTTGACCCATTTACCTTGCGCGTTTTTCTCTTCGGTCTCATGCCAATCGGTGTAAGCGACTAACTGAACGAGCTTGATATCCATGCCCATTTTTGGCAGAAGTTCGGTTTTAATGCGTTTAAGCTCATTAAAGTCGAAGGTTTGTAAATAAACGCGTGAGTCTTTCTTGTCATAACCGTATTTTTTCAACACTTTTAAGGTTGCAAGTGCAATATCTTTGCCTTCTTGATGGTGCAACCAAGGGGCTTTGATTTCAGGATAGATACCAATTTTTTTGCCGGTGGATTTTTCTAAACCTTGAATAAATTCAATTTCTTCTTCAAAGGTGTGGATACGGAAATGGGATTGCCAAAGTGGGAAACGGTTTGGATAGACTTGCACTTGTTTGCCATTTTCTACTTTGAAGTTCTCAGTCATTTCAAGGCTTTGAATTTCTTTTAGAGTAAAATCAGCAACATAATAGCGTCCATCTTTTCTCGCCCGTTTTGGGAATTTTTTGGCTACATCCGTTAAACCGTCTAAGAAATGGTCGTGAATCACAATCAGACGATTATCTTTGGTCATCGCGAGATCTTGTTCTAAATAATCCGCTTGTTGACCAAAGGCGAGCGCTTTTGATTCTAAGGTATGTTCGGGCAAGTAACCGCTTGCACCACGGTGGGCAATAATCAATTTGTCATCATTTTTCATCATGCTTGAACTTGAACAGGCCGTTAAGGTGGATAGGGCTAATATTGCCATAAGGGGTTTCAGTTTCATAGAAGCATCCTCTTGAATGAGTGGATAGACACCTTGTTTCAGCATCCATATTGCGGTGTGAAACAGAGTGAAGTGTAAAAAATTTCATTGCAATTTGATGACAAACAAAAAAGGAAGAATGGTATTCTTCCTTTTGTCACCGTTCTTATTTACCGTAATGATCTTCTAGACGTGCTTTATGTTTGCTTTCTTCGATCATTGTGATGAACATTAATAAGATAGCAAGTACACCACCGGTAATCATGACGTAGAAACCACCGTCCCAACCGTAGTATTCGGCTGCCCAACCAACAACTGCAGATGCAGAAACGGTACCACCTAAGTAACCAAATAAACCAGTGAAACCTGCGGAGGTCCCTGCCGCTTTTTTCGGTGCAAGCTCAAGGGCATGTAAGCCGATTAGCATAACAGGACCGTAGATTAAGAAACCGATGGTTGTCATGAGGATGAAGTCCATTAATTGATATGGGTTTTCATACCATGCATGGCCGGCATATTGTGCTAATTCATGCTCTGGTGTTGCTGGGTTTAACCATAATGCGACAACTGCAGCGGTTGTTAAAATCATGAAAATGAAACCGGTTAAACCACGTTTACCTTTGAACACTTTATCCGAAACCCAACCACATAATAAGGTACCTGGAATGGCGGCTAATTCATAAATGGTGTATGCCCATGCGGTCCCTTTGATGTTGAAGTGTTTCACTTCGCCAAGGTACACTGGTGACCATTTCAAGACACCGTAGCGAATTAAATACACGAATACGTTTGCAATCGCGATATACCAAAGAAGACGATTTTTTAATACATAGGTCACGAAAATATCTTTGGTGCTTAAATCATGCTCATACGTTTTTTCGTTGTAATCATCAGGGTAATCATTACGCCATTTTTCAATTGGGGGTAAACCACAAGATTGTGGTGTGTCTTTCATCACTAAATAAATTGGAATTGCGGCAACCATCGCTGCAATACCAGGATAGTAAAGGGCTTGTTGCCAAACATCTTTTGCGGTGGCTTCAACGCCGTGTGTACTGAAGTAAATCGCACTGGCGAGTAACACCATTGCACCCGGCACCATTCCCCCTAAGTTATGTGCGGTATTCCAAATTGACACAATCGAACCACGCTCAGATTTAGACCACCAATGCACCATAGTACGACCGCATGGTGGCCAGCCCATACCTTGGAACCAACCGTTTAAGAAAATCATGATGAACATGACGGCAATGCCAGAGGTTGCCCACGGCATTAAGCCCATCATCGTCATACACAAGCCAGATAAGAGTAAACCGAAAGGTAAAAAGACTTTTGGGTTTGAGCGATCGGAAATGGATGCCATAAAGAATTTTGATAAGCCGTATGCCAATCCCGCCCCTGTACCGATAATCCCAAGTTCAGCTTTGTTATACATACCAGCTTCAATCAAGCCTTTTTGTGCTAAATCGAAGTTTGCACGAACGAAATAATACGCCGCGTAACCAAAAAAGATGCCAGCAAACACTTGCCAACGTAAGAAACGATAGCGTGCATCAATTTTATCCGCGGGAAGTTCCGCAATATGCGGTGCGGGTTTAAATGGACCAATCATACTCTTCTCCAATAGGGTTTAATTAAGATTTTTGACGTTGTTATACTGCGTTCTTTTTACAAGAATCTCACATAAATAATAAGGGAAAAGAAAAAACTGAAAAGTGAAATTATGCTAATTTGTGAGTGATTTCACAAAAAACATCGCGTGTTTGAACTGATTGGAAAATAATTTGTGATATCTGTCACAATTAAACTTTCTTTTTCAATCAAATGATTGTTTGTTTGTGCGTGTTTAGCCTAAAATGACAGCAGAAGTAATGTTTTTTTGATTGTTTTTTGTTTATGTGGGAGAGGAACGATGACAATATCACCTCAGATGTATAAAAGTACCGCAGATACAAGCCCTATAACGACGGATGTGATTATTATTGGTGGGGGGGCCACCGGCGCAGGTATTGCGCGAGATTGCATACTACGTGGTATAAACTGTGTCTTATTAGAACGGCGCGATATAGCAACAGGTGCAACAGGACGTAATCACGGATTGTTACATAGTGGGGCAAGATACGCGGTCAATGATCCAGAGTCTGCCAAAGAATGTATTGAAGAGAATAAAATTCTACGACGTATTGCCCGTCATTGTGTGGATGAAACAGAAGGTCTGTTTATTACTCTCTCTGAAGATGACCTCTCTTATCAAAAGCAATTTATCCAAAGTTGTAGTCAAGCTGGCATCGAAGCCATTGCGATTGATCCTGATCTTGCCAAACATTTAGAACCTTCCGTGAATCCCGATTTAGTCGGTGCAGTAGTGGTGCCTGATGGTTCTATTGATCCTTTTCGTTTAACTGCCTCTAATATGCTCGATGCCACTGAAAATGGTGCGCGGATTTTTACCTACTGTGAAGTAAAAGGCTTAATTCAAGAAGGCGGTCGCGTGATCGGTGTGAGCGTTTACGATCATAAATATAAAATGAATCGTCAATTTTTTGCGCCGGTGGTGGTCAACGCGAGTGGGATTTGGGGACAAGGGATTGCTGCCTATGCTGATTTAAAAATTCGTATGTTCCCCGCTAAGGGAGCATTACTGGTAATGGGACACCGCATTAATAAAATGGTAATTAACCGCTGTCGTAAGCCTGCCGATGCAGATATTTTGGTGCCGGGAGATACCATTTGTGTGATCGGGACGACATCGAGCCGTATTCCTTATGATCAAATTGACAATATGGTGGTGACCCCTGAAGAAGTGGATATTTTATTCCGCGAAGGTGAAAAGTTGGCGCCTTCATTACGGCATACTCGTGTATTACGGGCTTATGCAGGAGTACGACCGCTCGTCGCCACCGATGACGATCCTTCTGGTCGTAATGTCAGTCGAGGCATTGTGTTGCTTGATCATGCAGAACGGGATGGGTTGGAAGGCTTTGTCACCATTACGGGTGGTAAACTGATGACGTATCGCTTAATGGCTGAATGGGCAACGGATTTAGTGTGTAAAAAGTTAAATAAAACTGCGGCTTGTGTGACGGCGACCCAACCCTTACCCGGCTCAAGTGAAAGTCGTTTAGAAACCAATAAACGAGTGATGTCATTACCGAGTACCATTCGTTATTCCGCGGTGTATCGACACGGCTCACGTGCTACCCGATTATTACAAACAGAACGTTTAGACCGCTCTTTGGTGTGTGAATGTGAGGCCGTGACCGCAGGGGAAGTCCGCTATGCCGTCGATGAACTAAGTGTCAATAATTTAGTGGATTTACGCCGTCGTACGCGTGTGGGGATGGGTACTTGCCAAGCCGAGTTATGTGCATGTCGTGCGGCAGGATTAATGGCACGTTTTGGGGTAGCGACACCACGTCAATCGACAACCCAGCTTGCTTCTTTTATGGAAGAGCGTTGGCGTGGGATTGAACCGATCGCATGGGGCGAAGCCATGCGAGAAGCGGATTTTACCTCATGGGTTTATTACAGCTTACTTGGTTTAAATGATGTAAAACCGCTTGAACAACAAGCACAGCAAGGGACGGATGACAATGAATTTTGATGTCGTAATTATTGGCGGTGGTCTTGCAGGTTTAACATGTGGCATCGCCTTACAAACACAAGGCAAACAGTGCGTGATCATTAACAATGGTCAGGCCGCGATTGATTTTTCCTCTGGATCGCTCGATTTATTAGGACAGTTACCCAGTGGGCGTCAAATCCAACATTTTGAGCAAAACTATACAGCACTTTATCAACAAGCGGTACAGCATCCTTATGCCTTAGTGGGTAAGGATAAAGTGATTGAAAAAGCACGTCAGTTTGAACAACTCGCTCAAACCTTAAATTTAGGACTTGTGGGCACCTGTGATAAAAATCACTTTCGGGTGACGCCATTGGGGGGACTACGTCCAACCTGGTTATCGCCCAACAGTGTACCGATTGTGACAAATGAAGAGATGTTTCCACATCGTAAGATTGCGGTACTTGGGATTGAGGGATATCACGACTTTCAACCACAACTGTTGGCAGAAAATTTAGTGCAACAGGCGCAGTTTGCTCATTGTGAGCTGATAACGGGCTATTTAAATATTCCCGAGTTAGATCAGCTTCGTCAGCAATCACGCGAGTTCCGCAGTGTCAATATCGCACAGCTCCTTGAGCATAAATTGGCATTTAGTGATTTAGTGCGTGAAATTCGTGAAGCTGCTAAGGGCGCTTCTGCTGTCTTTCTGCCGGCCTGTTTTGGGTTAGAAACACAGGAATTCTTTACCGCACTTAAGCAGGCAACCGAGCTTGAACTGTTCGAGCTCCCAACATTACCTCCGTCTTTATTAGGGATGCGTCAACATAAGCAATTAACCCAGTATTTCAAACAACAGGGCGGCTTGATGATGAATGGGGATAAAGTCATTGCAGCGGATGTCGATAATCAGCGTGTGACAAGGGTGTATACCCAACTTCACCAAGAAATACCGATTACGGCAAAAGACGTTGTACTCGCCAGTGGCAGTTTCTTTAGTAAAGGGCTAGTGGCGGAATTTGAGCGGATTCGTGAACCGATTTTTGCGTTAGATTTAGTGGAAAATGATGGTTTCAATGTACAAGACAGAATGACTTGGACGGATTCCCGTTTTTCCGCCCCTCAACCTTATCAGCAAACAGGTGTCGTGATTGATGGCCGTTGCCGAGCAAGCAAGTGCGGTCAATTTTTTGAAAATTTATATGCCATTGGCAATATTGTGGGCGGGTTCAATGGGATTGAACTCGGTTGTGGTTCTGGTGTTGCGATAGTCACCGCGCTGGTAGCAGCAGAACAGATTGGAGGTGAGTAATGAATCTTCAACAGTTGATTGATCATGCTAGACAGGACATCTCGACACCATCCGTGCAGCATCACATGGATGAAAGTTTTGAGAGTTGTATTAAATGCACGGCTTGTACGGCCGTTTGTCCTGTTTCGCGTCAAAATCCCGTTTACCCCGGCCCCAAACAAGCCGGGCCAGATGGTGAACGCTTACGGCTAAAAAGTGCGGAACTCTATGATGAAGCATTGAAATATTGCACAAATTGTAAACGTTGCGAAGTTGCTTGCCCGTCGGATGTGAAAATCGGGGATTTAATTGTGCGTGCTAGAAATAACAATCTTGAGCGCCAAAATAAGCCGTTTATGCATAAGTTGCGTGATGCGGTGTTAAGCAATACGGATATCATGGGCAAAATGAATACCCCGTTTGCGCCAATTGTGAACACGATTACAGGCTTAAAAGCCACGCGTTTTTTGTTAGAAAAAACCTTAAATGTCAGTAAACATCGTACCTTACCAAAATATTCTTTTGGTTCATTCCGAAGCTGGTACTTGAAAAAAGCCGCTGAACAACAGCAGCTTTACAAAGACAAAATTGCGTACTATCACGGCTGTTATGTGAATTATAACAACCCGCAATTAGGCAAAGAATTAATTCATGTGTTTAATGCGCTCGATATTGGTGTGGTGTTGTTGGAAAAAGAAAAATGCTGTGGTTTGCCATTATCCGTGAACGGTTTTCCACAACGTGCCAAAAAACAAGCGGAATTTAACCTCAAATACCTTGGCAAAACCATTGATGAACGTGGTTTAGAGGTTGTGGGGACGTCATCAAGCTGTACTATGAATTTACGTGATGAATATCATCATATTTTAGGTATGGATAACCAAAAAGTGCGACCACATATCCATATTGTGACACGTTATCTTTATCAGCTTATCCAACAAGGTCGCACATTTCCGTTTAAAACGTTACCGCTACGCATTGCATATCATACCGCGTGCCATGTGGAAAAAGCCGGTTGGGCACCTTATACCTTAGCCGTGCTAAAACAGATCCCGGGTATTGAGATTGTGATGCTACCATCGCAATGCTGTGGTATTGCGGGGACATACGGGTTTAAATCGGAAAACTATGATGTGGCACAAGCCATTGGCAACCCATTATTCAAGCTGATTAATGAGGGGGGATTCGATTATATTGTGTCGGAATGTGAAACCTGTAAATGGCAAATTGATATGTCAACTAATGTGACGTGTTTGCATCCAATCAGTTTATTAGCGATGGCATTAGCACATAACAAATAGGAACGTTGCTCTCCGTGAGAGCGATTTTGGGGGGGACACATGTTCCCCCTCTTTTTCACTGGCAAATATGTAATTTAACGTGGTTTGCTTTTAGGATTTCTAAAATTGGTTCAGGCGGAGTCTGATCCGTAAAGACTTGTTCAATATCTGCAATCGAGCCTAACCGTACCATTGCCCGTCGTGAGAATTTTGAGTGATCAGTGACTAATAAAGTTTGGCGTGAGCTTTCCATAATCGCGCGTTTAACTTGGACTTCATGGTAGTCGTAATCCAATAGTGACCCGTCTAAATCGATACCACTAATACCTAAAATGCCAAAATCTAAACGGAATTGCGAAATAAAAGCGACGGTCGCTTCACCAATAATGCCGCCGTCTTGACGTAAGGAACCACTGGCTAAAATGATATCAAATGTTTCATTCTGCATCAGGATATACGCGGCATTAATATTATTGGTTACAATGCGTAATTTCTGATGATGCAATAAGGCATTCGCCACGGCTTCTGGTGTGGTACCAATATCAATAAACAAGGAGGCACCGTTTGGGATTAAGCTAGCAACCCGTTGTGCAATGCAATTTTTCCCTTTCAAGAAGAAACTTTTTCGGTCTTCATAATCACTGTTTTCTGCGGTAGAGGGCGAGGCAGCCCCGCCATGATGGCGGCGAATCAAATTTTTCTCCGCCAATTCATTTAAATCACGACGAATAGTGGGAGGGCTGACATCTAATAAACTGACGAGTTCTTCGGTACTGGCGTAGCCTTTTTGCGTAACAAGATCAAGAATTTTTTGGTGGCGAATAGATTGTTTCATGTGTTGTCTTCATATTATCTGGGTTTGATGGCATTTTATGCTATTTTGATTGGCTGATCATCCTTTTCGTGTGGGTCTTATCGTTATCCCAGCGAGCAGAAAACCGACCATTAAGCCGGTAATATGAGCGGTATTGCCCATTTCAACCCCAAAGAGTGGACTGATAAAGCCACTGACAATCCCAACCATTAACATTAAGGAAAATCCACTCGGGAGAGTGAAAACCGCTTTTTTCCCCCACTTATCGTAAATGAAGACATAACCTAAGACGGCATACACGACACCAGATAAACCAAAAAAGTAAGGCCCAGAGGCAAGATTTTGGGCAACGCCACTGAGTAACCCAGCTATTAAAAAGAGCTGAACCACTTTGCCTGTGCCAAAATGACGTTCAATCATGTGACCGAACAACCACCACCAGATAAGATTAAACAGAATATGCAGTGGCGAAAGATGAACCAATGTATGTGATAAATAACGCCAAACTTGTGTATCCTGTGATGTATTTTCAGGGTAATGCATGACGTTGAGAATACTGTCTTGATAGCCACTCAGCTGGAACAGATAAATCAGCAGGCAGAGTACGGTGATAAAGAGTGTAAATGGACCAGTCTGTGCTCGGTTAAGTAATGTACTGAACGTCAATCCTGATTGTTGCAAAATACCCTTTAATGAGGCGTGAGTTGAAGAAGTATCACCACGTTGCCAACTCGCCTGTTCATATTTGGCATGGAAGGGATCCGCCAAAAAAAGTGGCACTTCGGCAAGAATCGCCGCAAAGTGCGGTGCATTTTCGGACAAAAAAAGCTGAATCTGTGGCCCGTTTTTGTCATTGACCTCGCGTAGCACCAGTTCAACATTAAATTGTGCGCGAATATAATCACGAAAACGAAAAGCCAATGTGGGGATTTCACTACCAAATAAATATTGCATTTGTTATATTCCATAGCGGTATTGAGATGTGATTATTGTAACGAGATGGAGTAGAGAATGGAAAGAGAAAATAAACCAACCGGATTTAGTGGCTTTAGTTGGGCGATGGCGTTATTTTGTTTACCTATTTTGCTATGGCCGTTGGCCTTAACCATTTCACCGAATTTGTTGAAAAATCCTCGCCTGAGTGAAATAGAAACGACGTTGATGTCGATTTTTTTATGGACCTATCCGTTTGGCTTGGCGCTGATTGCGCGACTCGCTTACCGCATTCATCAACATAAACCGACAATCGCCCGCGGGCTGTTATTGTTGAGTGCCGTGATTTTTTATAGCATGTTATTTTATGTGGCGGGTGGGTTTTATTAACCCACACGCTGAATTGGCAAGCCTTCGCGTTCCCAAGCTTCAAATCCACCGGTCACACTGTATACATGAGTGTAACCCTGTTCGATCAAATACATTGCCGCGCCTCGACTACTTACCCCGTGATAGCAGATGACAATGAGCGGATGATCATCTTCATATTGCATCTCAAATTCGCCATAAGATTGCTGAGTCAAGTGAAAAGCCTGCACAGGATGGGCGACGGCAAAATGTGTTTCATTGCGGATATCTAATAAAGCAGCTTGTTGCTGTTGCATCAGTTGCCAAGCTTGTTGCGGTGTGATTTCAGAAAATGCAGACATAAGGAATGTTTCTCGTGTTTAAAAGTTCGGCAATATAACATTTTTCTAACAAAAGATAAAATCAAGATCGCGAGGTCTCAATTTGTGAGTCAATCGTGATTTTTACTTTTCACATTTTGACCCGCGTGTGGTTTTTTCTTATGATGAACCGATCATTTTTTGTTTAAGGACAATTTTATGCACTATCTTTTATCGCAAACAGAGCAAGGACAACAGTTGGGCATCACCGCCAAAATGGCAAATCGACATGGTTTAATTGCGGGAGCAACGGGGACAGGAAAAACGGTGACTTTACGCACTATGGCGGAGGCGTTTAGTGACGATGGCGTGCCAGTATTTCTAGTGGATGTTAAAGGTGATTTATCTGGTTTAGTCAAGGCTGGCCAATTTCAAGGAAAAATTGCAGAGCGGATTGTCCAATTTGGATTGGGCGACGAAAGTTACCTTAAAGGCTATCCAGTTTCATTTTGGGATGTGTTTGGGGAAACCGGTATTCCACTTCGCACCACCATTTCTGAAATGGGTCCTTTACTGTTATCTCGCCTGTTGAATTTAAATGCAACGCAAGAAGGTCTGCTGAATTTAGTCTTTCGTGTCGCAGATGATAAAGAGTTATTGCTGATTGACTTAAAAGATTTGCGTGCAATGTTAAAGTATGTGGCAGACAATGCAAAAACATTTCAGTTGGAATATGGCAATGTATCTGCAGCCAGTGTGGGGGCGATTCAGCGTGCGTTGCTTACTCTTGAAAATCAAGGGGCGGCAAATTTGTTTGGTGAGCCGGCGTTGAATTTAGAGGATTGGCTACAAACGCGTGATGGGCGTGGTGTTATCAATGTATTGAATTCAGAAAAGCTAATTAACTCACCAAAAATGTACAGTGCCTTTTTATTATGGCTAATGTCAGAGTTATTTGAAACCCTACCTGAAGTGGGCGATCCTGACAAACCGAAATTTGTGATGTTCTTTGATGAAGCCCATTTATTGTTTGATGGTGCACCAGCGGTGTTAGTGGATAAAGTGGAACAAGTGGTGCGTTTAATCCGTTCTAAAGGTGTAGGGGTGTATTTTGTGACACAAAACCCATTAGATTTGCCAGATAGTGTATTAGGTCAGTTAGGTAATCGTGTACAACACGCCTTGCGCGCGTTTACCCCGCGTGACCAAAAAGCGGTAAAAGCGGCAGCCGAAACTTTCCGTACGAATCCAAAGATTAATGTGACCGAAACGATCACGACTTTGGGTGTCGGACAAGCCTTGGTGTCTTTTTTGGATGAAAAAGGGATGCCTTCACCCGTTGAGGTCGCGTTTATTTTTCCGCCACGTAGTCAGCTTAAACCGATTTCGTTGGAAGAGCGCGATGCTTGGGTGAAAGATGATGATATTTATCCTTTCTATCGCGAGTTAATTGATAATGAGTCTGCGTTTGAAGTGTTAAATCAACAAGCTGATTTAGCCGCTGTTGCACAAAAACAAGCGGAGCAAGCACAACAAGAGGAAGAAAATGGATTCATGGGCAGTTTAAGTCGTATGATTTTTGGGAACAAAAAAAGGGGTGAAAAATTGACGGTTACCGAGGAAATTGTTAGTGGCGTAGCAAAATCGGTTGGGCGTAGTATCCGTAGCCAAGTGACCAAACAAATTATGCGCGGTATTTTAGGTGCCTTGAAGAAATAAAGTGCGGTCATTTTTCCGAGCGTTTTATTGCGTTCGGTGAGACGACAGATAAGAAAAAGCGCGGTTTGACTTAACATCAAACCGCGCTTTTTATGGGGCGTTACTCTTAGAGGAGGATATTCGCGAAGAGTAAACCAAAACCTAAACTAAATGCCATACTTAATAAGCCAGGGAGCATAAAGCTGTGGTTGAAAATGAATTTACCAATTTTGGTTGTCCCTGTGGTATCAAAGTCGATTGAGGCAATAATCGGACCGTAGTTTGGAATAAAGAAATAACCGTTTACGGCCACAAAAGTACCAATCAAGATTGGTGCTGGGATACCTAAAGCGATACCGAGAGGGAATAAGGTGGCAACGGTAGCCCCTTGGCTGTTCACTAACACCGATAAGGCAAAGAGTGCAAAGGCAAACGCCCATGGTGCAGTTTCAACTAAGTATTTCACTGATTCTTTTACTTCAACGATATGCGCTTGCATGAGTGTATCACCTAACCATGCGATACCGAAGATTGCGATAACCGCACGCATACCTGCATGGAAAACGGATCCTTTTGTTACCGCAGTGCCGTCTGGTTTACAGAAGAGCATAATAAGTGCACCGGCTGACAACATCACGATTTCAATAGTGTGTGCCATCCCCATTGCTTTGCCATCGAAGGTTGGGCGTAGGCTTGGGAATGTCCCCATTAATACCACTAATAAAGCCGCAAACAAGAAGATGCTAACAGAAATTTTAGCGGTGCTTGAAACTTCGCCTTCACCAATCGTAGATTGTGCTTGGCTTTCTTTAACGTATTCTGGATCTTGTAATTTGGCGAGATAAATAGGATCTTCATGTAATTCTTTACCCATTTTATTGACGAATAAACAGGCAACAAAAATCCCTAACACCGTTGAAGGAATGGTGACTAATAACACATTCCCTAAGGTGATCCCTTGTGGTTCAAGGAAGTTTACGACGGCCACTACCGCGGCTGCGATTGGACTGGCAACGATCGCAAATTGAGAGGCAATGACTGCCATGGAAAGTGGGCGCTCTGGACGTACACCGTTATGGCGACTTACTTCGGCAATCACGGGTAACACAGAGTAGGCTACGTGACCTGTACCCGCTAAGACAGTGAATGTCCAAGTAACAGCTGGTGCCATAAACGTGATATGTTTTGGATTACGGCGCAAAATACGCGCAGCGATTTTGATCATATAATCTAAACCACCCGATGCTTGCATTGCGGCCGCCGCTGAAACAACCGCCATAATCATAAACATGACGTCGATAGGTAAGCCTGCTGGTTTTAAACCAAAGCCAAAGGAGAGAATAGCAAGTCCTAAGCCCCCCATAACACCGAGCCCGATACCACCAATACGTGCCCCGACTAAAATACATAGTAAAACTATGCCAAATTGAATGAAGAACATAATATATCCTTATTGTAATAAGTTTGAACAAAGATTGAGGAAAAGAAACGAACTGTCATCTTCATACTCGCGTAGAATAGGGGATTAATATAGCAATAAACAGGTAGGCTATCTATAATGTAGATCAATTAAAATTTGAATACTTTGCTTTGAAAGATATTTAAAGTGCGGTTATACTTAAGCTCTTATTTTAAACTTAATCCTGAGAAAAAAATGCAAGAATTTATTCCAATGGCAAAAGCCTTTGCCCAAAATCATACCTTAATGGTATTAGCGTGGGTAATGGTCTTTTTTATGGTCATTTATACTTTTGTGAAAGATTTTACCTCAAAAGTCAAAGTGGTGACAAATGCAGAAGCGGTAAGCTTAATGAATAATGAAGATGCCGTTGTGGTGGATTTACGCTCGATTGATGAATTTGAGCGTGGTCATATTATTAACAGTTTGAATATTCTACCTGCAGAAATTAAAAAGAATAATGTAGGAAAAATTCACCAACATAAAGACACGCCTGTTATTCTGGCTTGTGCAACCGGCATGAGTGCGGGGGCATCTGCTGAATTATTGAGTAAACAAGGATTTAGCCGCGTTTATACTTTAAAAGAAGGCATTACAGGGTGGCGTTCTGCAAATTTACCTTTAATTAAAAAATAGATCATTAAGGATTTAAATATGTCTGAAGAAAATCAAGTGAATGCGGTAGATGCGCAAGAAGCACAACAGCCAGTACTTCAAATTCAACGTATTTATGTGAAAGATGTGTCGTTTGAAGCACCTAATCTTCCGCATATTTTTCAACAAGATTGGGAACCAAAATTAAGTTTTGATTTAAGTACAGAAGCAAAACAAGTCGGTGATGATTTATATGAAGTGTGCTTAAATATTTCTGTTGAAACAACCATGGAAAGTTCGGGTGATGTGGCGTTTATCTGTGAAGTTAAACAAGCGGGTGTATTCACCATTAGTGGCTTAGAAGAGATGCAAATGGCACATTGTTTAACCTCGCAATGTCCAAATATGCTTTTCCCGTATGCACGTGAATTAGTGTCAAGTTTGGTTAATCGCGGTACATTCCCAGCATTAAATCTTTCCCCAGTGAATTTTGATGCGTTATTTATGGACTATTTACAACGCCAAGAACAAGCTGAACAAACCACAGAAGAAGAACACAAAGACGTTCATTAATCTATCTCTTTTCGCTCTCGCTGTGAGAGCGAAATTTTATCACTTAATTTATTAAGATGATCTCCACTTACTTCACTTACTTTCATCATTTTTCGGGAGTATAACATGAATACGACTGTAGCTACTTCGCCAATTACGGTACTGGGCGCGGGTTCTTATGGGACTGCATTAGCGATTGCGTTTTCTCGAAATGGTTTCCCTACTTATCTGTGGGGGCATGATCCGGTGCATATGCAGCGTTTGAGTGAAGAACGTCAGAACAACGCTTTCTTACCGAATATTGCTTTTCCAGATGCATTGCATATTGAATCTGACTTAGCGAGCGCATTAAGTCAATCACGCGATCTATTAATTGTTGTGCCAAGCCATGTGTTTGGAGAGGTGATTGATAACATTAAACCTTACTTACGTCCAGATCATCGTATCGCGTGGGCAACCAAAGGGCTAGAGCGAAATACTGGACGTTTATTGCAAGAGGTGATTGAGGAAAAACTAGGGACACAATATCCCTTAGCGGTGTTGTCTGGCCCAACTTTTGCCAAAGAATTGGCTGCAGGTTTACCTACTGCCATTGCGCTTGCCTCGAATAGCGAACAATTTGCCTTGGAATTCCAAGCGCGGATTCATTGTAGTAAGCACTTCAGGGTGTACATTAATCAAGATATGATTGGCGTGCAGTTAGGCGGTGCGATTAAAAATGTGATCGCGATCAGCGCGGGGATGTCGGATGGCATGGGATTTGGTGCGAATGCTAGAACCGCATTGATTACCCGGGGTATCGCGGAAATCAGTCGTTTAGGCGTGTCATTAGGGGCGAATCCGAATACCTTTATGGGGATGTCTGGTTTAGGTGATTTAGTGCTAACTTGTACTGACGACCAATCGCGTAACCGCCGCTTTGGCATTATGCTAGGACAGGGTTTTTCGGCCCAAACGGCTATGGATAATATTGGACAAGTGGTAGAAGGCTTTTATAACGCGAAAGAAGCCTATTTACTTGCACAACGCCAAGGCATCGAAATGCCGATTACCGAGCAAGTTTATCAAGTCTTATTTTGTGGTAAAAATGCACAAGAGGTGGCGGCAAGTTTACTTGGCCGTGAACGTAAAGTGGAATAACAAGGCAAGAGGATTGAGGTAAGTCACATGCCATTAGCTGTTTGGACTGACATCCGTCAGGAAGCAAAAACTTTAGCAGAAAATGAACCCATTTTGGCCAGTTTTTTTCACGCAACGATTTTGAAACACCACAATCTCGGTAATGCGTTGAGTTATATTTTAGCCAACAAATTAGCCAATCCGATTATGCCGGCTATCGCCTTGCGAGAAATTATTGAGGAAGCCTATCAAGCGGATCCTGATATTATTGCCAGTGCGGCCTGTGATATCCGTGCGGTGCGTCAACGCGATCCTGCGGTGGCGTTATATTCTACGCCATTGTTATATCTCAAAGGTTTTCATGCCTTGCAAAGTTATCGGATTACCCATTATTTATGGCAACAACAACGTCAAGCTTTAGCGGTCTATTTGCAAAATCAAATTTCGGTTGCATTTGATGTGGATATTCATCCCGCGGCCAAAATTGGTTGTGGCATTATGTTTGACCATGCAACAGGGATTGTGGTGGGCGAAACGTCGGTCATTGAAAACGATGTGTCGATTTTACAAGGTGTCACCTTGGGGGGCACCGGTAAAGAATGTGGTGATCGCCATCCTAAAGTTCGCGAAGGCGTAATGATTGGGGCGGGTGCAAAAATTTTAGGGAACATTGAGGTTGGACGCTATGCGAAAATTGGCGCCAATTCGGTGGTGTTACAGCCTGTGCCAGAATATACCACCGCTGCGGGCGTTCCTGCTCGAGTGATTGCACGTGATCAGGCAGCGAAACCGGCTTTTGATATGAACCAATATTTTAACGGCGATGATGACACGGCGAATGCGTAATGTGTCAGTAAAGCAAAAAGTGCGGTCATTTTCCGCACTTTTTTGGTTAGGAAGA
Source organism: Bisgaard Taxon 45 (assembly GCA_049888895.1). Classification (GTDB taxonomy): domain Bacteria; phylum Pseudomonadota; class Gammaproteobacteria; order Enterobacterales; family Pasteurellaceae; genus Pasteurella. The sequence continues at coordinate 11,897 of JBLUWJ010000023.1, read as the reverse complement.
GAGGTCAGCACAAGGAGATTTTATGATTAATAAAGAAACCCAGCTGTGTATTTCACTGGCAGGTAAACCGGGCAATTTTGGTACAGCGTTTCATAATTATCTCTATCAAAAGTTAGGGCTAAACTATATTTATAAAGCGTTTACTACATCGGATATTGAACATGCAGTGAAAGGCGTGCGTGCATTAGGTATTCGTGGCTGTGCGGTATCAATGCCATTTAAAGAAAGCTGTATGCCCTTTCTTGATGAAATAGCTGAATCCGCGAAAGCCATTGAGTCAGTGAATACGATCGTCAATGAAAATGGCTATTTGAAAGCCTATAACACCGATTACATCGCCATTAGCAAACTGATCCAACAGCATCAACTTGAGCAACAAGATGCTGTCATTGTACAGGGAAGTGGCGGGATGGCGAAAGCGGTGGTGGCGGCGTTTAAACATGCCGGCTTTCAAAAGGTGAGTGTCTATGCGCGTAATGCTACCACAGGCCAGTATTTAGCCAGCTTATACGGCTATCGCTATATCAATGATCTTAAAGATATACATGCTAGCATTTTAGTGAATGCCACCCCAATTGGGATGTGTGGTAAAGAAGAAAATCTGCTCGCTTTTCCAGAATGTCTAGTCGATCAAGCGAACACTATCTTTGATGTTGTGGCGTTGCCGGCACAAACACCGTTAATTCAATATGCGAAACAACGAAATAAGCAGACCATTTCGGGCGCGGAAGTGATCGTCTTGCAGGCTGTCGAGCAATTCGAACTCTACACACATCAACGACCAACTGAAGCCTTGATTGCTGAGGCTGCTGAATTTGCGCGTTCCGTACGTTAGTCCGTGTTTTCTCATTAAATAGGGCACAGTATTGTGCCTTTTTTGTGCTTTTTAGTTAATAAAAAAGCAATCTCACCTCTCTCTGTGTGCTCTCCCTTTCCTTTCTTCTTTCAGGCTTGTAATATGAAGCATCTTATTTTTTATGAAAAAATAAGTTTGCTTTTTGAGTAAAGGGATTTGCCTTGTTTTTTTCTCAAATTAAGAAAAGGAGTTCTATTTAAATGGCTGTAACAAGTGGTAAAGTAAGTCCGTTTTTTGCCGTCGTGATGGCATCTTGTCTTTCGCGAGCACTTTTCGCTCATTCCGAAAATAAGCAAGTGGTTTTTTTAGATGAAATTAGTGTGGAGTCGCAAGGTGTAACGTTGAGTAGTGATCCCCTTTCTGGCTTACCAAAGCAAAATGACATTTTAGTCAGTAAGCAGAAACTCAAAACGGGTTCGAGTACCTTAGGCAATGCGTTAGCGGGTGAATTAAGTGTACATAGCAATCAATTTGGTGGGGGGGCCAGTGCACCAATTATTCGCGGGCAAGAAACGGTACGCTTGAAAATCTTACAAAATGGCTCTGATGTGATCGATATGTCACAGCTTTCCCCTGATCATGCGATTGGTGTCGATACGTTGCTGGCCGATCGGGTTGAAGTGGTGCGCGGTGCCTCCACACTCTTATATGCCACTGCATCACAAGCGGGAGTAATTAATGTGGTGGATAAACGTATCCCGACAGCGATCCCTAAAAAAGGTTACGAGGTGGATTTAGGTTGGCGTTATAACTTGAATAATGCGGAAAAGTTGACAACGCTAGGTCTCAGCGTAGGCTTAGGCCAACATATCGCCTTACGTTTTGAAGGATTGGGGCGAGATGCCAAGGACTATCATGTGCCTTACTTCAAATCGAATCAGGTACTGAAGTATGCCCCCGATACTTACAATAAAACACAAGCAACTAGCTATGGGCTATCTTTTATAGGCGAACGTGGCTATGTGGGGTTTGCCTATAATCAACGTGCCGAAAAATACGGTATTCCGGGGCATAACCATTTTCATGATAGCTGTGGTCCTCATATTTGGGGCGGTAATGTGAGAAATGACTATTATCTTGTGTTGTATCCGCATTTAATGGGCGATACGGATTTAATCAACCCACATGATTTCCATTGTGGTAATGAGCATTCACATACTGCTGGCTTTAGCCATGAACAACCCTATGGCGTGCCACATGAACATTCGGTCGCAGGGCCATACGTGCGTTTACGATCAACGCGTTATGACATCCGTGCGGAATTAAATAACCCAGTGAGCTACATAGATAAATTCAGATTGAGTTACTCAAATACCGATTATTTTCATGATGAGCGAGATGGTGAAATTCCAGTCAATCTATTTGTTGCCAAAGGGGACAATGTGCGTTTGGAATTTTTGCATCAACCTATGGCAGGCTTAAGCGGAATTTGGGGTATGCAATATCAGAAACAACAGAGTAGCGCAAACTTACCGCGTATTGCCAATTGTACGAATCGTTATGAAATTGTTCCTTTTGGTGAAAAACCCAAATTTAAACCGCGCTGTACACAAAAATTGGTGCCAGAAAAACGGCGTTCTGCTTGGGTACTACCAGAACACCAATTTACGCAATTAGGCTTTTTTGCCGTTGAGCAATTACGCTGGAAAAACGTTTTATTTGAAGCCGGTGTCAGAACCGAAAAACAAAAAATAGCGATTCATTATGATTTGGAGGCGATTGCACAGGCAAAAGCACTGGCTTCAGGACGAAAATGTCTCTTCCGGCTTCCTTGTGATGGGGTAGAAACGACACGTGTCAATAATCCAGATCTTTCACCCCGTGTCGAACGTGCTACATCTTATTCTTTATCAACAAGCTGGGGAGTAACGCCTGATTATACGTTGATATTAAGCTATTCACATAATGAGCGCTCGCCAACCCCAATGGAGCTGTATCATCATGGCCGTAATTTAGCCACAAATTCCTTTAAATATGGCAATAAAGCCTTAACAAAAGAAGTGTCTAACAACATTGAGTTGGGGTTAAGCTATGTTGGAGAAAAACTCAGCTATCAAGTGAGTGTGTATTATTACCGCTTTAAAAACCGCATTTTTTCGCAAATTTTGAGACGAGAAGGCAATTTATCACAGACACGTTATACCCAATCGCAAGCGAAGTATTATGGGGCGGAAGGACGTCTTGATTATCAGCTGACACCCGCAACAAAAGTGGGCATTTTTGGTGATTATGTGCGAGGTAAGTTATTTGATCTTCCTCCAACTTATCAGAGAGATGCCCTCTTTACGACGCATATTCCAATTGCGCAACCTGATCAGGATGCCCCACGTGTTCCACCGGCACGTTTAGGGTTCCGAGTGAGTTCTGAATTAACGGAAAAGTTGTCTACTACACTTGACTACACTTACGTGTATAAGCAACATAAAGTTGCGCCATTAGAGCATCAAACTGCCGCTTATAGTATGTTGAATATGGGGCTAGAATATCGCCATACTTTTGCGGGAATAGCGTATCAGCTCTTTTTACACGGGACTAATTTACTCAACCGGCGCGTGTATTCTCATACCTCGTTTCAGCCGTTTGTGCCTCAACCAGGGCGTGCAGTTATGTTTGGGATGAATCTGCGTTTCTAAGCTGTATTAGATGGCGTCAGTGCGGTTTATTTTTCAGGATTTTTTGAAAAATAGACCGCACTTTTAATCTAAGGTAAGCGGTGTGTTGTTACTGGCTAATGCCTGTTTATGCTGTTGAATAATCTGCATAAATGGCTGGGCAAAGCGCTCAAATTTAGTTGCGCCTACGCCATTGATGGCTAACATTTCCGCTTTGGTAGTCGGTTGATATTGCGCCATTTCTTGCAAGGTGGCATCGTTAAACACGATATAGGCGGGGATATTTTCTTTATCCGCAATTTGTTTACGTAAGAAACGTAGTCGAGCAAATAAGTCTTTGTCATATTGTGCGATAGTGTGGCGTTGTGTTGTGACTACCGAAGCAAGAGAAGAAAGACGAGGCATTGCGAGTGATAAAGGTTGCTCACCGCGTAAAATCGGTTTGGCATTTTCGGTTAATTGTAACGTGGCATTAAACTGATCAAACACTTGTTTGACAAAACCTAAGTGAATCAGTTGGCGGATGACTGATTGCCAGTGCTCTTTGCTTTTGTCTTTACCAATCCCATACACGCTCAGTTGTTCATGTTGATTATCCTTGATTTTTTGGTTACTTAAACCCCGTAACACAGCAATCACATAATGTACACCAAAGCGTTGACCAATCCGGTAAATGGTTGACATGACTTTTTGTGCATCAATTAACCCATCGTATTGTTTAGGCGGATCAAGGCAAATATCACAGTTTTGGCAAGGTTTTTGTTGATGCTCACCAAAATAATTGAGTAAAACCAAACGTCGGCAAGTTTGACTCTCCGCAAATTCGCCAATCGCTTGTAATTTCAATGCTTCGATTTGGCGTTGTGGCGAGTCGGGTTTCTCTAATAGGATTTTATGTAGCCAAGCGTAATCTGCAGGTTCATAAAATAAGACCGCTTCCGCAGGCAAATCATCACGTCCCGCCCGTCCTGTTTCTTGATAGTAAGACTCAATACTGCGGGGTAAATCAAAATGCACGACAAAGCGCACATTGGATTTATTAATCCCCATACCAAATGCGATAGTCGCAACCACAACTTGGACATTATCGCGTTGAAAGGCGCGTTGAACCTGTTCACGTTGTGCCGTTTCTAGACCTGCATGGTACGCTTGTGCGGATATCCCTTTATTACGCAAACTTTCCGCAATGCGTTCCACTTTGCTGCGACTATTACAATAAATGATACCACTCTTGCCTTTTTGCCCCAGAACGAAGCGACAAAGTTGTTCCATAGGCTTAAATTTTTCCACTAACGTATAGCGGATATTCGGGCGATCAAAACTGCCAATATAGATATGTGGTGTGTGTAAGTTGAGGTGACGTAAAATATCTTGACGTGTGGCATGATCTGCGGTGGCAGTTAACGCCATGATAGGGGCATGGGGAAAACAGCTTTTTAAGCCACCCAGTTGGGTATATTCTGGACGGAAATCATGCCCCCATTGCGAAATACAATGGGCTTCATCAATCGCGACAAAGCTCACCTTGCAATGTGAGATTAAATGGAAAAAACTGTTTGTCATCACTTTTTCAGGTGACACATACAGTAATTTTAACGTGCCAGACATCAGTTTATTCTGTACTTGTTGTTGCTCGGCAAAGGTTTGGCTGGAATTGAGATAGTCGGCCTCAATCCCGTTAGCGAGTAATTGATCTACTTGATCCTTCATTAGCGAGATCAGGGGGGAAATCACTAAGGTGAGTCCCTCAAAACAGAGGGCTGGAATTTGGTAGCATAAGGATTTGCCATTCCCTGTTGCCATAATCACCAAGCTGTCTTTGCCCATTAGCGTCGCATCAATCACCTCTTCTTGCCCTTTACGGAAACTTTGGTAACCGAAAACGGCATGTAACACCTCAAGTGCGGTCTGTTTTAACGGAATATCTTTAACATTAACTGCACTTTTGTTGTCTTCTGGGCGGAGAGAATTAGAATACATTATTTAAGGAAATGCCCACACCAATACGCTGGATATGTTGTTGATAATCCACTAAGGATTCACCATAGCCGTTATAGTATTGGGTATAAAAGCGAATGTTTTTGGTAATTGGGTAACTGTAACTGGCTTCCACCCCCCCTTTATTGGAGGCGGGATTGTAATGCCCAGATAGTTTAAATTGATGATCTTGATAATAATACCCCACGGCTAAATCAAAATAGCCACGGTATTGGCTGATATCTGGGTTATCATCATTTTTGTTTTTTTCAGGGATACGCCACCAAGGCTTGATTTCAACCGTCCAATTCTCTTTTATCGCAGAGGCACGAGCATAAAGACGATTCCAACTGCGCGACAACTTTTCCTTGTCATCGCGTCCATTAGATTGATGATTTATTCCCGTTTCCACATCTTGTAGCGTCCAACCAAAAGGTAATGCATAGTGCGTCTTCCAAGCGACAAAGAGTTGGGGTTCGTAATTGGTTTCACGGAAGGGTGAGGAGTCATCCACATTACTTAATTGGAACCAAGATTTTTGTGTATAGGACGCGGCTAAGACCGAATTGTCACCTAAGATCCCGCGCCAAAGCGGGAGGGCTAAGCTAATTTTAAATTTAATCTCATCTTTTTGGGTTTTCTCGCGTTTAAGAAAATGCTGATTTGAATAGGTGCCCATCAGATAGTTTTCTTCATAGCCGAGTAAACCGATAAAGGCATCTGACTTGGTTAATAACACTTCCGCTTTGCTTTTGTAGGGGCGAGCAACACTTTCGCTTGCTAACGTGCTATGACTCATCAATGCAGAGAGTATCATCAAGATAAGAGCGGGATTGTACATTTTAATTCCTTTTGTAGTGTACATTGCAAGCGGTCTCCTTAGCTAAAGTTAACTTTTTCACCATGGGCAGCACATGCCTCTTCTAGACATACCCAAAAGTCTTTTCCATCATTGCTAATCCAGTTATTGTGTTGATAACGAAAATGGAAACCACCGACACGGCTTGCCAACCATAATTCTAATAACGGTTCTTGCTTATTGATTACCACCTGACTACGATCTTGGAAGGTAATGCTAAAGACCGAACCTTGTGTATCACAATCCACATCGCACTCTTGTGCTTCTAATTGTTCTTCAATTTTTGCCCATACTTGTTCAATATTTTGATGAAATTCGGTTACGTTCATAAAGACCTCTTGGGGTTAGCATGAAAATAAAGATTATAAAGATTTTCGCATTATTGTGATAGCACAAAGGCGGATTTAATGGTAAAAAGTGTTATCGAATTAAATGAGTAAGGAACAGGTTATGCAAAAATGGGTGGCGATTTTCTTGTTAGGGACGATGTGTGCGTTAAGCGTGGGCTGTGGTGTGAAAGGTCCTTTGTATTTCGCTGAAAATGAGCCAGTGCAAAAAATACAATAATAAGTAGGTAAGAAATGGATTATTTTCAATATCAACATGCTCAGCTGATGGCTGAGCAAGTCTCGGTAAAACACATTGCACAACAATACGGTACCCCGTTGTATATTTATTCGCGTGCTACGTTGGAACGACATTGGCATGCGTTTAACAACGCGTTAGGCGATCATCCACACTTGATTTGCTTTGCGGTGAAGTCCAATCCGAATATCGCGATTTTAAATATCATGGCACGTTTAGGATCGGGGTTTGACATTGTTTCCCAAGGTGAATTGGAACGGGTATTAGCCGCGGGTGGCGAACCGAGTAAAATAGTCTTTTCTGGCGTGGCGAAAACCGAAACAGAAATTGCGCGTGCATTAGAGGTGAGCATACGTTGTTTTAATGTGGAGTCGGTGGCGGAATTATATCGAATTAACCAAGTGGCAGGCGAAATGGGCAAAATTGCGCCTATCTCATTGCGTGTTAATCCTGATGTAGATGCGCGTACTCATCCTTACATTTCAACAGGTTTAAAAGAAAATAAATTTGGTATCAGTGTGGCAGATGCCCGCAACGTGTACCAATTAGCAAATCAATTACAGCATATTCAAATTACGGGTATGGATTGTCATATTGGGTCACAGTTGACTGAATTACAGCCTTTTTTAGATGCAACAGATCGTTTAATCCTATTAATGGAGCAACTGAAACAAGATGGCATTCAGCTTAAACATTTGGATTTAGGTGGTGGGTTGGGCGTGCCTTATACCGATGAAACGCCTCCGCATCCGAGTGAATATGCCTCAGCCTTGTTACATAAGTTAAAAGACTACAAAGAGCTTGAGATTATCCTTGAGCCAGGACGTGCGATCACCGCAAATGCGGGTATTTTAGTGATGAAGGTGGAATACCTCAAACAGAATGAAGAGCGTCATTTTGCGATTGTCGATGCGGGGATGAATGATATGATTCGTCCAGCCTTGTATCAGGCATACATGAATATTATTGAAGTTGACCGCACGTTAGTGCGTGATAAAGCCATTTACGATGTTGTGGGACCCATTTGTGAAACCTCGGATTTCTTAGGTAAACAACGTGAGTTGGCGATTGCAGCGGGTGATTATTTGGCACAACGTTCTGCAGGGGCTTATGGCGCCAGTATGTCTTCTAACTATAATTCACGTTCGCGTACCGCGGAAGTGATGGTCGATGGCGAACAGGTCCATTTAATCCGCCGCCGTGAAACACTGGAAGAACTGTGGGCATTGGAACAGGTTTTACCATAATACTGATCGACGAATCCTGTGCATCAAGTCCAAGAAAAATCCTCGTTAGGGTGATGTCTAACGAGGATTTTTGTATCAAAAAACAGCATGTTTACACCGCACTTTATGGGCCGTGATAGGCTTACATTAAGGCAGAAACGTATTTCAACATCACCCCTGCGGCAATGGCCGAACCAATCACGCCTGCCACGTTCGGGCCCATAGCATGCATTAATAAGAAGTTTTGGTGATCTTCTTCTAAGCCAATTTTGTTTGCCACCCGTGCTGCCATCGGTACTGCGGACACCCCAGCCGCACCGATAAGTGGGTTAATAGGGTGTTTAATAAATTTATTCATCAATTTCGCCATTAACACACCACTGGCTGTACCAATACAGAATGCGACGACACCAAGTAATAAAATGCCCAATGTTTGAGGTTGCAAGAATTTATCCGCAACCAATTTGGAGCCGACTGATAACCCTAAGAAAATGGTCACAATATTGATTAGCGCATTTTGTGCCGTATCATTAAGGCGCTCAACCACACCACTGGTACGCAGTAAATTACCAAAACAAAACATGCCTAATAATGGTGCGGCATCAGGTAAAAGCAACGCCACTAATGTCACTAACACAATAGGGAACAAAATTTTCTCACGATTGCTCACATTGCGAAGTTGAACCATTCTAATTTTACGTTCAGCTTGGGTAGTTAGTGCACGCATAATCGGTGGTTGAATTAATGGCACCAGTGCCATATAAGAATACGCCGCCACGGCAATCGCACCAAGTAATTCAGGCGCTAATTTGCTAGAGAGATAAATGGCCGTTGGCCCATCTGCGCCCCCAATAATGCCGATTGCGGCAGCTTGTGGCAGGGTAAAACTAATAATCCCTGTCCAGTTCAGGAGTATGGCGCCGATGATGGTGGCAAAAATACCAAATTGCGCAGCTGCACCCAGTAATAAGGTGCGTGGGTTGGCAAGTAATGGACCAAAGTCCGTCATTGCTCCGACCCCCATAAAGATGATAAGTGGTGCTACGCCATACCCAATTGCCACTTTATAAAACAGGGCGAGCACCCCGGCATTATAGCCCATATCACCAGCCATAATTTCAAGCTCATTTTGGACAGAGGGTAAGGCATTGCCGAGGGCGGCCTTAATTGAGGCAGGATCAGCGACAGTATGAAGTTTTGCCGCGATGATCGCTATTTGCTCAGCATTACCTTGGTGTAGCAAGTTATCTAACGCACTCATTGCCAGTCCTGCTTCTGGAATATTGGATAATAATCCACCAAATCCAATCGGCAAGAGGAGTAAGGGTTCGAATTTTCTTGCAATGGCAAGCCACAAGAGGACGAGACTTATCAGCATCATCAGGGCTTGACCCAATTCCAGATGCATGATCCCCATTCCCCGCAATAATGACAAAATACTTTCCATATTAACCTCGTTAGCTTAATGTCATTAAGGTATCGCCAACAGCAACGGTATCGCCAGCTTTTACATTAATCCCTTGCACGATACCCGCTTGGCTTGCGCGAATTTCAGTTTCCATTTTCATGGCTTCTAAAATTAACAACACATCCCCTTCTGCCACTTTTTGTCCTTCTTGTGCGACCACTTTCCAGATATTGCCCGCCATTGGTGCAGTAACGGGCGTGCCACCTGCAGTCGCTGCTGGAGCAGATTGTGGTGCTGTTGGTGCAACAGGCGCTGTAGTCGGTGTAATATTACCGATTTCACCGCCCTCACTGACTTTCACGACAAAGGATTTACCTTCTAATTCCACGGTATAGACGGCAGGACCTGAAACAGGTGCATTTGCTGCTACAGGTGCGGTTGGTTTTTCCGCAGGTTTTGCACTGTCTAAGGTCGGTGCCGGTTCAAAGGCCGCTGGGTTGCCACGATTTTCAAGGAATTTCCAACCAATTTGTGGGAACAATGCTACGATTAGCACATCATCAATGTCATTTTCCGCCAACTTGATGCCTTTTTCTTTAGCTTGTTGTTTGATTTCCGTGATTAATTTTTCCATTTCTGGCTCAATATGATCAGCAGGACGATCGGTAATCGGTTGTCCCCCTTCGAGCACTTTGGCTTGTAATTCTGCATTGACCGGGGCTGGTGTGCGACCATATTCTCCTTTTAAGATCCCTGCGGTTTCTTTGGCGATGGTTTTATAACGCTCACCCATTAATACGTTAATCACTGCTTGTGTGCCCACAATTTGTGAGGTTGGGGTCACTAATGGAATAAAGCCTAAATCTTCACGTACTCTTGGAATTTCTTTCAATACCGCATCTAATTTATCGGACGCATTTTGCTGTTTCAGTTGGCTTTCGAGGTTGGTGAGCATGCCCCCTGGAACTTGTGCCACTAAAATACGGCTATCTGAGCCTTTTAATTGGCCTTCAAATTTAGCATATTTTTTCCGCACTTCGCGGAAGTAGGCGGCAATCTGTTCTAATTTATGGATATCTAAACCCGTATCGTATTGGGTACCTTGTAGCGTCGCAACTAATGCTTCGGTTGACGGATGACCATAAGTGCCACTCATAGAAGAAATGGAGGTATCAATACCATCAATCCCCGCTTCGACTGCTTTTAATAACGCCATTTCAGCCATACCCGTGGTGGCGTGACAATGTAAATGGAGCTGAACATCGTAGCGTTTTTTAATTTCACTGACTAACTTATAGGCTTCGACTGGTGTTAAAATCCCTGACATATCTTTAATCACCACCGAATCTACACCGATTTCTAATAACTGCTCTGTGATGTCTAACCAAGTTTCTAAATTATGGACAGGGCTAGTAGTATAACTTAATGTGCCTTGTGCATGACCACCATTGCGTTTTACCGCTTGTAAGGCTTGTTTCATATTACGTGGGTCGTTCATGGCATCAAACACACGGAAAACGGACATTCCATTTTTCACGGAGCGTTCTACAAAGCGATCAACCACATCATCTGCATAATGACGGTAACCTAGCAAGTTTTGCCCACGCAATAACATTTGTAATGGTGTATTTGGCATCGCTTGTTTTAATTCACGTAAACGTACCCAAGGATCTTCGCCTAAAAAGCGAATACACGCATCAAAGGTTGCCCCACCCCAAGCTTCAAGCGACCAATAACCAATTTGATCTAATTCATGCGCGATTGGCAACATGTCATCAAGACGCATACGAGTGGCAAAAAGAGATTGATGAGCATCACGTAACACAACATCAGTAATGGCAATTTTTTTGTTTTGAGTAGTCATTTCTAATTTCCTTTGTGAGTTATTTTAGTCCTTGTTGGCGACGATGATGTGTGATCGCGGCAACGATAACGGGACGTAAACGTTCTAAATCATGATTGTCGGTTTGAATAGGTTTCGTTGAAGGTGCTTTTACGGGTTCTGGAAAGAATGTATTGACCAGTTTAGACATCAATTCGATAGCGTAAATAAGAATGAACAAAAATAGCATTACAAATCCAACGCCAGCAAACATTAGATTAATGCCTTCTTGCAGAAGTTCTGCATTTGTCATGTTTGGCTCCTTTTTTTACATAATAATGTGGAATATTACTTCTTTTCGAACATAAAAAATTTGATATCAGTCACAAAAAAGAAGTGCGGTTGATTTAATCAAAGTTTTCTTGGTCTAGGTCAAAATTTCTACTTCATTTGGTTAAGAAAGATTCAGTATAACATTTGTGTATAATTAACCCAATTATTTATATCATTTTGAAATAAAAGCACTTTATCTTTATATACTATTTTAATACT
>JBLUWJ010000022.1:0-36439 GCA_049888895.1 Bisgaard Taxon 45 | reverse complement strand
ATATTATTTTCTGGTCCTATTGATCCTATAAAAAAACTGTTATCTACACGAAAAAACTTTTTATCTAATTTTTTTAATTCTGCGCCCATTGTTTTATGTAAAGCAAATGCAATATATTTTGCTATATTAGATTATTTAACCGACCTGTACGCTACATATTTAGAGATAAAAAAGAGGGCGTTTGCCCTCTTGTTTATACTGGATAGGTTATGTATTTTCTTCCTCCTCGCTTTCCACCAGCGTATAGAGTAAATAACATCTTGTGCGATCACCTTTTATTTGGCGTGGGAGTTTGATTGTAAATCCATACCCCTTTTCCTTTCCTCGCTTTAACATTCCTTTCTCGGCTAGGATTTGGCAAGCCTGCTTTTTAGGATGTCCTTTTATTGCCTCGTCAAATGCCATTGGGTACAAATAAAAATACTCTTGTTCATCGCTCTTGCTATCAGGTATTACACGAAAGCCAGCAATATTGTTTACTTCTCTTTGCGTTGGATCTATTGGGTATCTAATAAAACGCCCTTCCGCATTTGCTAAAAGCCAGCCATTCACTTGCTCAATAACCTGTAATTCCTCACGGCTATGATAACCAAAGATATTTACCCACTCATTAAATGCTTTCGTTATCGCATTTTCACATTCGCCCACATCCCACCCCGTGAAGTCTAGGGAAAGTTTTAACGTCATTTCTAATATCGAAAAACGGCTCATTACACGCTTAACTTGTGAATGGCAATCATTCGGCAAGGTATTTAATCTATTCTCTAAAATGGCTCGATATAACGGCTCTATGGCGTTGTTATGGTGTAAATCAATAAGGTGCTTAATCCACTCACGCCCTATAACGCCATAATGCAATTTTGAGGCTTGGTTTAAATGGTCTGCGTGCGCCTTTCCGTCTTTGTGGTGGTGGAATTGAGTAGCCCTTTGTAGTGGAATATTCAACAATCGGACTAATTGCCCCACATTCGTTTTTATCCCCACGTTAGTTAAGTAAGTTTCTAAATCTATTTCCCCCGTAGAAAAAGCCACCGTGCGCCAGCGTGCTAAATCTCGGTTTCCTCCCTCTTTTGCGCCTTGTATCTTGCCTACACCATTAAATAGACTATAAGCAATGTCACCAACGTGCTTGCGGTTGGTGCTTTGCCCTATCTCATCCAACGGTATAAAACCATCATTGCGTGCTTGCGCCTCGTTGCTAATCCCTAGCGGTGTAGTTAGCCAACTTAAACGGATTTCATCAGGATGACCATAGATAGAACTTGCAATATTGGCGATGGTTGTTTTGCCTGTTGAACTACCCCCAAAGATATGAACACCAAAGCTCTCCGCATTGATTAAATGAATAATGGGCGCACTTAACGCAACGGCTACACCTAACATCATAAACGGATTACCAGCCACATTATTGGCGATTTCCTGTTGCCAGCTTTCAATGCTACCCCTTACCCCATAGCCTTTATTATTGGCGGACTGCCCCACAAAAAATACTGGCGTTTTAGGCTCTCCAATAACCTCGCCATTAGGGAGAATATATGCGCCTGATTGCCACCCTGTCGCATTTACTACGCGATAAAAGCCCTTTTGATAGTAGTCTTGTAAATAATCGGCTAAGTAAGGTCGTAAGCGTTGATTATTCGTGATATTTAAACCATTTTTACGCAATAACTGCCAGCCTGTACGCTCGCCCACATCTTTTAACGGCAACGCAAGCAATGTATTATTATCACTATTATGCGGTTTAAAACTAATCATGGTGTAATACTCTTCATCACTTCGACCTTGTCCAACCACCTCTAATTCATCACTCAGCCAATCTTCACGCTCAATAATTTCCCCAGTATCCTTATCTAGTTTTGGAGTAATGCGATATAAGCCACTTTTACCGCCTATTTTGCGCTTTTCTATGTAAGGTGACATATTATCCACCCAAACATTATTTTCCTTCTCTATGCCCTCCTGTGCGATTATTTCAGCCATACCGCTATCTTGTCTTACTCGCTTAATGTAACTGCTTAGATTTTCGGTTACTTCGCCAATACAATTACATAATGCCAATTGATCAACTTTAGAATGTTTGGCAAGGTTAAGACAAAGTGCGGTAATTTGCGCCTGTGAAAGCTCACCGCATTGAATCAGCCTTACAGCTCTCTGCGCTGGTGGAACAATTGCTAACCGCTCTAGCTCGTTTAATTGTTTTACGTCAAGGATAATCGGCTTTTGTGTGGCGTTATGCTGTAATGCTTGGCAAAGTAAGAGCCATCCCTCGCCCTTACCTTTACCCCACCATTCCCACGCTTGACTGCCTGCTAGCACAATTAAATCACTAAATGGCTCATTGGGTTGTTCTTTAAGGTGCGGTGCTTGGATCATTTTTTTACTCATTTCCGCCCCCTTGTATCTCGTCCACGTTAAAACTAACGCTATGTAATTTACTAATTAAATATCTAGCACCACGCATAAAGGATTTAATCTGCCCTTTTTGCTCTTTACTTAACGTTTTTCCCTCTGCTAACTCTTCCACCATCAGCAAGCCTTTTGATAACCGTTCGGCTAAATCATCACATTCTTTGGCTAATTTAATCTTATGGTGATAGCAATCTGGAAATTCATTAAAACAACGTTGGTTACTGTCTTTTATTAGCTGGAATTGGCGGTTAATTTGCGCATATAGCACACATAAGCCATTTCCCTTGCCTAAGGTGAGGGTTGGTTTTCTATCGTTCAAATAGCCCTCTAATTTCGCCTTAAATGGCTTATTAGTTTCGGTGGTGGATTTGGCTACTTTCATTTGAGTAATTGGATTCATCATTGATTACCTCCAACTAACACTCTTTTAATCGTTACTGCTATGTATAAATCCGCTTGCTCATCTAAAACATTGCGTGCGATTTCCCACGCTTTATTTTTATTTTGATCACTCCCCATAATGGATGGTTTGCCGTTTTCTGTGTACACAATAACTTGCCAGATAACCTTACTCATGATTACCCCCTTTGTCTGATATGTTCAGCTAACTTATCGCTAGCAAGTTTGGCGTTTTCTACTGTATCCAAAACAACACTAAACGCATTTTCGATAAGTTGAGGATTAAGTGAAAATCTACCGTTTACAGTACCAAAATCAGCAAGTAATAATTGGATTACACTTTCAGCTTGGGAAAGGTTTTTATTAAGGGTATCAATTGAATCGATAATGTTACTCATCGCCCACCTCCACATAACGCACTAAATCGCGGTATAAATCATTTAAACATCCCTCTAAGACGCGCAAACCATATTGAAACGTTTGATCATCGTTACCCCCAGACCATTTTTGAAGTAAGAACACCATAGATTCAGCCTCATTAAAGCAAGTGATTATTTGGTCTAAGGCTAGTTTAGGAATAATGACATCATTACGCATAAGCCACCTCCTTAACAGCAAAGAAAGGACAAACAATCGCTTTGGCTTGCTCTAAGTTATCGGCTTTAATTCGTATGGTATAGCAAGGAAATGATGAGATAGGTTTTGAAGTGTTACGTAAGTCTAAACGGCTTACAGCTTTGAATAAGTAAATCATAGCGATTAACTCCACAAGATGTTGAATAGAGGTTACCGCTAAAAGTTTCCACGCTTTAGGGCGGTAACGTGCGATTGGGTGGAAAACTGCGACTTGTGGAACACAGCCAACGATTAAACGTTGCCAATCGCACGCTACCATTGAGATAAATCCAGTCAATCCAAAAATGGATAGTATTGAATTTATTGAGAAAATTCCGTTGTGCGAATTTGCATATCGGATTTTGGGTGTGCGAACTTCACGAACAAAAAAAGCACGGTTAAATGGCGTGCTACTGTTCGCCACAAGTAAATAGTTCGAGTTTCCACGCTCGGCTAGCGATTTTGCGCTAACGATTAAATAATGCCAAAACGAACCGCACTTTGTAAAGTGTTTTAGCTTACTTTTTTTAAATAAATCGGATATTTTGAATAGCATTTTGATATAATCCTTTTGCTTAGATATTGATTTCATTCCAAAACCTCATTGAGTTAAACTCGGTGAGGTTTTTTGTTTTTAGCACGCTTGAATACTATAGCCCGAAGCTTAATCAGGGGCTTTTCACGTGCCATTAGCCTTAATGTTTCTATATAAGCACTTTCTTTATGTTCATAAATGTCAAGTTTTACTGGTGGATCTTTCCTATCACTAATCAAATCTGTTCTTTCTGTTCTGCCTCTGTAATGTGGTAATAATTCCCCTCGTTTTGCCATTTCTGCCTTAAATTCCTCTATCATTTCAACAGTAAGATAATCATTTAATAAATCGCTTGCTCTTGCCCTGATAGTGTGCGGTTTCATTCTTGATAATTGGCTTTCACTTAATACCGCTTTTAAGGCGTGTGTAGCATTTCCTAATCTTGAGTACGCTTTGGCAAACGCCTTTCTCACTTGATACCCATAGCCCATTCCACCACCCTATATGCTTTAAATATGTTCATTTTCCCCCTTGTATATGTACCGCCTTACTCAAATTGAGTTTTCCGAGAAAATCAACGGCTTATAATTCCCTCAAATTGAGGTAAAGCCATACTCCCTCGTATGCGTTTATACTGAAATATCCCTTTTTTATGGACTCCAAAAATTCAGGGTATTCACCACCCCTCACGCGCGTACTGCTCCGAAAATTGCTATAACCACCATTAGTGGACGGGCTCAAAATTGAGCTGGTTTTCATCTCCTAAAATTTGAGGAGATTACCGCCAACTTGTGTTAGTTCAGTTGTAGTCATATGACCACAGTTGAATTGTGTACATATGTACATAGCTAAGTGTTGTGTTATCGCAACAGTTCAGCCGATCCAAAATTGGATTGACTACCTCAAAAATTCAGGAGGATTCACGTCTTCTCAACCTCGCTTAGCCTTTTCTCTAACTTATTCAGCGTTTGCTTAGCCTTGAGTAATTGCCCTAATAAAAACTCCGTAGGGCATTGTTTATATTCCCGTTCAATTTCTAGCACCTTTTCTTTCTGCAGCAGGATGACCTCACTTAATGGGTAGAGTTCGTTATCGTCATCAAGACTAAGGAAAGAGTAGGTAGTCGCTCTCACCAAGTAATGTTGAACAGCATTAGGTAAGAGAAAACGCTTGGCTATCTTGTTCTTTATTTCCATTTCTTTTCCCAATAAATTCGCTTTTCCTCTTCTGTGAGGGCGTGAAAGTGTGTGGCATATCCACCATGCTTTAATGCGTTAAATCGGCTATGGCGATATTTGTTACCCGTTTCGCAAATAGGCGTTTTATTTCGCACTTTTGGCATTATTTGATTACTCACAATCCACCACCAGCAAGGGTTTAACGGTTTTCACAATTCGCAGTTTGTGTCGCAATTTATCTGCAGTAATTGTGCTAATTTTTCTTGGATGTTCTCCACGTCATAAATCACGCAATTAATACGCTCTAACATCCACTCCAGATAGTCTTTATCGCTCATTCTCACATCAGGCACTCCCTCTGCTTTTATCGTTGGATAACCTTTATCAATGGCGATTTCTAAGCTCTCTTGAATATCGTTTAATTGCGCTGCAATATCTGCGTATGTTGGGTTATATTGGTTTTCTGCTGGTGGATTGGTATCAAGCATTTAATGCCCCCTTTCTCAAGTGGTGTAATGTGGTTTCCTGTAATTGTGCTTTTCGCTGATAGTAGTCCATACCTAACTTAATCATTACGGCATTTTCAGAAAGCAACTGATCAACTAATTGCAATTGATCAACAGTCAAGCATTGTCTTATTTCCATATCATCAGGATAGCCATGTACCTGTAACCACGATTTACGGCTATTCCCTAGTGCTACCACATAAACAAGGTTATTCTCTCGGCTGTATGCGTGAGGGTCTTCTTTGCCTACTTGTTCTAAACGGTACTTAATCGCCTCATTCATTCGTAGTTGATCAACTTTCATATTGGCGCGTGTCGCAAGGCGTTTTTTCATCTCGTTAAACTCTTTGATGTACTGCTCTTTAAATTGCATTGCTTTCTTGCCAGTAAAGCCCATCACTAACAACGTAAAACCATCTTGGGTCATTAAATACATTGGTCTTTTCTCACCTTTCTCATCGGTGTATTTAACCACCTTAAAATTAAGGGCGTTAAATTCAGGCGAACAACCTAAGTTTTTTATAGTCGCTAGAAGATTATCGTGCCGTTTACCAAAGTAATGCGCTACTTTTAGGCTATCTGTCATCGCTACCGTTTCCTTGTGAAAGACTTTAGGAAATACTGCGCTATTTACCGCACTTTCTGCGCCTTGTAGCTCGTTTACTTGGTTTACTTGATTCTTGGTATTAATCATCATTAAATCCTCGCTATGCGCTAAATATTGGCTTTTGGGCGTGATGGTTTTTGTACTATTCTTTCACCGTCCACCACCGCCAAAGGGTCAACATAATTAAAGCGGTTCATTGCCTCGTTAATATCTGCCTGTGAGAGTGGCTTATAACCTCGTTGGCTTGCTTTCAGGTTGTAATACTTGGCTAACTTCTCGCAATCTTTCGCACTTGCTACTCGGTAAGAGAGATAAACGCCACCGTATACCCCCTTGCGTTCCACTCGCACAAATGAAATATCGTTTTGCTCCTCGAGTTGATTAATCTCATTACGCAAAGAACGGTTAAAACAGATTTTTTGTAATTCAAGTTCACTAACCTCACCCAATAGCACAGCTAAGCCAGCTACTTTTGGCTTACGTTCCATCAGTGGAAAGTTAAAACTCGCTAGATATTGATCACCTTCCATAATTCCCCCTTATGCGTTAGTGGATTGAATAAAGGCATTGACCTCATCAGCACTAAAACGCACAGAACCACCAATTTTGATTTTTTTCAGTAAGCCCTGTTTTGCTAAGCGGTCAATTTTGGTGCGTGAGCCAATACCAAGTGCGGTTAGCTCGTTAATGGAATAGTATTTTTTGATTGGTGTTTGATTAGATTGAGTCGTACTCATAAATACCCCTTTTAATTTGGTTAATTAAAATTAAGCAAAGTATTTCGTTTTGCTTGGGGGTATTTTGTGCAATGTGTAACGGTGGGTATAGACTGAATAGTATTCTAAGGAGTATAGGGTATACGCAATAAAAAAGGGCTATACACCTTTCGATATATGCCCTAGTAAATTATGTTTAAACCTTGTTAGATAAAGCCCTGAAAAGTATCTATACCTTTTGGCGGATTGCCTTTTGCTTTGACTTTTTCAGGTGTCAAAATTTTATAAAATGCCTCTGCTAAGGAATTATTTTTAGTCAGATATTTTTCAAAATATTCTTGATAATGCTTTTTCTCTGGGTATGAATGAAGATCCCCTATATCGCATTGCTCGCTAATTCGTTTGGCAAATTTGAATAAATACTCTAAATTTTCGCTTTTGTGTCCATATATAGAAAATTCATCACAATCAACTACTTTTGATGCCTCATTAGATTCTGACAAATTTTCAGCTTTAAGCTGTTCTATTATTTCAGTTTGTCGTTGATTTTCTGCTTTTAATTGCTCAATAATAGTAGTTAATTTCTCTATTTCATTAGAAATGTTTTGGTCTGATTGAATTTCACTCATTGGGGAATAGGGCGGTAACCCCCATTTGTAACCGTGATGTTTTGCCCATTTTTCAATAGCTTGATGCTCAATTTTATATTGATAAAATTCAGTTCCATTAAAATCATCATAATAATCCTGTATGATTTCTGAATTTCCTAATTGTCCACTTTCGATGGCTTGTTTAATAGCCTCTTTTATTCCATAAAAATCATATTTATTTCTGGTTCTTACCATTCTAAATTGCTCGGGCTTTTCTCCCACTAATAAAGCAATGCAATCTTCAACATCAAAAAATTCCATTGAGCTGTACGGTATTAAATAATCAGCCAATGGCTCACTATAAGAAAATGATTTTGTAGGCAATTCATCCAAAGAAATACCTAAAGCATTTTCTAGCTGTTGTTTGTTTATGTATAGTTTTTTTACTTGCAATTCTTCAATCATCATATAAGCACCTTAAAACGGAATATCAGATTTATAGCCGTGATTGTGATTTATAGCTTTTAGATAATCATTTAATGTGTTATCTAGCTTTGTGATCCTGTCTTTTAAACCTTTGTGATGTTGGTAGATAGGCAATGTTTGATTGTTTTCTTTTAGCAATGCTAAAAATTCATAGGTGGTGTTTGTTAAGTTGCCGTAGTATTTATTATTAGCCCATTCTAGCAAGTCAAATAAACTGATATATTCTTCTTTGGTTTGATGAGTATGATTATTCATAAAACGTCCCTATACGTTGCCCTATTTAGTTGGTGCGCAACAAAGAATAAATAGGGTTATTCTCTTTCGGCTCGGGTAATTAGTCCGCCCCTAGTTGCGCATATTTGGTTAAATATTTCTCACTAAATTTAATCATATTTCACCACACTGTACAAGCACTGTATAAAAAGTTTATTTTCAGCACAACACAACCTCTTTTTAGCCCATTTACTGCCTCATTTCGTCAAAATCACCTAAAAAAATAGGACCAAAACAGGTAAAAATAGGACCAAAATCACTAAAAATAGGACCAAAACAACTAAAAATAGGGCCAGATTTTATTTATTTTTTATATAAGTTATTGTTTTTTATCTATATATTATTTTCTGGTCCTATTGGTCCTATAAAAAATTTATACTCCTATTAAGAAAAGTTTTTTATGGTGTTGGTGGAAATAAAAAAGGCTAAACAAATTAGCCTTTGAAAGAATAGTATTAAGCCACAACCTTAAGATGTTTTGGTGGTGGAATAATTGGCTCTGGTGCTTGGCTTTCTACATAGTCCGCCCATTCTTGTAACATCACCGCCCTTTGTGAGAGATATAAAGATTTATCATAGGTTCTGCGGATCTGGTTTTTATCTTTATTTTGCTTGTGTGATAAGGCTCTTTCTATCCAGTCGGCTTTGTAGTCTTTCTCGTTTAATGACGTGCTGAATAAATGGCGTATGCCGTGCGTAGTGAGGCGATTTTCCCCTATACCCTTGATAATGGCTTTACGCATTGCCTCAATGCTTAAATGACCGCTTTTCGCTGTTAAACTGGCAAATACAAATTCACTCTCAATGCCAAGTACGGTGTGTAATTGTTGCATTTTATTAAATATCCCAATTGCTTGGCGTGATAGTGTTACTACGTGTTCTCGCCCCTCAGGTAGATTTTTATTGCCCTTTTGGACTCGGTAGATCCACGTTTTCTCTTTGTAATGAATATCCGCCCATTTCGCTTTGGCGATTTCAGACGGTCGCCCACCAGTCAATACCACCAGCATCACCGCATAAAATGAAAACGGATTAAAGCGGTTTTCATCTCTTGCTCGGTAAAAGCCGTGTAAGAACTCGCTTAATTCTTCAGGGGTAATGGTATTCATTCCCTTAGAGACTGGCTTATCAAATTCCTTGCCTATTTCTGCTAACGGATTATGCGCAATCAATCCCCTATGAAGTGCGAACCTCATCACATTGTTAAGGTTGCCAATAGTCTTTTTAACGGTTTCTAACTTGCCCTCTTTCTCTAGTGGTTTAAGCGCATTAATGGCGATAAGTGGCGTGATTTCTGATATTGGATAATTGGCAAAGTGTGGGAGTAAATGGCGTTCAAATAAAGCCCACGTATCTTTGGCGGTACGTTCTGAAAAGTTAGCCTTTATCTTTCTATCTTCAAACCACGCTTTAGCCATCTTCTCAAAGGTACGGCTTAGCTTATCCGCTTGTGCTTGTTCTTGTTGCTTACGGTAAGTTTGCGGATCGATATTATTCGCCAGCAAGGCATTAAATTCATCGCGCTTGGCTCTGGCTTGTGATAGTGATAAATCAGGGTAAGTACCCAAGCTAATTGTAGTGCGTTTCTTAGTGTAAGGCTGGGCGTATCTAAAACGCCATAATTTCGCCCCTTTACGTGATACTTCTAAAAATAGCCCGTCACCATCATATAGTGGCTTGCTTGTCGCTTTTGCGTTTTTAATCTCGCTGTCTGTTAGTTTCTTCACTAATCTAGCCATAAAAAAACTCCGTGTAGAAAGAGTTATTTTTAGAAAGCCTACTCAGGATAGTACTATTTTTTGAATGATCAGATTATAGTACTAAACCCATCTAAACCTTATCACATAAGGCTCCATTAGGTTTTTAGTACTATAATTTAAAAGTTTCATTTTCTAATTTTGGGAGTAAATAGTACTAAAATGCTGTCTTTCTAAAATTATAGTACTATTTATAGTACTAAAAATTCGGGTTAGAATGAATTAATTTGATTAATTTTGCACTATGTAAAATGGGATAAACCTTGATTTTATTGGGTTTTATTGATTGTTTTGGTGAGATTTGATTAAGATTGATTTATGGATTGGCGGAGGAGAATGGGAGTCGAACCCACCCGAGATTGCTGGCAACCTCAACAGGATTTGAAGTCCTGCCGCTTCACCGGAAACGACGCTCCTCCGTGCTAGAAGTGGTGAGCACTTTAACGCAAATACACAAGGGATTCAAGTAGGTAAATAAAACTCGGGAAAAATTGACCGCTCTTTTTTAACCGCCTCACAAAATTGGGCTTTCTTTTTGATTGCATACTGAATTTTCAGCAAAAAACGAGTATGATGAAATCAATTTTGTGCGCAATAAAAAGGAATCCGAATGTCGCTCTACTCTTCTCTTCCTTCCATTGATAAATTGTTAAAAACGCCTGAAGGCGCTAGATTAAGTCATGAATTTGGGCATACTGCGGTAGTGAATGTTTGCCGTCAGTTGATTGAACAAGGGCGTGAATACATCAAAAACGAAAACAAACTCCCATCTTTTTTCCAAGATGTAGGCCTGACCTTAGGTGAAGTTGAGCAACAGTTACACGCACAAAGCCAAGTGAAAATAAAATCTGTCCATAATCTGACCGGTACTATTCTACACACCAATCTTGGGCGTGCCTTATGGTCAGATGTGGCCCAACACGCTGCCTTCACCGCAATGTCGTACAATGTGGCATTAGAATACGATTTGGAGGAAGGCAAACGGAGTCATCGTGATCATTATATTAGCGATGTCTTGTGCCAATTAACGGGGGCGGAAGCCGCCTGTATCGTCAATAACAATGCGGCAGCGGTGTTACTTATGCTAGCGACCTTTGCACAAGGCAAAGAAGTGATTATTTCTCGGGGCGAATTAATTGAAATTGGCGGTGCTTTTCGCATTCCAGATATTATGCAACAAGCCGGTTGCAAATTGGTGGAAGTCGGCACAACCAATCGTACACATTTAAGCGATTATCGTCACGCGATTAACGAAAATACTGCCTTTTTAATGAAAGTGCACAGCAGTAATTATCAAATCTGTGGCTTCACAAAGTCAGTGACAGAAGCAGAACTGGTAACGTTAGCCAGAGAATTTAATCTGCCAGTGATGACTGATTTAGGCAGTGGCGCATTAGTCGATTTAGCACAATATGGATTGCCGAAGGAACCGACTGTGCAAGAAAAATGGGCACAAGGTGTAGAGTTGATTTCATTTTCTGGCGATAAACTACTGGGCGGACCACAAGCAGGTATTATTGTGGGCAAAAAAGCCTGGATTGATCGCTTACAAACGCATCCTCTTAAGCGTGCACTGCGTTGCGATAAAGTCATTCTGGCAGGATTAGAAGCCACGTTGCGTTTATATTTGCAACCAGAGAAATTAAGCCAACACTTAACCACACTGCGCCTGTTAACACAACCAGTAGAAGCATTACATGAACAAGCCGAACAGCTCCAATCCGCATTACTGACAAAGTTAACCACAGATTACAGTGTAGCTATCACCAATAGTGTGGCACAAATTGGCAGTGGCTCACAGCCCATGGCAACCATTCCTTCTGTCGCAGTCACCATTTCCACTGAAAAAGCAGGCAAACTGACCGCACTTTTACAACGTTTTAAAGCTCTTCCACAGCCGATCATTTGCCGAGTAGAGAAAGAAAAAATTTGGTTAGATTTACGTGGTTTAGCGGATAGAGATAGTCTCCTCAAGACCATCATGCAGCTATAAAAAGCAAAAGGGCATATGCCCCTTGCTTGGTGCGTTAACCAATACGTTGCAAAGCATCGTAAATCAAGCCCCAAAATTTCGCTTTATCCAGTTGCATTGCCACCTGTGTGTGACAATTTTTAGGAATCGGATAACGAAAATCTGCCACCGTCATCCCCAATGTGTGAGTGCCTGTTAACTCAATATTGATGGGCACCACTTTCGTCGTACAAACTGTCGGATCAATCACATAAGCCACGGCGCAAGGATCATGTACTGGCGGATAATCAAAATTTTGTGCTTGTTTATACATTTTGCGAAAAAACGCCAACAATTCGAGAACAAACTTGGCCGGTTTTGTTTGAATTTTTTCAATGTTTTTAATCACATCTTCTGTGGCTAAAGCTTGATGCGTCAGATCCAATCCCACCATAGTTAATGGCCATTTTTCATTGAACACAATATGTGCAGCTTCAGGATCAATCTTAATATTAAATTCGGCAACCGCACTCCAATTACCAGTGTGATAACCTCCTCCCATTAAGACAATTTCCTTCACGCGTTCCACAATGCGAGGTTCTTTTCTCACCGCCATGGCAATATTTGTTAAACCACCGGTAGGCACTAATGTAATGGTTTTAGGGGGATGTGCCATCACTAGCTCAATGATTAAATCAACAGCATGGCGTGCATCTAAACTCAGTGTGGGTTCGGGCAAAACAGGTCCATCCATCCCCGATTCACCATGGATACTCGGTGCAACTTCTACTTCTCGCACTAAAGGTCGCACACAACCTTTGGCAATAGGTATGTCAAGGATATTGGCAATTTCTGCCACCGCTAAAGCATTACGACTGACTTTTTCTAATGTTTGATTACCCACCACAGTCGTGATGGCTAATAGATCAATTTCTGGATTGCCATGCGCTAACAGAATCGCAATGGCATCATCATGCCCGGGATCACAATCTAGAATAATTTTTTTCATGTCCATTCCTCTCCTACATAGAATAACATCTTGTTTATCTTAATAATTTTCCTTCAGCGTAGAGCTAATTTGGTTTGAGAACAATCCTTTAAGCTCAAAACTGTGAATGAGATCACAACATAAATGCCGCCTCATAAGGTGACATAAGAGTGCAACAGAAAAAAGTTATTCATTTAAACGCTAAATGCTAAAATAAAAAACAAAAGCATTGAGGATAAAAGATGATTATTGTGACATCAGGCCATGTTGATCATGGTAAAACCGCTTTATTACAGGCTCTCACCGGCACCCATACTGCCCATTTACCCGAAGAAAAAAAGCGAGGCATGACCATTGACTTGGGTTATGCTTACTTGCCTTTAGAAAAAAACGGGAAAATTGACCGCACTTTAGGCTTTATTGATGTACCAGGGCATGAAAAGTTTCTCGTCAATATGTTGGCAGGCTTAGGTGGCATTCATTATGCCATGTTAATTGTGGCAGCTGATGAAGGTGTGCAAGCACAAACCCTAGAACATTTGGCGATTTTACGTTTATTGCAATTAGAGCACATTCTTATCGTTATCACCAAAGCAGATCGCGCAACATCACCGCAAATTGAACAACTTTCACAACAATTAAAAGCGCCTCATCCCATTTTAGCCAATTCGCCTGTTTTTATCACTTCGGCTAAAACCGAACAAGGTATTGATGAATTACGTAACTATCTTGCTAAGTTACCTAATTTAGCGGATTCCAAGAAACCCTTTCGTTATGCTATCGATCGCGTATTTAGCGTAAAAGGGGTAGGTACCGTCGTAACCGGCACTGCATTTAGTGGACGTGTACAAATCGATGATGAACTGTTGTTATCCAATGGTCAGACAGTACGTATTAAAAATATTCATAGCCAAAATCAACAAACCAATGTGGGTAACGCAGGGGAACGTTTAGCATTAAATCTGAATGTGGATTTAGATCGTATCACTATTGAACGCGGGGATTGGCTGCTTTCTCAACAACCCTTGCCACCAACATCACGTATCACCGTGCTGCTCAATGCGGAAAATACCTTACAAGAAAGTCAGCCTATCCATCTCTATCATGCCAGTGCGCGAACAACGGGTAAGTTGAATTTACTGCAACACAAAACCCTTTTGCCAGCACAACAAGGTTTAGCAGAAATCATTTTAGACAAGCCCCTGTTCTTAGTCTATGGTGATAAACTCATTTTACGTAGTGGCGATGCGAAACATTTGGTCGCAGGGGCAAAAATCATTGAGATTGACTCACCAAAACGCCATAAGCGCACTGAACAACGGTTAGCTTTCCTCCAAGCCTTGCAACAAGCTAAAACTGGCACAGAACGTACCGCACTTTATTTACAAAATAAAGCGGTTTTAGCCAACACCTTGATGTGGACAGAACAATTGAATGAAACACAACTCACTGCTATCCTCGAAAGAAACCAGCAAGTGCGTTTTCAAGACTGGGTCTTTAATGCCGACTATCAACAACAACAAACAGAAAAATTATTGACCGCACTGGCACAATATCACCAACAGCATAACGATCAATTGGGGATGAGTAAGGCACGTTTATATCGTATTGCTACCCTCAACCAACCTGAAAAATTGATTTACCATTTTATTGAAAAGCTGCTCGCTGAGGGGAAATTACAACAAACACGCGGTTGGCTCCATCTGTCAGAACACAAAATCCAGTTTTCCACCGAAGAACACGCATTATGGCAAGCCGTATTAGCACAATTCGAACAACAGCATGGTCAGCCTCTCTGGGTACGTGATCTCGCGAAGGTATTAGGACTAGACGAAACCACAATGCGCAATTTTCTCTATAAAGCAGGGAAATTAGGTTACCTGACGCCGATAGTCAAAGATCGTTTTTTCCTCACAGAAACAATTTATGCTTATTCACGTTTAGTAAAACAATTTATTGCCGAACACGGGTCGATTTCAGTCAATCAACTCCGTGACGAACTCCAATTCGGTCGCAAGTTGGTCGTACAACTGATTGAATATTTTGACCGTTGTGGCTTTTTACGTCGCAAAGGAAATATTCATGTACTACGTGACAGTGATGTGTTTGATTTGTAACAAACGGTGAGGGAAAGCCTCATCGTTTGTTTGTTACATAGACGTCGTATCAAGTTTCACCCGTTGTTGCGTTTCAATTGATTTTTTGGCCGCACAAGCGACTGTAATCGCTTTTGTTGTATCTTCGCTCAAAATACAGTGCTCAGTTATCCCAAGTAAATGCTTCACTACCATATCCGCCTCAATTTCCACCGCTCGAGTTAACCAAAGAGGTGATAACGCTGTAGGTAAATTATATTTTTGTATTGCTTTGCCACTTTCGCGTAAAGATAAATCGGTTTCAAACTCATCATATAAATTAAATTGTTGTCGAGTACCGTCAGCAAAACTTAACGTCATTGTAGAGGTGAAGAAATTGACCACTAATGCGCCTAACTCACCATGGATCGTAACCCCCCATTCGTGTAATCGATAAGCCGTCCCCATTTCTAATGACGCAAAAACCCCACTTTCAAATTGTAATAACAGTTGAATAATATCATGGTTATCTGGCGTATCAGTGTGGGCACGATTAGTAGCTTGTGCATAAACAGAACTTACCTCTCCCAATAACCAACAAAGTAAATCTAGTTCGTGAATCTCATTAAACAGTTTTCCCCCAGTTAAATTAACATCATTCTTCCACCAGTTTTTATCTTGAAAAGCATCAATCCAGCGTTGTCGGCTAGCACGAGCAACGGTAATTTTGCCTAGCACATTTTGCTGCATCAATTCTTTTGCCTTAAGTAAGCCGGGTAAAGTACGTAGCAAATGACCAATAAATACCTTTTTCTTCTTCTGTTTAGCCAGAGTAAGAATTTCTGAACAATCGGTTTGATGAATACTGAACGGTGTTTCAATAAAAATGTGGCAACCATGTTTTAATGCAGTTAATGCGGGGACTTTATGGGCATAATTTGGTGTCGCAATTAACACAAGATCAGGCGTCACTTCATGAAATAGGGACTCCATATCACTGTATGCCTTTGTATTGAATTTAGTAGCTAAACTTTCTGCGAATTCTATAGAGAGATCGGTCACACCAAGTAATTCTGCGCCAGCTTTTGTGAAACCTAATGCTAATTGCTGTCCGAAAAAACCACAGCCAATCAAAGCGATTTTAATGTTACTCATGTGCTTTTCCTTGTGTTAAACGTTGTCTAATAGACTGAAAATAGTATAAAACAGCGCGCTGTACACGTTCTAAATCGCGTGCTTCAATCGCATCAACCCATTCACGATACTGCATCGCAAGATCCGTCGGTGAAATCAGCACTGCCGGTAGTTCTGCATCAAGTTGCTGATAAATTTGCCAAAATGCATCTAAATATTGAGTCAATAAATGGTTTTGTACAGACTGATACATTAATAAATGGATTTGTTGCTCTTCTTTTATGGAAAACCGTCCTTGTTGTGCATTTTCTTCCAGCACACGAACTAAACGTTGCAATTGCGCAACCTCTTCCGCATTGATTTTCTGTAATGCAATTGGCGCAAATCCATACTGTAAGATTTCCCTCACATCAAGAATATCTAGAATACTCTTTAGATTATCTTGTAAATGTAACTGAGCATAAAAAGTTAAACCACGTATCATAGGAACAAGCGAAGAGGTACCGACAAATGTGCCTATGCCATGATGAATATCTAAAATATGTAGTGCTTCTAAAGACTTAATCGCTTCTCGTAAGCTAGAGCGGCTGACCCCAAATAAATCTATAAGCTCGTTTTCTGTCGGCATCAGATCACCCGACTTCATTTTTCGCCGAATAATTAGTGTTTTTATCTTCTCTTGTAATGCTAGAGAAGCCGCTTTTTTTGTTAATTTCTCCATAGTTTTCTCATTTTTGTGATCTGGATCTCTTTATCTTTAATTAAAGATAAGACATCATATGTCTTAAAATAAATTAAAGGATAATCATGTTATTCATTTATATATAACACAATAATTAACATGACAAGCTGTTTCTAAAATTTCCAAATTAACGATATTTCTATATATTACTTTAAGGTGGATACATATGGCAACGTTATTACTTAATAATATCAATAAACGTTATGATAATGGCTTTCATGCAGTACAAGATTTTAATTTAAACGTTGAAGATCAAGAGTTCATTGCCTTAGTTGGTCCTTCCGGATGTGGGAAATCAACCTTATTACGAATGATCGCAGGTCTAGAAGATATCTCAAGTGGCGAATTTTATATTGATGAACGTTTAGTCAATGATGTGGAAGCCAAAGACCGAGACATTGCGATGGTTTTTCAATCTTATGCCTTATACCCACATATGACGGTGTATGACAATATGGCGTTTGCTTTAAAGCTACGTAAATTTCCTAAAGACGAAATTGATCAGAAAGTCAAAGAAGCCGCAAAAATCCTCGGTTTAGATGGTTTACTCAGTCGTAAGCCTAAAGCCCTTTCTGGCGGTCAACGTCAACGTGTCGCACTCGGTAGAACAATTGTTCGTTCACCAAAAGTTTTTCTTATGGATGAACCCCTTTCCAATTTAGATGCCAAACTACGCGGCAATATGCGTGCTGAAATCATTCGAATTCACAAAAGCCTTAATGCCACGACCATTTATGTCACTCATGATCAAACAGAAGCGATGACCATGGCTGATCGTATTGTTGTCATGAAAGCGGGTGTAGTACAGCAAATTGGCACACCAAAGCAAATTTATAATGCACCAAACAATCTCTTCGTTGCCGGTTTCATTGGTGCACCAACAATGAACTTTATTCACGGAAAAATCGAAAAGGGGCAGTTTATTGCGCCTAAAGGTACGTCTTTAGTTATCCCTGAAAGTCATTATGAATTAATTAAAGAAAAAGGGTTTGAAAATAAAGAAATTATTTTAGGCATTCGACCAGAAAATATTTCTAATGATCCGATGTTATTAGGTGTTTATCAACATTCTATGATTTATGCTTATATCAATGTCGCTGAATTACTCGGTGCGGAATATATTTTACATACGGATATTGATGGACAGGAAATTAAAGCGATCGTGCATTCTCGTCAAAATATAAAAATGGAACAAGTGGTGAATCTTGCATTCGATATGAAATATGCTCACTTTTTTGATCCTCAAACAGAAAAATCATTATTACAACTTTAATTGATGATTTTAAATTTTCTAAATAAGAATAGGAGATGCTCTCTATGAAATTGAAAAAAATCTTTTCTGTTTTGTTGCCTATCATTGCTAGCGCTAGCGTATTAACCGGTTGTAATGAAGAAGATAAAACCGCACAAATCAACTCTGCCATGCCCAAAGAGGGACAAGAATTAGCAGGTAACATCACGTTTTGGCACTCATTTACTCAAGGTCCTCGTTTAGAAGTTATTCAGCAAGCGGCAAAAGAATTCGAACAGAAAAATCCAAAAGTTAAAATTAAAATTGAAACTTTTTCTTGGAATGATTTCTATACCAAATGGACGACAGGGCTTTCTTCCGGTAATGTGCCTGATTTAAGTACCGCCTTACCAAATCAAGTTATTGAAATGATTAACTTTGGCGCACTCCAACCTTTAGGTGATCTGATCGATAGTATTGGACGCGATAAATTCGCTGAGGCCGCCATTAGCGAAGGCACCGTACAAGGGCAAAACTATTCTATTCCACTGTATTCGCATGCTCAAGTGATGTGGATTCGTAAAGATCTGTTGAAAAACACCAATTACCAGTGCCTAAAACCTGGAATGAGCTTTATGATACCGCTAAAAAACTCACTCAAGATGGGGTGTATGGGCTTTCTGTGCCAATGGGAAGCAATGATTTTATGGCAACACGTTTCTTAAATCTGTACGTACGCAGTGGGGGTGGAAGCTTACTGACGAAAGATTTGAAAGCGGATCTAACAAGCCCATTAGCCCAAGAAGGCATTAAATATTGGGTGAAAATGTATAAAGATACTTCGCCAAAAGATTCCGTCAATTATAATGTGTTACAACAAGCCACCCTTTATTATCAAGGTAAAACCGCCTTTGATTTTAACTCTGGTTTCCAAATCGGGGGCGTAAAAGCAAATTCGCCACAACTATTAGAGTTTGTTGATGCTTACCCTGTGCCAAAAATCAATGAAAATGATCCAACACCTGCTCTGGAAACCGCCAATATTCCAATGGTAATTTGGAAAAACTCAAAACACCCAGATGTCTCAAAAGCTTTTATGAAAACACTTTATGAGAAAGAGCGTTATATTTCTTTCTTAAAAGCTGTCCCTGTAGGTATGTTACCTGCTATTAAGGGCATTTCTGATGACCCAGCTTATAAAGACGAACCCATTATCAAGCAATTTGAACATGCCGAAAAAGTCATTACAGACGCTGTTCAACTTGGCACCGCCATTGGTTATGAACATGGACCAAGTGTACAAGCTGGGATCTTAACGAATCAACATATCATTGAAAAAATGTTCCAAGACATTGTGATTAATGGCACCGATCCAATGGTGGCTGCACAAAAAGCAGAAAAAGAGCTAAACAGTTTATTAGAGGCTGTTATCACGAAATAAAAACAACCCAATCCCCTTAATATCTTGCTAATTTACTTATGTGAATAAGTATTAAGGGGGCTTTGTCTAAAATTTCACAACCTAGCTTAACTCATAGATTTAATAAGGAGTTTTCCTTATGTACTATAAACAAAATAATTACACGAGATGGATATTTGTACTGCCTGCAATCTTAGTGGTTTCTGTCTTGTTTGTTTACCCATTTCTATCCAGTATTTTCTATAGTTTTACGAATAAAAACTTAATCACACCAACCTATAGTTTTGTTGGATTTGCGAATTACCAAGCGGTACTCTCTGATCCCAACTTTTGGTTATCGTTCTTCAACTCGCTAAAATGGACAATCCTTTCTTTAGTTGGACAAGTCTTAGTCGGGTTCTTTCTTGCATTAGCCTTAAACCGAGTAACGCGTTTTAAATGGCTATATAAAATTCTCCTCATTATTCCTTGGGCATTCCCAACCATCGTCATTGCTTTTTCGTGGCAATGGATTTTAAACGGAGTATATGGCTACTTACCCAATATGCTAGTACAGCTTGGTTTCATGGATATCGCACCCAATTTTCTCTCTGATCGTACTTGGGCATTTGTTTGCTTAGTCTTTATCAATATTTGGTTCGGTGCTCCTATGATCATGGTAAACGTGTTATCCGCTTTACAAACTGTACCGGCAGATCAATATGAAGCGGCAAAAATTGATGGCGCGAATGCTTGGCAAATATTCCGCTACATCACACTCCCACACATTAAATTAGTGGTAGGGCTTTTAGTGGTATTAAGAACAGTTTGGGTATTCAATAACTTTGACATCATTTACCTCATTACAGGTGGTGGTCCTGCAAATGCCACCATGACTTTACCGATTTTTGCCTATGACATGGGCTGGGGAAGTAAATTGTTAGGACGCTCATCCGCCGTCACCGTGCTGCTCTTTATCTTCTTGCTCTCTGTTTGCTTTATTTACTTCAAAATCATTAACCGTTGGGAAAAAGAGGGGAAATAATATGAAAAAGAAATCTACTCTATTGGGCGACATTATTTCTCATCTTTTCCTGACGGTTACCACTGTTATTGCGGTCTTCCCGCTGGTATGGATTTTCCTTTCCTCTATTAAAGGTAAAGGTGAGTTAACAAGTGAACCTACCCGTTTTTGGCCAAAAGTCTTCACCTTAGATTATTTTGAACACGTCATTTATGACCTCAATTTTATTGTGAATATTAAAAATAGTTTGTTTATTTCACTGGTCACGACTGTCATTGCCATTACGATTTCCTCTATGGCGGCTTATGGGATTGTGCGGTTTTTCCCAAAATTGGGATCAATTATGTCTAAACTATTGGTGACGACTTATATTTTCCCACCTATTTTATTAGCGATCCCCTATTCAATTGCGATGGCAAAAGTGGGTTTAACAAATACCACAACGGGGCTAATTGTGGTTTACCTTTCCTTTAGTGTGCCTTATGCCGTGTGGTTACTCGTAGGCTTTTTCCAGACTGTGCCAATTGAAATTGAGGAAGCCGCTAAAATTGATGGTGCCAATAAATTTACTGTCTTTTTCAAAATTGTCTTACCTCTGGTTGCACCAGGTATTGTTGCCACCGCGATCTATACCTTTATCAATGCATGGAATGAATTTTTGTATGCCCTCATTTTAGTCAATGATACAAGCAAAATGACGGTCGCGGTCGCCTTACGCTCTCTAAATGGCGCAGAAATTCTTGACTGGGGCGATATGATGGCCGCATCTGTACTGGTGGTTATCCCTTCTGTTATCTTCTTTTGCTTTATTCAAAACAAAATTGCCAGTGGATTATCTGAAGGTTCGGTGAAATAGAATTTATTTATCGTAAGATTAGGAGAATAAAAAATGATCAAATATGGTGTTGTAGGTGTAGGCTATTTTGGTGCAGATTTAGCCCGTTTTATGAATGAAAATAATGATGCTAAGGTCACAATGGTTTATGACCCTGAAAATGGGCAAACAATTGCTCAGGAATTAAATTGTATTGCAGCAAGTAGTTTAAAAGAATTAGTGAGTAGTCCAGACGTGGATTGTGTCATCGTAGCTACGCCAAACTATCTACACAAAGAACCGGTTATTGAGGCGGCTAAGCATGGTAAACACGTTTTTTGTGAAAAACCTATCGCACTTAACTACCAAGATTGCGATGAAATGGTGAGAACTTGTGAAGAAAATGGCGTCATCTTTATGGCAGGTCATGTCATGAATTTCTTTAATGGTGTTCATCATGCCAAAGAATTAATCAAACAAGGGGTAATTGGTAAAGTCCTCTATTGCCATTCTGCACGAAACGGTTGGGAAGATGAACAGCCGAGCATTTCATGGAAAAAAATTCGTGCAAAATCCGGTGGGCATTTATACCACCATATTCATGAACTAGATTGTATTCAGTTCATTATGGGAGGTATGCCGAAAACCGTTACGATGACCGCAGGTAATGTGGCACATCAAAGTGAAAAATTTGGTGACGAGGACGATATGTTATTCCTCAATTTAGAATTTGAGGGCGGTCGTTTTGCCGTATTAGAGTGGGGCTCCGCTTTCCGCTGGGGGGAACATTATGTTCTTATCCAAGGTGAAAAAGGTGCAATTAAATTAGACATGTACCACTGTAAAGGCACATTACGTGTTGATGGCAAAGATAGCCATTTCTTGATTCATGAAACACAAGAGGAGGATGATGATCGTACCCGTATCTATACCAGTACCGAAATGGATGGCGCGATCCAATATGGTAAACCAGGTAAGCGTACCCCAATGTGGCTCAGTTCTATTATGAAAAAAGAGATGAAATACTTAAATGATATTTTACATGGTATGAAACCGACTGAAGAATTCGAGAAATTACTCACAGGTGAAGCCGCAAGAGCTGCCATTGCCACCGCAGATGCCTGCACCAAATCTCGCTATGAAAACCGCAAAGTTGAGGTTGCCGAAATTACAGGTTAAAACGTGAGTCACTCATGCAAATCAATCAAAAATCATGTGGTGTCTTGAAAGCACAATTAGGTTAGTTGGGGCGTTATACGCCCCTTTTTTCTGACTTCCCATTTAAGAAGAATAAAGATGTTTTAACAGTGAGATAAGGTAATTGCCCCCAGCATACAACTTATCTTGCATTGACCACAGCCATGACAAGCTGGACTAACAACAAGTTGTTTATGTTGAATCGACAAGGCATGTTGTGGGCATTTTTGCTGACACTCAGAACAGGATTGCCCTTGTGTAATTAAACATTTTTCGCTAAAGATTGGACGTAATTCCGTGTCTGCTGAAAATGCTCGATGTAAGGCGCCTGTAGTACAAACTTCGGCACATTTACCACAAAAATCACAGGCTGAAAAATCAATTTCTAGCACGGGTTTTCCTTCCACCAAACGAAGCAAGCCATAAGGACAGGCATCAATACAATCCGCACATCCATGACACACTTGAAGTAATAAGGCTTCTTTAGCCGCAAAGGGCGGTCGATTTTTTAAACGTTTTTCCTGTTTCGTGTTCCCCCCCAATAGACCACGCAATAAACCACGACGTGAAATAGTATGGTGAGAAAGATAGGCTTCATAATAACGTTCATCTTTCTGACGGTGCCGATGAGTTGAGTCATTATTGTGCATGCTTTGCCTCATGTGATTTAACGATAAAGACGTACGCTGTTCACTTGAATATCAAGCTGTTGCTGCCATTGATTTAACGTCGCTTGCGTCAATAACGCAAGACCTCGATAAAATACCGACGTTTGTTGATTCGCTAAAAGTTGTAAATAACGTGTTGACCAAGTAAAGACATGCTCACTTAAAAAGATAACCAATAATTCTGGGCGATTTTCCGCTAAATATGCAGACAGTAACAACATTAGCCCAATATGATCCTCCGGTTCATTTTGTGTGGTTACAAACTCAACACGGTGTTGGCGTAAAAATTCGCGTAATTTCAGTAAAGAATCACCAAAAAGTACTGACTCGGGATCAAGATAAACCGATCCCCAAGGTGGTGCACTCAAGGCAGCAGGACCAATAAATAATTCTTGGTATGTTGTATCTAATGGTTCGGTTGCAAGACCTTGCTGAATAGCCTGCAAGATCGTTGCATCCACTTCATGCTGCCATTCATGTTGCCAATCAGGCTGACGGAAAAAATCCAAAATGGATTCAAGCTGTGCTTCAGTCGGTGCATAATAAAATAAAGCACCTAATAAACGCCCTGATAAGGAAACCCATTGACGTTGTGGCATATTCATAACATGAATCCCCAAAATTTTCATAAAATAGACCGCACTTAGCACTTATGTTGTTCAGGGCAGCGCGAGCGCTACCCCGTTAGGTTTGCTACGCCCCGACAGCCATCCCAACCGTCATATGCAATCCATAAAATAACGTCCGCCCGATCATTTCAGCGGCGAACACCAATAACACGGCACAGAGTTTACTCATCCATGAAGCCGGTTTATGGAGCACATAGAATAAACAGGCTATTGCCAAACCCAATAACACCAAACGTAACGCACTTAAGGTGGCGAAATCTGGTACCAGTGCCGTCGCTTTTTGTGCTGACGTGACGACTGTGGATAACGTGAACCCTTGATAAATAATGATGATTGCGGCTACTAACGTTGTGATAGAAACAAGGGTTGGCACCCAAGAAACCACTTTAGCATCCGGTCGTTCACTATGTAATAAACCATAACCGAGGGTAAAACCTGCCAAAATAATGGTTAAATAAAAGCCCCAAGTAGTAAAACTGGTATGCCATGTTGGCACTGTTGAAATGTGATAAACCTTATTCATCATATACATAAAGATTAATCCCATCGCAGAGGCACATACCAATAAAAAGCGTCCAAATGCCTTTGGTAACTTGTCTAATATCGCAAATAACCAATATATGCCCGCAAGCGCAAAGAACAACGCACCGGTGGCAATTTCGTTACTCAACATAGACTCACCTACTCGATTTAATGCGTTAAATGCACGCAATGGCGAGCCTAAATGCGTGATAGAGGCAATAAAACCTATACCGAGTAACGCTAATAATACAAACATCGCTTTGTGCACATAAGCACGATAGTGTTTGTCTTCTGTCGTAAATAGAACAAGAGCAAAGAGTAAAAAAGCCCCCACAACTGATTGTGCTAATACGGTGAAAATCACTAAAGGTAATTCGTGTAATCCGTTCATCTTACACCTCCCTTGGATTCGCTAAAAAACCGGTTGTATCCCCCGTTGGACGCGCATTTTTATTGGCTTTAACCACCAAATTCGGTGCAGTATGTTCTGGCGAGGGTAATGGAGCAATCGCCGCTAAATCACCATAGGTTTTGCGTAGCTCATCAATCGGCGCAAAATCTAAAGCTCGTAATGGACACGCATCAACACAAATCGGTTTTTTCCCTTCCAATATACGTGAATGGCAGCCATCGCATTTGGTCATATGCCCTTTCATTGCATCATATTGTGGTGCATCATAAGGACAAGCCATATGACAATAACGACAACCAATACAGATTGCTTCATTCACGATGACAAAGCCATCTTCTGTTTTATGCATTGCACCCGTTGGACAAACTGACACACAAGCAGGATTGTCGCAGTGATTACAGGAAATCGATAAATAATAAGCAAAAACATTATGTTGCCAACATCCATTTGCTTGCTGTTGCCAGTCACCACCTGCATATTCATAAATGCGACGAAAATTCACGTTGGTATCGAGGTCTTTATAGTCTTTGCAGGCTAATTCACAAGTCTTACAGCCGGTGCAACGATCTGAGTCAAAATAAAAGCCATACTGAACACTCATCATTTACTCCTTACACTTTTGCAACTTGAACTAAGTTAGAATGCTGTGGATTACCCTTCGCGAGAGGCGATGGACGTTGTGTTGTCAATACGTTCACACAACCTGAATGATCCACACCTTGACTGTCTGGTGCATACCAAGCACCCTCACTTAACGCGACTACACCGGGGATAATACGAGGTGTCACTTTGGCATGAATCTGCACTTCACCACGATCATTAAAGATACGAATCATATCGCCATTTTTAATATTACGTGCTTGTGCATCAATCGGATTAATCCACACTTCTTGCGGGGTCGCCGCCTTAATCACGTCCACGTTACCGTAGGTTGAATGTGTACGCGCTTTATAATGAAAACCTGTCATTTGTAACGGATATTTTTCCATTAATTTATCGCCATAATGTTCAAAACTGTCAGTATGTATTGGCAGTGGATGAATCACCTCATCCGCTTTAAGCACCCACGTCTTAGCAATCTCAGCTAATCGCTCAGAGTAAATTTCAATTTTTCCCGATGGGGTTTGTAGTGGATTGGCTTTTGGATCTTCACGGAAAGCCTTATAAGCCACATAAAAGCCATTTGGATCGACTTTTTTAAAGATGCCTTGCTGTCTGAATTCTTCAAAGGTCGGCAATTCTGGCAAGTTTTCTCGGGATTGTTGATAAATATGACGGAGCCATTCTTCTTGTGTGCGCCCCTCAGTGAATGCCTGCTTAACCCCCATTTTCTCGGCTAAATCCGTTAACATGTCATAAATATTGCGGCACTCAAACGACGGTGTAATGACTTGATCAGCAAAAATCACGTAATCCATATTTGCAATATATGCATCTAGGCAGAAATCCATCTGCTCTGATGCCGTGCAATCTGGTAGCAAAATATCACTGTACTTCGCGGTTGAGGTCATGTGGTTATCAATGGTAATAATCAATTCACACTGTGTCTCATCTTGCAAAATATTGTGGGTACGATTGATATCGGAATGCTGGTTAATCAAACAGTTACTCGCATAATTCCAAATAACTTTGATCGGAGCTGTTAATTTTTCGACACCTCGAATACCATCCGTTAATGCGGTCATTTCGTGCGCACGAAAAATCGCATCGGTCCATAAAAACATTGGAATACTGGCTTTCACTGGGTTGGTTAAGGTTGGCATACGCACAAATGGCATCGAATAAGCACTTTCTCTCGCCCCAGTATTTCCACCGTGAATCCCCACATTCCCTGTCAGAATCGGTAACATCGCGATCGCACGAGAAATTAACTCACCGTTACTACGGCGTTGTGGTCCCCAGCCTTGAGCAATAAATGCCGGCTTCGTACTACCAATTTCTCTGGCAAGTTTAATGATGCGTTGCTCAGGAATACCTGTAATTTTCGCCGCCCACTCCGGTGTTTTTACAATTCCATCATCCCCTTCCCCCAAAATATAAGCTTTATAATGCCCATTTTTTGGTGCGCCTTCAGGCAAGGTTTTTTCATCATAGCCAACACAATACGTATCTAAGAACGCTTGATCGACTAAATCCTCTGTAATCATCACATAAGCTAAAGCTGAAACTAAGGCGGCATCAGTACCCGGACGAATTGGAATCCATTCATCCTCACGTCCAGCCGCAGTATCAGTATAACGAGGATCAATAATGATCATTTTCGCATTCGATTTTTGTCGTGCTTGTTCAATACAATACGTCAATCCCCCACCGCTCATACGCGTTTCTGCCGGATTATTACCAAAAAGGACAACCAACTTCGTATTTTCGATATCCGCTAAGCCATTTCCTAATGCCCAGCCACCGCCATAGGTATAATCCAACCCGACTGCAATTTGTGCGGTACTGTAATCGCCATAATGATTGAGATATCCCCCTAAACAGTTCATAAACCGGGCAAGCATAGTTGCACTCGGTGGCCAAGAACAAGTCATGGTGCCACCTAATGTACCTGTACCATAATTGAGATAAATCGATTCATTACCGTATTGCGCAATATTCTTACGTAGTGAAGTAGCAATCTCATTTAGTGCTTCATCCCAACTGATACGCTTAAACTTACCTTCACCGCGTTTTCCAACGCGTTTCATTGGGTATTTCAAACGGTCTGGATTATAAACGCGACGGCGCATTGAACGTCCACGTAAACACGCTCTGACTTGGTGGTCAACGTTATATGTATCCGTTCCCGTGTTGTCAGTTTCGACATAGATAATTTTATTGTCTTTCACGTGCATTCTCAGTGGACAACGGCTACCACAGTTCACCGTGCAAGCACTCCAAACCACTTTTTCCTGCAGATTTTCTGTTGAAGTGGATGTCGCCTTATCAGTATTAGCGACAGCTTTGAAAGGTAATGATAGATTAGTCGCAGCGATCGCTGCACCAATCGATGTTCTTTGCAGTAAAGAACGTCTAGTCAATCTTGAATTGACAAGCAATTTATCCATAACGTATCCCCCGATGGTTATGCTATAAACAGACATAGAAATATCTATTTCATTAAACAACTAAAAAGAGGTAGTGAATATGAGATAGATCAATTTTTATCTTTTAAGACAAAAAATAAGCCACATTATATGATATAAATCAACCACTTATAAAAAATGATAATGATTAATATTCAAGAAAAAGGAATAAAAAAAGATCATAATTGGGCATTAATCACCACATCATGATCTATTTCAAACCATACTTAATTATCTAAATCAACACTCACCACTTCAGGCTCATTTTTTAGTAATAAGTACAGGTTTTGGAGCATGGTTTTATCTGTAATCAAACAACGCATATTTAAACGTACATCATCAGTATTCGGTAAGTCTTTTACACTTAAACTATCGAGCCGATAATTATTACTGATTAAAATATCCGTCACTTTACCAATTGCATTTGGGGTATTGAGCTGAATGGTAATTTTTGTTTTACGAATCTTATTTTTACGACGTACTAGACTTTGTACGATTGGGCTTAAGCGTACCGCAATTAAAATCATCATAGTGGCAATAATCGCATCAAAGAAAAAGCCTGCCCCACTGGCAATACCAATACCCGCAGCCGCCCAAATAATCGCTGCAGTGGTTAAGCCTGAAATCGCATCATTACTTTTACGTAAAATGACCCCTGCACCTAAAAAACCAATCCCGCTAATCACTTGTGCGGCTAAACGCATGGGATCAGTACGGATATTTTCTGACACTTGAGCATAATGCTCAGCGGCTTGAATAGAGACAATGGTTAAAACACACGTAGTGACTGCGATAATAACACAGGTCTTCACCCCGACCGCTTTCCGTTTTAATTCACGCTCTAAACCAATGATACCGCCTAATAACATTGCCATCGCCATTTTGGCTAAAATCGAAAAACGGGTTGAGGTTAAAAAAGTATTCAACAAATCTATTACTATGTCCATAAATCTACTGCACTAAAATTAATCAATATTATCTCAATTCTAACAAGGAGATAAGATAAGTCTATAGACATCTGAAAATATATTTTTTCAGCCATAAAAATGCCTCTAAGATTGCTTAGAGGCATGCTTATTTGGAACAAGACAATTAATCTTCTTTGCCTAAAATTTGGTTGACTTCGCTTTTGTATAATACGGCTTTCGCACCAAAAATGGCTTGAATACCGCCCCCCACTTCCAGTACATCAATAGCACCTAACGCTTTTAGACGCGCTTTATCCACCGCTTTCACATCTTTGACATTCACCCGTAAACGCGTAATACAGGCATCTACATGTTCAATATTTTCGGCCTTGCCTAATGCCTCAATAATGTGATGTGCATTTTCAGTTAACGAAGAGCTAGTCGATTCAACCACCTCTTCCTGTTCTTCAGCTCTGCCCGGTGTCATCACATCAAATTTCGTAATCAGAAAGCGGAAGCTAAAGTAATATAACATTGCCCAAAACACACCGACAACGACTACAAGGATCCAGTTTGTGTTTGCATTACCTTGTAAAATGCCAAATAAAAGGAAGTCAATAAATCCACCAGAGAAGGTATTACCAATCGAAATATTCAAGAAATCGGCAATAAAGAATGAAACACCATCTAAGAAAGCATGGAAAACATACAACCAAGGTGCCACAAATAAGAACATAAATTCGATAGGTTCAGTAATCCCTGTAATGAATGAGGTGAGTGCTGCACCTAAAAATAACCCGCCTATCAGACCACGACGTGCTTTAGGGACACAGTGATACATTGCCAAACAAGCTGCAGGTAAGCCAAACATCATGGTATCAAAACGCCCCGCGAAAAAGCGCGTCCCTTCAGTGAATAACCCTTGATGATTCGGATCAGCTAATTGGGCAAAAAAGATTTTTTGTGCCCCGATAATGGTTTCACCGTTTACAATTTCCGTTCCCCCTAACTCTGTATACCAAAAGAGCGGATAAATCATATGATGTAATCCCACTGCCCCACTTAAACGCATCAGAAAACCGTAAAAGAAGGTACCAATGGCGCCCATAGAGGCAATCCCTTCACCCGCCGAGACCAACCAGCCTTGGAACGTTGGCCAAATAAGGAAAAAGAGGAAACCCACAAAAATCGCCGCAAAGGCAGCCACGATAGGA
Source organism: Bisgaard Taxon 45 (assembly GCA_049888895.1). Taxonomy (GTDB): domain Bacteria; phylum Pseudomonadota; class Gammaproteobacteria; order Enterobacterales; family Pasteurellaceae; genus Pasteurella. The sequence goes on along the minus strand of JBLUWJ010000022.1, from coordinate 6,392 downwards.
ACAAATCGCGATCCGCCAAAGAACCCTAAAATTTGTGGTAGCTGGATATTGTGGTAACGATTATGTAATTTCACCGTTAATAATCCCATCACTAAAGATCCAATCACCCCCGTATCAATGCCTTTCACTTCTGGCGAAAAAATACTGATTAACGCATTAATGGTGCCCGTCATGATTAAATAACCGACTACCGCTGCTAATGCCGCGACCCCTTTGTCACGTTTAGCCAGACCAATGCCTAAACCGATACAAAGTAATAACGCCAGATTAGCAAAAACCACACTGCCTGCGGCAGACATAATTTGGAAAATACCTTGTAACACAGGGTTATCTAAAACAGGATAGGCCTGTACCGTCGCTTTATTCGATAATGCGCCACCAATCCCTAGTAGCAAACCTGCAGCAGGTAGAATGGCAATTGGTAACATGAACGCTTTACCAATTTGTTGAAGCTGCTTAAACATAATGATCTCCTCTTCACACAAAATGATTTGCACTAGTTTACCGCGTTTCTTAACCTAACATAGTGAAGTTAATCACATATTTATGATTTATCCCCCTTATTTATCTTTGGAATGCTGCATAGAAGAAAAGAAATGAAATGTTTTTTGCTAACGATTTTGTAAAGAAATTTCAAAAAATTTGCAGTAAAATGAGCGCACTTTTAATTAATTTTTGGAAACTATGCCAATTTCTAAACAAAAATGGATTGCCTACGCACAGTTAATGCGATTTGATAAGCCAATTGGCACGTTATTATTACTCTGGCCAACCCTTTGGGCATTATTTCTATCCGTCAAAGGCATGCCCGACTTGTCGATATTAAGTATTTTTGTCTTAGGCGTGATTTTTATGCGGGCAGCAGGCTGTGTGATTAACGATTATGCCGATCGCCATATTGATGGTGCCGTCAAACGTACTTCCAAACGCCCATTGGCGACGGGAGCCGCCACACCTGAAGAAGCAAAATGGCTATTTGCCTTACTGGTCTTTTGTTCCTTTATATTAGTCTTGTTTTTGAACACCTATGCCATCGTCCTGTCATTTATTGCCGTCTTTTTAGCCTTTATCTATCCTTTTATGAAGCGCTACACCCATTTGCCCCAACTGTTTTTAGGTATGGCATTTGGTTGGTCGATTCCGATGGCGTATGGCGCCTCAATTGAAGCCTTACCGCTCGAATGCTGGCTGTTATTTTTCGCCAATTTAGCGTGGACAGTCGCCTATGACACGCAATACGCCATGGTAGATCGCGATGATGATTTACGCATTGGGGTAAAATCCACCGCCATTTTATTTGCCCAATATGACAATAAAATCATCTCATTATTGCAAATCGTCACGTTGTTTTTCTTAGGTCTAATTGGTTATCTTTCCCAGCTCCATACCAGCTATTTTGTGGTGCTTTTCCTCGCCACTTTGTTATTTGTCTATCAATGCAAACTCATCAAAGATCGTGAACGAGAATCCTGCTTCAAAGCCTTTTTAAATAACAACTACTTTGGCGCAATGGTCTTTGTGGCGTTTTTGTTTGGGATATTTTTTGATAAATTGTAATTTTCTAGAAACAACGGAATTAAGATTAAACGCACTTTAATGGAAACGCGTAGATAGTGAAAATTCGATTAGGATGCTGTTAGAAGGAATAACAGAAAATGGCTAAAAAACTCAAAGATTATTACGATGATGAATATTTGCAGCACTTGTCTAATTTACTTGCAAAGGAATCTCCCTCTTTCTATCAGGATCTATTTTTAGATTTAACCAAGTCAATCCATGAACTGGAATTTAGTCAAAGACAGGAACGGATTGCAACGGCACTTTATGAAGCGTTTGATTTGAGTTATGAAGAGACCCTTTCCGTATTTTATAAAATATTAGGCCCGATATTGAAAGGAAACAGCGGGGCGTTTACGGAAGGTTGGTGGCTATGGCCAATCGGAAAATATGTAGAAATTTACGGAGATAGTCATTTTGAGGTAAGCATAAATTTCAGCAAAGCGCTTACCAAGCGATTTACTTCGGAGTACTGCATGCGAGTACTCATTAAAAAATACCCTGAAGAATCTATGAAGATTCTACTGGACTGGAGTACAGACGAGAATGAAAGAGTCAGAAGGCTTTCCTCTGAGTGCCTAAGAATACGATTACCTTGGGCAAAAAAGCTATTTACGGCATTGGAATATTTTGATCAATACGTTGAAATACTGAGTAACCTAAAAGATGATAAAGATAAATACATTCAAAAAAGTGTAGCCAATAATTTAAACGACTTATACAAAGAAAAGTCGGAAAAATTTTATGAAATTATCAATGCTTGGGAAAAGGAATAAATGAGTAAGGAATGCCGTTGGGTCATAAAACATGGCTCACGCAATGTCGCAAAAAAATGATTCGGCGTAGGGATATGTAGTTGCACAAAAAATTCAACACGCTGAACATTGGTTCCAAAGCTTGAGCGGGCAGCTGAAGGTAAAATTTGAAACGCAGTTTAAAGCACAGCAAATCAAAGAGATTATCTTAAAGCAACTTCGAGATGTTGAGTAAAGGTACGTAGCGCTAATAAGATGAAATTCGAGGCCGTTTAATTGAATTAAACGGCTTTTCTTTCTCTTCTCTCTTGATCTTTCCCATTTTATCGCCATATAGTGCTTTATTATTTTGCAATAACAAAGGATACGAAATGACAACGATTGTAAGTGTTCGCCGTAATGGTCATGTTGTGGTCGGCGGTGATGGTCAGGTTTCATTAGGCAACACCGTAATGAAAGGCAATGCGCGTAAAGTGCGTCGTTTATATAATGGCAAAGTGTTAGCGGGATTTGCAGGCGGTACAGCAGATGCCTTCACCTTATTTGAATTATTTGAGCGTAAACTGGAAATGCACCAAGGGCATTTGTTGAAAAGTGCGGTGGAATTGGCGAAAGATTGGCGTACAGACCGAGCTTTACGTAAGTTAGAAGCGATGTTGATCGTGGCAGATGAAAAAGAAAGTTTAATTATTACGGGGATTGGTGATGTGGTGCAGCCTGAAGAAGACCAAATTTTAGCGATTGGTTCAGGTGGCAACTTTGCGTTATCTGCAGCACGTGCATTAGTGGAAAATACCGATTTATCTGCACGTGAGATTGTGGAAAAATCCTTAAAAATTGCAGGTGATATCTGCGTTTATACCAATACCCATTTTACGATTGAAGAATTACCTAATAGCTAGGTCATAGGAGTAAACATGTCTGAAATGACCCCAAGAGAAATTGTCTCTGAATTGGATCAACATATTATCGGTCAAGCCGATGCGAAAAGAGCGGTGGCGATTGCGTTGCGTAATCGTTGGCGAAGAATGCAATTACAAGAGCCACTTCGCCATGAAGTGACACCGAAAAACATTTTAATGATTGGTCCAACAGGGGTAGGGAAAACCGAAATTGCTCGCCGTTTAGCCAAACTTGCCAATGCGCCTTTTATTAAAGTGGAAGCCACCAAATTTACCGAAGTGGGCTATGTAGGGAAAGAGGTGGATTCGATTATCCGTGATTTGACGGACAGTGCGATGAAGCTTGTGCGTCAAACCGAGATTGAAAAAAACCGTTTCCGTGCCGAAGAAGCAGCGGAAGATCGGATTTTAGATGCCCTATTACCACCAGCCAAAAATCAGTGGGGGCAAGTTGAAACAACAGATAGCAATAATACCACTCGCCAAGTCTTCCGCAAAAAATTGCGTGAAGGGCAATTAGATGATAAAGAAATCGACATTGATGTCGCTGCACCGTCTATGGGGGTGGAAATTATGGCGCCGCCGGGCATGGAAGAAATGACTAATCAATTGCAATCGATGTTCCAAAATCTTTCAAGCGGACAAACCAAAAAACGCAAAATGAAAATTAAAGACGCGTTAAAAACCTTGATTGATGATGAAGCCGCAAAACTGATCAACCCAGAAGATTTGAAACAAAAAGCCATTGAGGCGGTAGAACAAAACGGGATTGTATTCATTGATGAGATCGACAAAATCTGTAAGAAAGGTGAATACAGCGGTGCCGATGTATCGCGTGAAGGAGTACAACGTGATTTACTTCCATTAGTCGAGGGCACAACGGTGAGCACCAAGCATGGTATGGTGAAAACCGATCATATTTTGTTTATTGCCTCTGGAGCATTCCAAGTGGCACGTCCGTCGGATTTAATCCCTGAATTACAAGGTCGTTTGCCTATTCGTGTGGAATTATCAGCATTAAGTGCGGTCGATTTTGAACGTATTTTAACCGAACCAAATGCTTCTTTAACGGAACAATATAAAGCCTTGATGGCAACAGAAGGGGTGAATATTGAGTTTAGTGAAGGGTCAATTAAGAAAATTGCCGAAGCGGCATTTCGTGTGAATGAAAAAACCGAAAATATCGGTGCTCGTCGTTTACATACGGTCATGGAGCGTTTAATGGATAAAATTTCCTTTAATGCAAGCGAAATGAATGGTCAAGTTGTCAGCATTGATGAAGCTTATGTGCTTGATGCGCTAGGCGATGTCGTAGAAAACGAAGATTTAAGCCGTTTTATTCTCTAAACTTTTCCAAAACAAACCGCACTTTACTTGAACAGGTAAAGTGCGGTCATCTTTTAGCAATGCTAGGGTTAATGGGATTACTTACGTAATTTGACCAATTCCACCGCATGATCAGTACCTTTGGTTAAAATTAAGTTCGCACGTTCTCTTGTTGGTAAAATATTTTCTCTTAAATTTAAGCCGTTAATGTCGTCCCAAATCTGACTTGCCGTCTTGATGGCATCTCGTTCAGACAACGTTGCATAATGCTTAAAATACGAATTCGGATCACTAAATGCACTTTGACGGAACTTCAAAAAACGACTGATATACCATTCTTTTAAGAGATTTTCATCTGCATCGACATAAATCGAGAAATCCACAAAGTCGGAAACGAACGTTTGGCTTGAACGATCACCAGTTTGCAAAACATTTAAGCCTTCTAAAATTAAAATATCTGGCTGATCAACAACATCAAATTGGTCGGGAACGATATCATAAATTAAATGAGAATAGACGGGAGCGGTCACATTGGGTTTGCCGGATTTAATATCAGCTAAGAAACGCACTAAACGGGCCGTATCATAGGAAACAGGAAAACCTTTTTTATGTAATAAATTATCTTGCTGTAATTTAGCGAGAGGATATAAAAAACCATCTGTCGTGATCAAATCCACCTTACGGCATTCTGGCCACTGGGAAAGCAATGATTGTAGAATACGTGCTGACGTACTTTTCCCGACCGCCACACTGCCCGCAATACTAATAATGTAGGGCACTTTATCAGGATTGACACCTAAAAAGCGATTCATCACTTGCTGGCGCTGAATACGTTCTTCAATATAGTAATTAATTAAACGCACCAAAGGCAAATAAATAGTGCGAACTTCATCTAAAGAAAGATCTTCGTTAATCCCAAGCAGAGGCTTTAAATCCTGTTCGGTTAGGGTTAACGGCACAGATTTTCTTAATTCAGCCCACTGTTCACGGCTAAAAGAGAGAAAAGGCGTTAATTGGTTTGATAAAAAGGTTGAATTTGTTAAGTCCACAATCTGTTTCAGTTGTCACGTTGTCATAAATTGAGTATGAAATATACCCTATAAATCATAAAAAAAGGATAAAAATTTTACAAAACTGACTACTTTATGAGAAAAGGTGGACTTTTTGAGTGAGAAATAGACGAACAAGTAAAAAAATCACTTTTTTTCAAAAAAACACTTGTCAGCGATGAAAATTTCCCTATAATACGCCTCACTTGCTTACGAGATGCCGACTTAGCTCAGTAGGTAGAGCAACTGACTTGTAATCAGTAGGTCACCAGTTCGATTCCGGTAGTCGGCACCATTCATTCTCGGCAAGTTTTCATTTAACGCGGAGGGATTCCCGAGCGGCCAAAGGGAGCAGACTGTAAATCTGCCGGCTCAGCCTTCGAAGGTTCGAATCCTTCTCCCTCCACCATTTTTTAAATGAAACTAGTTCTGATGGGTCAGATGAATTTAGGACTGCGGGCATCGTATAATGGCTATTACCTCAGCCTTCCAAGCTGATGATGCGGGTTCGATTCCCGCTGCCCGCTCCAAACGCTGATATAGCTCAGTTGGTAGAGCGCACCCTTGGTAAGGGTGAGGTCGGCGGTTCAAATCCGCCTATCAGCACCAGTCCTAGTATTTCCTTTCTGTCCTGTCCTTAATTAACAGCAAATTTAAATTTTGGTTAATGTGGTATATTGAACCATCCATAACCGTGTTTGTTTAGAGGGACTCTCAATGTCTAAAGAAAAATTTGAACGTACAAAACCGCACGTAAACGTGGGTACAATCGGCCACGTTGACCATGGTAAAACAACTTTAAC
>JBLUWJ010000021.1:0-37510 GCA_049888895.1 Bisgaard Taxon 45 | reverse complement strand
AGCAAGAATAGATTCGGATGATTTTGCAAAGCCTCAATGGATAGAAAAACTCTTGAGGTTTTTAGAAGATAATCCAGATATAGTTATTGTAGGCTCTTATTTAGAAATTTTCTCTGAAGAGGAAAATGGAAGTCTTTTTTCTATTGAGCATAAAAATGGAGATATTTGGAAGTATCCTATAGATGATGAAGAAATAAGAAAGTGTATGTTTTTTCATAATCCTATTGCGCATCCAACTGTATTGATAAGATCTGAAATTTTTAAACAAAATAAATTTAAATATAATTTAAATTATAAATATGCTGAAGATTATAAACTCTGGTTAGAAATAAGTAGGTTTGGGAAATTAGCAAATTATCCTGAGCCTTTAGTTTGTTATAGGCTTCACGCTGAACAGGTCTCATCAAAGAATAGTTCTGAGCAAATAAGAATAACCAAGAAAATTAGAAGAGAGGCGATTAATTATTACTTTGGTGATCTCGGTGTTGAGCAGAAAGTTGAAGAAAAAATGAGCTTTAATTCAATCAGAAAAATACAAAATGAATTAGCTTTATCACATCATAAATCTCCTATGACTATGCATTTATTATATGAATTGTGGATATCTTTAGATAGAGTGTCTTTTAAAGAGCGTTTAATTTTTCTTTCTAAGGACATCCATTTCTTTAACAATAAATTTAAGATGAGGTTATTGAAGCATTTTTTAAAATTAAGGAAATATGATTCCATTATTTAAAATGAGTTAAGCTATTTTTTAAAGCTTTACTAAATATAATTATATACTTATGACGAGATCATTGGTTAGATGCACATCTCAAAGACTCTAAATATACCAATTGATCTTTTGTGAGACACTATGCAACTCATCCGTGTGGCGCTGGCAGTGCCGTTATATCGTTTTTTTGATTATCTTTTACCTCCCGAGCTTGATGCCGTGATTGGGGGGCGTGTCGTTGTGCCTTTTGGTAGGCAACAGCGTGTTGGGATTGTGGTGGCATTGCCTGTGGAAACAGAGGTTGAAACGGCGCAATTAAAGTCAGTAATTGAAGTACTGGATACTCATAGCTTGTTTAATCAAGATATGTGGCAGTTATTGAATTGGGCGGCGAATTATTATCAAACCGCATTGGGTGATGTGTTATTTCAAGCGTTGCCGGTCAAACTGCGGCAGGGTGAAAGTGCGGGTGAAAAAGCAAAAATTTTTTGGCGATTGACCACACTTGGTCAGCAAACATTAGCACAACACCTCGACAGCGGGGAATTTAAACGGGCAAAAAAACAGCTTGAGGTTCTCGTTGCTTTATCTCAAGCCTCACTAGAAAAGGGCAATAATCTGTTTAATAGTGCGATCTTTTCGACCCTTAAACAAAAAGATTATGTCGAAGAAGTCGACGTTCAACCGCAGTTACAGGCTTGGCAGACCAAGTTCACTGATAAATCGATAGTGAATGAGCAAAATCGATTGGTGCTAAATAAGCAACAAGCCTTAGTTTTCAGCCAATTAGCGTTTCATCAAGGATTTGCGGTTTGGTTACTTGATGGCATAACGGGTTCTGGCAAAACCGAGATTTATTTGCAACTGATTGAAGAAGTGTTGAAAAAAGGCAAACAGGTTTTGGTGTTGGTGCCTGAAATTGGTTTGACCCCACAAACGGTTCAACGTTTTAAGGCGCGCTTTAATGTGCCAATTGACGTTTTGCATTCAGAATTAAATGACTCGCAACGTCTAGCCGTGTGGCAACGCGCAAAAACAGAGCAAAGTGCGATTGTCATTGGGACAAGATCGGCTTTATTTACTCAGTTTGCGCATTTAGGCTTGATCGTTATTGATGAAGAACACGATGTGTCTTTTAAACAACAAGACAATTTCCGCTATCACGCTCGGGATTTGGCGATTGTATTAGCTAAACAGTGTGATATTCCCGTGTTAATGGGATCAGCAACACCGAGCCTCGAAAGTTTAAATAATGTCAAAAATGGAAAATATCGTCATATTGTCTTATCTAAACGGGCGGAAAATGCACAACATCTTCACCATTCGGTGATCGATTTAAAGCAACAAGTGGTTCGTAATGGCTTATCTGAACGACTGTTACAGCAAATGGATAAGCATCTTCAAAAAGGCAATCAAGTATTACTTTTTTTAAATCGCCGTGGCTTCGCACCCGTGATGCTATGTCATGAGTGTGGTTGGATTGCGACCTGCCAACATTGTGAAAAACCGTATACTTATCATCAACACCAACGTGTTTTACGCTGTCATCATTGTGCGACACAAAAACCAATTCCTCGCCAATGTGCACATTGTGGTTCCACACATCTCATTACTACTGGGTTGGGCACGGAGCAATTAGAACAAACCTTAGCCAGTCATTTTCCCCAGTACCAAATTACGCGTATTGATCGTGACAGTACAGCACGTAAAGGAAAATTAGAAAATTACCTCAGCGACATACAACAAGGAAAAAGTCAGATTTTGATTGGGACGCAAATGCTCGCAAAAGGACACCATTTCCCCGATGTAACATTAGTCGCTTTAGTGAATGTAGATAGTGCGTTATTTTCTCTTGATTTTCGTGCAGAAGAGCGCTTGGCTCAGCTTTATGTGCAAGTGGCAGGGCGCGCAGGGCGGGCGGAGAAACAAGGAGAAGTGGTACTACAAACCCATTACCCTGAGCATCCTTTATTACAGCGTTTGTTGACTCAGGGTTACACTGATTTTGCGGAGCAAGCTTTGCAGCTGCGACAACAAATGGGCTTGCCACCATTTAGTGCACAGGCCTTGTTTAAAGCACAAAGTCGGCATGCTGAAGAGGCAGAACAAGTCTTACAACAGATTGCAGCGTACTTTGAAACTTGGAAACAACGCACTGATAGTCGTCTTCAAATTTTAGGTCCTATGGCCGCACCGTTTAGTAAAAAAGCAGGTCAATACCGTTGGCAACTTTTGTTACAACATGCATCGCGGACACAATTACACCATGCCTTATCAGCTTTTCAAGCCACCTCAACAATCAAATTGGGTTCGGTACGTTGTGTGTTAGATGTGGATCCAATTGATTTAAGTTAGCTTGTATTTGAGTTAAAAGGGATTTTTCAGTAGAATTGTGCTCAATTTTTGTGAATGATTGAGGAAATAGGTTTTAGCGTGGCAAGACGAAATTATGCTGGTCGTGGCAGTAGAAAGAAAAAGAAAGGAACAAGCAAAATTGCCCTGTTAGCATTAGTGGCGGTTATCCTTGTGATTTTTCTGTCCGTATTAATGTTAATCAAAGAGAAAACACCGAAGGAGATTGTGGCACTGCCTAAAAAAGATGTGCAGTCAGCGAAAAGTGTGTTACCCAATCGACCTGAGGAAGTATGGAGTTATATCCAAGCGTTAGAAACGCGTACGGTACCAGTGACGGATGATCCAAAAATTTTAGATAAAAATATGCGTTTGACAGAAGAACAACGTAAGATTTTATTAGCAATGGAACAAGAACAAAAAGCAGCAGAGCAAGCTCGGTTGCAACAAGAGGAGCCGCGTAAAGCGGAGGAGAATAGAAAAGAAACTATCACAATCTCTCTCAAAACGAATGACACTAAAAATGATCGCGCGCAGACCGTAAATAAACCGCAGACGACATCTATTGTTGACACCAAAAAAGTTGAACCTATCAAAGAGGTGGCGAAAGTGGAAACACCGAAAAAAGTTGAGGTTGTCAATGCGGTAGCAAGCGAGAAAAAATATGGTTTACAGTGCGGTGCCTTTAAAAATAGGATTCAAGCAGAAAACTTGCAGGCACGTTTGGTCATGTTAGGGCTTAATGCACGGGTGAATTCGAACCAAGATTGGAACCGTGTTGTGATTGGACCGGTGGGGGATCGTTCTTCTACCTTGAAAGCACAAGAAAAAGCCAAAGCAGTAACACAATGTGTGCTGATTGGTATGTAACCTATCTATAATCACCTAAAAAAACGTGGGATCCTCCCATGTTTTTTATTTTTTACACTTGCTTAAATATCAAAAAGTCTTAGAATGAACGATCGTTCATTCCAGAAAGCGTTGATTTCTTTCTGACTTTTTATTTCATTTACTTAATTGAATTTATTATGCGTCAATCTGATATAGACATGACTGAGCATATTTTTAGAGCAATCGATCACCTGATGGCGAAAGAGGGACTACATAATCTGTCTATGCATAAAATTGCAAAGGCCGCCAAGATTTCACCAGGGACAATTTATATTTATTTTAAGTGTAAAGAGGCGTTGCTAGAACAATTTGCTCAGCAAGTATTTACACGTTTTCAGCGTGCATTAGAGAAACATCATGACGGTAGTCAAACATTTTTTGAACAATATCGTCAAATGTGGTGGAATATTTGGTACTTTTTGTTGGAAAACCCCAATATTTTGTTAAATATGCATCAATATCAATCCCTGCCTGGTTTTGATAAGGTGATTAAAGCATGGGATCGTAGTCACTGGACACTGTTTTGTGAAAGAGCCCAACAAGCTGGCGAGATATGCAATTTACCCTCGAACATTCTTTTTGCACTTGGGTTAGAAAGTGCAATAAAACTTGCTTGGAAACAAATTTACTTTAAGGAAACGTTCTCTGTTGAGTTATTGGAATCTGTGATTCAGCGGACATGGCGAGCGATTCAGAAATAATTTATTTTTTTAATTTTATGGAGTTTTTGTATGAGTGCGACTCAAGCAAATCAACCAAAACGATCTCATTCGATTGCCATGAAAATCATTCTCGGCATTATTGTTTTACTTTTTGCGGGTGTTATCGTTTTTAACGTGATCAAAGGAAAAATGATTGAGAAATTTATTGCCGGGGCGGGTGAAAAAATTTATCCCGTGACGGCAATGACGATTCAACCGCAACAATGGACACCCGTTATCGAAACCACAGGCATTGTGCGCCCAAATCAAGGTGCGATGTTAAGTGCACAGATCTCGGGCACTGTTCAACAAGTACTCGTTCAGTCTGGCCAACGTGTGAAAAAAGGCACGGTATTAGTGGTGTTAGATAGTTCCGTAGAACAAGCCAGTTTGAAAGCGTCGTTAGCACAGCTGGCCTCTGTTAAAGCGACTTATCAGCGTTATTTGAGTTTGTATAAAACCAAAAGTGTGTCACAACAAGAACTTGATAATGCGAAATCGGCCTATGAGGCATTAGAAGCAAATATTGCTGCCTCAAAAGCGGGGATTGCACGTCGTCAAATTGTGGCGCCGTTTGATGGACAAACGGGGATTGTGAAAGTCAATGTGGGACAATATGTGAATCCAGGAATGGAAATTGTGCGTGTTGAAGATACGAGTAGCATGAAAATTGATTTTGCTCTTTCGCAAAAGGAACTAGAGCAATTGCATGTTGGGCAGAAAGTGACCGCAATAGCGGATGCGCGCAGTGGCGAAACCTTTGCTGCTAAGGTCACCGCGATTGAGCCGGCGATCAGCGCGATGACGGGATTAATTGATGTTCAAGCGACATTTGAACCAGAAGATGGTCGGAAACTGCTTTCTGGTATGTTTACCCGACTACGCGTGGCCTTACCAACAAAATATGATCAGGTTGTGGTGCCACAAGTGGCGATTAACTACAACATGTATGGTGAAATTGCCTATATCTTGACCGCACTTTCTGCGGAAGAACGCGAGACATTAATGGCGCGTAAAGATTTTGATCCAGAAAAAATTGAGCAGGCTTATCGGGTGAAACAAGTGACGGTGTTTACACAAGATCGCCAAGGCATTTATGCCCAGTTAAAAGGCGAGGAAATTAAACCAGGTGATAAAATTGTAACCGGTGGACAACAAAATTTAAGTAATGGCAGTTTAGTACTCGTCGCTGATAAAGCCGGGGTAGGAACGATGCAACCTGCTGTCAAAAATAACCTGTAAAGTGCGGTTTTAAGAGGAAAAATTGAATGAACTACACTTTATTATTACAACAACTTGAACATATTCTTGCGCCTGAAACCTATATGATTTCAAGAATGGCGAATACGTCTGCGTTTTTATATGAGCATATGCCAGAGTTAAACTGGGTTGGCTTCTACCTTGTTAAAGACGGTGTGTTAAAAGTCGGTCCATTTCAAGGCAAAGTCGCGTGTTCTGATATTGGTTTTGGAAAAGGTGTGTGTGGCTATACTTGGCAAACAGGCAAAACAACGGTAGTAGAAGATGTGCACCAATTTGATGGTCATATTGCTTGTGATAGTGCATCACAATCAGAAGTGGTTGTGCCTATTTTTCAAGGGGAAGAGATGATTGCTGAATTAGATGTGGATTCACCTCGCTTAGCTCGTTTTTCCGCAGAAGATGTGGCCTTTCTAGAAAAATGTGCGGCACTGATCTGTGTTAAGGAATAGGAAATTACCATGCGATTTACCGATATTTTTATTCGACGCCCTGTTTTGGCGGTTTCTATTAGCTTGTTGATCATTATTTTAGGATTACAAGCGATTGCGAAATTAGCCGTGCGTGAATATCCCAAAATGACCACAACGGTGATTAATGTCTCGACGGTTTATCCAGGGGCTGATGCAAGTCTTATCCAAGCATTTATTACCTCAAAACTGGAAGAAGCCGTTGCACAAGCTGATAACATCGATTATTTATCGTCAAAAAGTAGCCCAAATAGCTCGTTAATTACGATTAAAATGAAGTTAAATACCGATCCAAACGGGGCGTTAGCGGATGTGTTAGCCAAAGTAAATTCGGTACGTTCACAATTACCCCGTGGTATTGATGACCCTGTAATTACCTCATCTACTGGGGGAACGGGGATGATGTACATTCAATTTAGCTCTAATAAGTTGGATGCCAGTCAGGTGACGGATTACATTGAACGTGTAATTAAACCGCAATTCTTTACGGTTGAAGGCGTAGCAGAAGTACAAATCTTTGGTGCGTCGGATTATGCATTACGGATTTGGTTAGATCCCGCTAAAATGGCAGCACAGAATTTATCCGCGATGGCGGTCAGAAATGCGTTATCTTCGAATAATGTGCAAACGGCGGCGGGGAATGACAATGGTTTTTATGTCACCTATAAAAATAAAGTGGAGACAACCACCAAATCAGTGGAAGAACTGGGGAATCTGATTATTTCCTCACAAGGCGATAAGTTAGTGCGTTTACGTGATATCGCTGACGTAGAATTAAATAAATCGAGTGATAGCTCAAGAGCGGTTGCTAATGGTTTTGAATCTGTGGTGTTAGCGATCAATCCAACTTCTTCAGCCAACCCACTTGTTGTGGCAGAAAATGTGCGTCCATTGTATGAGCAAATTAAGCAAAATTTGCCAGATAGTATGCAGGCAGAAATTCTTTATGACACCACGATAGCAATTAATAGCTCAATTGATGAAGTAATCAAAACCATTTTAGAGGCGACAATCATTGTTTTAGTGGTGATCACATTATTTATTGGTTCATTGCGTGCAATTCTCATTCCTGTGATTACGATTCCGATTTCTTTGATCGGCGTAATCATGCTGTTACAGGCGTTTGATTTCTCCATTAATTTAATGACTTTACTTGCCTTAATTTTGGCGATCGGACTCGTTGTGGATGACGCCATCGTAGTGCTTGAGAACGTGGATCGTCACATTAAATTAGGCGAAACACCTTTCCGTGCTGCCATTATTGGTACACGTGAAATTGCCGTGCCCGTGATTTCGATGACCATTGCCCTCATGGCAGTTTACTCGCCAATGGCATTAATGGATGGCATTACAGGTTCTTTGTTTAAAGAGTTCGCCTTAACCTTGGCTGGTGCGGTATTTATTTCTGGGATCGTGGCGTTAACCCTTTCACCGATGATGAGCAGTAAGTTGCTTAAACCGCACACTGACCCAAGTAAGTTGGAACAATGCATCGAAAAAATGCTCACCACCATTAATCATGGCTATAACTATGCTTTAAATCTGGTGATGGCAAGCCGTCGTTGTATGCTGGCTTTTGCGGCGGTTATTTTTGCTACGCTGCCTTTCTTGTTTAATGGGTTAGCGAGTGAGTTAACCCCAGCAGAAGATAAAGGGGCGTTCATGGTGATTGGTCGTGCGCCTTCTAATGTCAATGTAGATTATGTGCAAGAAGCGATGCGTGATTACGAACGGATTTTAAAAGACACGCCTGAAGTGGATTTTTCTATGGTGATTTCAGGGGCAATGGGGAGTAACCAATCCTTTAGTGTGGTGACATTAAAAGATTGGAAAGAACGTACCCGTAGCCAAGCGGAAATCTTAGCGGAGTTAAATAAAAAATCGGCGCATATTCCAGAAGTGGCGTTGACGGGATTTAACTTCCCAGAAATCAACACGGGAGAGCAAGGTCCACCAATTGGTTTTGTGATCAGTACTGCGAGTGGCTATGAAGATTTAGCCAATGTAGCAGAAAACTTCCTACAAGAAATGAAAAAATCCGGTCACTTTGTTTATACCGCGTTGGATTTAAAATTTGATACGGCGCAGATGCGGATTAAAGTCGATAAAGAAAAAGCAGGTACCTATGGTGTCACAATGCAACAAATCAGTGCCACATTAGGGAGTTTCTTGTCTGCCGCCACGATTGAACGAGTTGATATTGATGGACGTGCTTATCGAATCATCATGCAAGTTAAACGGGGTGAACGTTTGTCACCAGAAAGTTTAAACAACTATTATGTGACGGCAAGTAACGGGAAATCAGTACCATTAAGCAGTTTCTTAACCATGACGTTAGAATCACAGCCAACTTCTTTACCTCGTTTTAGCCAGCTTAATTCAGCGGTCATTAGTGCAGTTCCTCTCCCAACCAAAAGTACAGGTGAGGCGATTGCGTGGTTAAAAATGGCAGCGAAAGAGTATTTACCGCAAGGCTATAATTATGACTTTACTGGTGAAGCGCGTCAGTTAGTCCAAGAAGGTAATGCTTTAGCGGTGACCTTTGTATTAGCCGTCATCATTATTTTCTTAGTTTTAGCGATTCAATTTGAGTCAATTCGTGATCCATTAGTCATCATGATTTCGGTGCCACTTGCAGTGAGTGGGGCGCTATTAATGCTCAATTTCTTAGGTTTCTTCCGTATCCCTGGAACCAGTCTGAATATTTACTCACAGGTGGGTTTGATTACGCTAGTTGGCTTAATTACTAAACACGGGATTTTAATGTGTGAAGTAGCAAAAGAAGAACAGTTATATCATGGCAAAAATCGTATTGAAGCGATTACTGAAGCGGCCAAAGTGCGTTTACGTCCGATTTTAATGACGACCGCAGCAATGATTGCAGGTCTTATCCCACTCTTGTATGCGTCTGGCGCAGGGGCCGTATCGCGCTTTAGTATTGGGATTGTGATTGTTTCAGGTTTAGCTATTGGAACATTATTCACCTTATTTGTGTTGCCAGTGATTTATAGCTACATCGCGACGGAACACAAACCCCTACCGGAATTTGATGAAAGCATAAAACCGTTAACGGATAACCGTTCACATTAATTTCTAGCATAAAAAATACCGCACAAAAGTGCGGTATTTTTTCTGTCTTTTTTCATTCATTCGTCAAAGGGTATTTTGTTCTGTGGATGGCCAGGCGTTAACAACGGCTTTAACTAAAGTTGCAAGGGGAATCGCGAAGAAAACGCCCCAAAAACCCCATAAACCACCAAAAATTAATACGGCAATAATGATGATTAATGGGTGTAAATTAACAGCTTCTGAAAACAGGAACGGAACTAATAAGTTACCGTCTAAAATCTGACTGATGACATAAGCACTAATCAGGTACCAGAAGGTTGGGCTGATCCCAAATTGGGCGACGGCAACGAGGGCAATGGGAATAGTGACCAACACCGCACCAATATAAGGGACGAGTACGGATAAACCGACTGCAACAGCTAATAGTAACGAATAGTTTAAGTTAAAGAAGACAAAAATAGCATAAGTCACCGCAGTCACAATGATAATTTCGAATAATTTGCCACGGATATAATTGGCAATTTGTTGTTGCATTTCTTTCCAAACACTAGAGGCAAGGGTACGGTTACGTGGAAGAAAACGGCTCACGCCATCCATTAATTCTGTTTTATCTTTTAGTAAAAAGAACACCATTAACGGCACGAGAAATATGTAGATCCCTAATGTTACAAGGCTTAATAGTGAAGTGAGTGAGAATTTTAACGCTGATTCACCCAAACCTAGAATTTTGGCTCGGACGGTATTTAATACGGAATCAATCGTTTGGTAATCGACTAATTCGGGGTAATGCTCAGGTAGAGAAAGTAGCCACTCATTGAGTGTATTGAACATATGTGGTAAGTCGGTTAATAAATTTAAAGTTTGGTTCCATAAGGTTGGAATGAACACCAACACCATAATCAGAATAATCCCTAAAAATCCACCAAAAATAAGGGTGGTGGCCAGTAAGCGTGGAAATTTGAGTCTTTCAGTAAGAAAACGGATAGGCCATTCCAATAAATAGGCTAACACAATAGCAATCAGAAGCGGGGCAATGAGGCTGCTAAAAAAATAAATGGATATAAAACCAAAGAGTAAGATGGCAAACAACCCCATTGCTTGTGGGTCACTGAAACGGTTGTTATACCAGTTTTTCAACATTTCGATCATAAGATATCCTTCATTTAAGCATTTTGAGCGATTATAAGGTAAAATCTAATAAGATCATATTATTAAGCGAGGAAATTCTATGTGCGTGACTATATATCATAACCCACGTTGTTCTAAGAGCCGTGAGACACTAGCTCTACTTGAAGCGAAGCAATATCAACCGAAAGTGGTACTTTATTTAGAACACTCCTTTTCTGCCTCACAATTACAGCAAATTGCGCAAAAATTAGGGGTAACCAGTTTCCGAGAGATGATGCGTACAAAAGATGAACTCTATCGTGATTTAGGCTTAGATAAGCCGGAAGTCAGCGAGCAACAACTGTTGGAAGCATTGGTCGCACATAGTAGTTTGTTGGAGCGTCCAATTGTCATTCATGGTGAAAAAGCAAAAATTGGTCGTCCACCAGAATCCGTACTTGAGATTCTGTAATTTCGTTTTATAATGATGCCCGTTTGTTTCACACAAATGGGCAATTCTTTATCACAACTTATGAGGAAAAATATGGCTAAAAAGCAAAAACAGCCACTCAGTGCACAGCCTTATCAGCACAGTCGTGGTGTCATTCGCGATAATGCAATTTGTGCATTATTACATGATCCGTTGTTTCGTCAACGTATTGAGAAAAAAAGGAAAGGAAAAGGCAGCTATCAACGCAAAGCCAAACACGCAGGGAAATATATTGAAAAGCCCGATTATAAAATTTTTGATTTGAAAGATTTTATAATCGGGTTTTTCTTAACTAGATTTTACAACAATGCAACTCATTTAAACTCAGCGAGGTAAATTTATGACTGTGCAAACGGAAGTCCTTTTTAGTAATAATTGGAATGTGAGAATCAGTGATCCCGGCGAAGAAGGGGCACATAGCCATTTCTTTGAAACCATTTATATTACCTTGGTGGCTCATATTGATGGGCAGAAAATTACATATGAATTTACAAGAAAAGTCGAAGAACAAGTCAAAATGCACCGCACGTTTACTGATTTAACTGAATTATTTAAATTTCTCGGTGATTATCTCGACCCAGTGAGTATGGGATTTTTGGGGATTAAAATTGGGAATTTGGGGGTTAAGGACTAAATACAGTATAAAAAAACGCAATCGTATGATTGCGTTTTTTGTTGCTTGGATTAACTGAGCCTTGCTTTTGCTTCAGCGATAGCCTCCGCAACGCGAAGTGGAGAGACGCCACCTTTGGCACAGCGCTTATCTAAACAAGATTGTAGAGATAGGATCTGATACACATCTTCTTCGACAACATCACTAAATTGTTTAAATTCAGCAACGCTGAGTGCCTCAAGGGCTTTATGTTGTTGAATCGCATACACGACTGTTTCGCCCACAATATGGTGAGAGTCACGGAATGGCACACCTTTGGCGACTAAATAATCCGCTAATTCGGTGGCATTAGAATAGCCTTTTAAGGCGGCTTCTTTGGTACGTTCTACATTGACTTGAATGCCGTCTAAAACAAGGGCAGCCATATCAATACAATCCTGCCAAGTATCTAGCGCGTCGAAAATGCCTTCTTTGTCTTCCTGCATATCTTTGTTATAAGCAAGCGGCAGGCCTTTTAAGGTCATTAGCATACCGGTTAATGCGCCCATGACACGGCCGGCTTTACCACGAATTAATTCACACGCATCGGGATTTTTTTTCTGTGGCATCAGGGAAGAACCAGAGGTGACACGATCAGACAACTCGACAAAATTGGATTCGCCACTGTTAAAAATGATCATATCTTCGGCAAAACGTGAAAGATGCGCCATGCTTAATGAGGCGGTGGACAGTAACTCGACAATATGATCACGGTCTGACACACTGTCTAAGCTGTTACGTGTGGCAACATCAAAGCCGAGATCTAAGGCTAATTGTTCGCGGTCGATAGCATAAGCGGTGCCAGCGAGCGCACCACTACCCAATGGACAGCTATTCATGCGTTGGTAAGCATCGGTTAAACGGGAATAATCACGATCAAGCATTTCCACATAAGCCATGCACCAATGGGCAAAGGTAATCGGCTGGGCGCGTTGTAAATGCGTGTAACCCGGCATCACCGCATGTTGGTTGTTTTCAGCGGTTTCCACTAATTTGCATTGTAAGGCGTGGAGCGAGGAGTGCAGTTCAATCACCCGTTGTTTACACCACATTTTGATATCCAAGGCGACCTGATCGTTACGACTACGCCCTGTGTGTAATTTTTTGCCTAGATTGCCGACTTTATCGATTAATTTGCTTTCGACCCAACTGTGGATATCTTCCGCATCATCTTGCAAAATTGCTTGTGGATTGGCGCGCACTTCAATGAGAAGTTCATTGAGGGCAACTTCTAACTGTTGCTGTTCTTGTGCGGTTAATACCCCAACGCTGACTAAGGCTTTTGACCAACCAATAGAACCTTCAATATCTTGTTCTGCTAAACGGTAATCGAAACGTAATGAGTCATTAAAATCTTTAAAACGTTTATCTGCGGCTTGTGTAAAACGTCCACCCCAAAGTGCCATAACATCCTCTTATTTTTATGGTTTAATTCTTGTGCCAATGATTTCACCTGCAAAAAGTGCGGTGAGTTTTTCCGGATATTTCCAGTTCGCGATATCGACGCCCTGATTTAAAATTTTTGCTGCATCTAATGCCGCATTGACCTTGACGATCATGCCATCGGTGATGACGTTATCTTTAATTAATTGTTCAATTTGTGCGCCATTTAATTCAGGTAAGCGCTGTTTATTGGCGTCCAATACGCCATCAACATCAGATAACATGACTAAATCTGCCTCGATTAATGCGGCAATGGCTGTGGCGGCTTGATCTGCATTCACATTCATTAATAAGCCTTGGTTATCTACTGCAATTGAACTAATAATAGGCAAGAATGCTTCGCCAAGCAAATTGTTTAATAACGCGGGATTTTTTGGTAAAACGGTCGCCACGTGTCCGAGTTCTGGATCAAGTTGTGTGGCTTGAGTTAAATTGCCGTCAGCTAAACATAGCCCAACAGGGTTTAAATGGAATTTAGCGGCTTGTGCCACTAAGGTTTTATTGGCAATGCCCGCTAATGCGCCAGTGATAATGTCAATTTGATCGCTTGGTGTGACACGTAAGCCATTTTTCTTTTGTACCGGTAAATGTAAACGTTGCATCAGCTCATCCACAATACAACCGCCACCGTGCACGATCACTAAAGGTCGATCGAAGTTTTGCTGGTAA
This sequence comes from Bisgaard Taxon 45, assembly GCA_049888895.1. Taxonomy (GTDB): domain Bacteria; phylum Pseudomonadota; class Gammaproteobacteria; order Enterobacterales; family Pasteurellaceae; genus Pasteurella. The sequence continues at coordinate 23,691 of JBLUWJ010000021.1, read as the reverse complement.
TTGGCTAACGCGATGAATAAATTTTCCATTGCTGCAGGCGTATCCAGTAAGACACCGCCTAATTTAATGACTAAGGGTTTCATTTAAAGTAATCCTAATGTTTCAGTCAAACCATAACGGATATTCGCACATTGTACCGCTTGCGCTGCGGCACCTTTTAATAAGTTATCTTCCGCACCGATAATAATGATATGGCCATTTTGAGTTGCAAAACCAATATCACAATAAGGGGTAAATTCGACGGCTTTGATACTTGGTAAACCTTGTTCATAAACACGAACGAGCGGTTTATTGGCATAGGCTTGTTGATAAGCTACACGAATTTGTTCATCACTCACGCCAGTTTTTAGTTTTGCGGTGATCGTCGCTAAAATACCACGTTTGAAGTTGCCTAAATGTGGGGTGAAAATCACTTCTGTGCCTAAATGGGTGGCGATTTCAGGTTGGTGACGGTGGTTGAATACACCGTAAGCGTTTAAGCTAACTTCACAAAAACTGTTCGTTAAGGTCGCTTTGCGACCCGCACCACTGACTCCGCTGACGGCATTAATCACGGGTAATTGGGTTAAATCTAATAAATTGTGTGCAATTAAGGGTTTAAGGCTTAATTGAGAGACAGTTGGATAACAGCCCGCGACGGCCACTAAATCCGTTTGTGTGATTTTTTCCGCATTCCATTCTGCTAAGCCATATACGGCCTGTGTTAACAGCGCAGGATGTTGATGTTCAAAACCATAAAATGTGGTATAAAATTCAGCATTATTCACACGAAATGCACCAGATAAGTCAAAGACTTTGCATTGATGTTGTAAAAAAACAGGTGCAAGATCATGACTGACTTCATGAGCGGTGGCGAGGAACACGAGATCGACTTGTTGTGCGAGGGGACTTAATTGCTCCGGGAGTGGCTGTAAAGGTAAATCCACAACAAACTTGAGTTGTGGATAAATGTCACTTATGCATTTATTGGCATCTTGGCTTTGGCGAGAGACGTACAGCCCAGTTAGCTCAAACTCGGGGTGTTTGATTAAAAGACGAGCAAGTTCCGCCCCCGTGTAACCACTTGCACCAATGATAATCGCTTTTTGCATATTGTGTTGTGCCTTATTTTAAGATAAATTTATTAAATGATTAATTATGCTATTATTATGCATAAATATTTAAAAGGCAATGGCTTTCTGTCTATCAAGAGAAAAAACGATGAAAAAAACGCCTTCTTTTTTGCAAATGTATTCTGCGCTGATCGCGTCACCAACGATCAGTAGCATTGAGCCGAGTTTTGATCAATCTAATCGTGCGTTAATTGAACTGTTAGCCAGTTGGCTCGCTTCCCTTGGTTTTAACACAGACATCATTGCGGTAGAGGGGAGTCGTGATAAATTTAATTTATTAGCCACTTATGGAGAAGGTGAGGGAGGGTTATTGCTTGCGGGGCATACGGATACGGTACCTTTTGATGAAGGGCGCTGGCAATGTGATCCGTTCAAACTCACCGAAAAAGACGGTAAGTTTTATGGCTTAGGCACAGCGGATATGAAAGGGTTCTTTGCGTTTGTTGTTGATGTGGTTAGCCAATTAGATTTAACAAAATTAACCAAACCCTTGCGTATTTTGGCGACGGCGGATGAAGAAACTACCATGTTAGGGGCAAGAACTTTTATTCAACATAGCCATATTCGTCCTGATTGTGCGATTATCGGTGAGCCAACATCATTAAAGCCTATTCGTGCGCATAAAGGGCATGTAGGTGAAGCGTTACGAATTACAGGAAAAAGTGGGCACTCGAGCGATCCTAGCAAGGGGATTAATGCGATTGAATTAATGCACGAGGCAACGGGGTATTTAATGCAAATGCGGGATGAATTACGCCAGAAATATCATCATGCTGCATTTAATATCCCTTATCCAACGATGAATTTTGGCGCTATTTCAGGGGGAGATGCGGTGAATCGTATTTGTGCTTGCTGTGAATTGCATTTTGATATTCGCCCTTTGCCGAATTTACGTTTAACGGATCTGAATGAAATGTTACAAGCAAAATTAGCCCCGATGTTTGAAAAATGGGGGGATCGTATTTCGTTACAAGCTTTACATGACCCTATTCCAGGCTATGAATGTGCGCATTCGGCACAAGTGGTGCAGGTAGTGGAAAAATTATTAGGTGAGCAATGTGAGACGGTGAACTATTGTACGGAGGCGCCTTTTATTCAACAGCTTTGTCCGACCTTGGTATTAGGTCCGGGATCCATTGACCAAGCGCATCAACCAGATGAATTTTTATCTGCCGAATTTATTGATCCAACTCGCCAGTTATTGACCAAACTGATTGGGCAGTTTTGTACAGGCTAAATGCTAGGTCAAGATCGAAAAAGTGCGGTCTGTTTTAAAAAAGTTTTCTCAAACAGACCGCACTTTGTATGCGTATTTTGAGTAGTTATTTTAATAAATCTTCATTTTTCGCATGAATCCATTTACCGCGTTTTTTATCCATATACTGGAAATATTCGTTGGTAAAGGTGCCTTGTGAACAGGTGAGCTTATCTAGACGAGAATTCACCTCTTTATTTTCTAGTGCTTTGATCAGGGTTTCGGGACCTGTTAAAGCAAAAACCCCGCCGTCAATACGTTTTTGTTCAATGTTATTAATAATGATGTCAAGGGTGTCTTTCAAAAAGGCATTGCCTTTTGCACTGGCTAAAAAGAAATTAGTATAACGGCCACGGCGAGAAATCACGACTTCGCTATCTTCTTCATCAATAATGCTGTCAAGACACCACACTAAATGTCCGTCAATATCCATATAAATTCCGCCTTCATGATATAAAGTGAAAATCCGCCAGAAATCCGCCTGAGCGGCTCCGTCGGTCAGTTTGCTATAAGCATTAAAGGTGCGCTCATCAGCATGGGCTTTGATGTATTCTGCACGGGCTTCTGTGCTTACATAACGATAATCGTAACTTAACGATAATAAACGGTTAAAGAGATAATTACAGTAAACCGGCAAGGTGACTTTATTGCTGTAATTGGTTTGCCAAATCACACGATTAATCTTGGTTTTTTTATGGGATTGGCGTTTAGCAGGACTAAATTCGGGAATAGTGAAACGCTTTTTGGGCAATAATGCATGAAAAGGATAACTTAAGGTTTTCACAATATTCCCGAGCAGGCGAGTGATACCATTGGTTATCAAAATGAGGTGTTTGTTTTTAACAGGTTTATACATGACAAAAGTCCGTTTTCTTTGAAAGAGATAAATTTTCGATACTTTATCATTTTATGTAAGAAAGAACAAAAGCCTTGTATGAAATGAAAAAAGATTTTTTCATGAAGAAGTGGTGGGCGATACCGGTCTCGAACCAGTGACCCCCTCCTTGTAAGGGAGGTGCTCTCCCAACTGAGCTAATCGCCCTTCAGATTTTGTCCTTGTAATACGAAAAGCGGACAAAGTAATGAAGCGTGATTTCAAGTCTAAGTGGTGGGCGATACCGGTCTCGAACCAGTGACCCCCTCCTTGTAAGGGAGGTGCTCTCCCAACTGAGCTAATCGCCCACTTGAGACTTAAAAAATCAGGGAAGAATTTTATGAAGTGGCACACATAAAAGTGGTGGGCGATACCGGTCTCGAACCAGTGACCCCCTCCTTGTAAGGGAGGTGCTCTCCCAACTGAGCTAATCGCCCGCATAAAATTCTGTCACAACATTGGACACTTTGTTGAAAAGTGGTGGGCGATACCGGTCTCGAACCAGTGACCCCCTCCTTGTAAGGGAGGTGCTCTCCCAACTGAGCTAATCGCCCAAATGTTGTGAGGTGGCATTATAATTATTAGTTCTATTCAGTCAACAAGTTTTTACAAAAAAAGCATTAATTGTTTTAAAAGTAGGCATAATGTCACATTTTTTATTCGGAATTATGGAAACTCATAGTACAATATGGCGCAAATTTTTCGATGAAATAAAGGTAAGAGAAAAGGTTATAACATGAAAGCAGAAGCATTATTTGATTTAGATCCTAACGTAAAAGTGCGTACTCGTTTTGCGCCAAGTCCAACGGGTTATTTACACGTAGGCGGTGCCAGAACAGCACTTTATTCTTGGCTCTATGCAAAGCACCACCAAGGTGAATTTGTTTTACGTATTGAAGACACCGATTTAGAACGCTCAACACCAGAAGCGACTGCCGCTATTTTAGCAGGGATGGAATGGCTCAATTTAGCCTGGGAACATGGGCCTTATTTTCAGACCAAACGCTTTGACCGTTATAACCAAGTGATTGATCAAATGCTTGAACAAGGGCTTGCCTATCGTTGTTATTGTTCAAAAGAACGCTTAGACGATTTACGTCACACACAAGAACAGAATAAGCAAAAACCGCGCTATGATCGTCATTGTTTAGGTGATCATAAGCACTCGCCAGAACAACCGCATGTGGTGCGTTTCAAAAATCCAACGGAAGGTTCCGTTGTATTTGAAGATGCGGTACGTGGACGTATTGAAATCAGTAATGCCGAATTAGATGACTTGATTATTCGTCGTACCGATGGTTCACCTACCTATAATTTCTGCGTGGTGGTGGATGATTGGGATATGGGCATCACGCATGTGGTGCGTGGTGAAGATCATATTAACAATACGCCGCGTCAAATTAATATTTTAAAAGCTTTAGGCGCACCCATTCCAACTTATGCCCATGTGTCGATGATTTTAGGTGATGATGGACAAAAATTATCCAAACGTCATGGCGCGGTGAGCGTGATGCAATATCGTGATGATGGTTACTTGCCTGAAGCGTTATTAAATTATTTGGTGCGTTTAGGTTGGGGACATGGCGATCAAGAGATTTTCTCCGTAGAAGAAATGATCAAGTTATTTGAGCTTGAAAGTGTGAGTAAATCAGCCAGTGCGTTTAATACGGAAAAATTATTGTGGTTAAATCATCACTATATACGCGAATTGCCAGCAGAATATGTGGCTAAACATTTAGCATGGCACTATCAGGATCAAGGCATTGATACCTCCAATGGACCTGCATTAGAAGACATCGTAAAAATGTTGGCTGAACGTTGTAAGACACTCAAAGAAATGGCTGCCGCAAGCCGTTATTTCTTCGAAGATTTCGACAGCTTTGATGAAGCCGCAGTGAAAAAACATTTCAAAGCAGCTGCGATTGAACCACTTGAGAAAATCAAAGAAAAATTGACCGCACTTGAAAGCTGGGATTTACACAGTACGCATCAAGCCATTGAACAGACTGCCGCTGAATTAGAATTGGGGATGGGCAAAGTTGGGATGCCATTGCGTGTTGCGGTAACTGGTTCTGGTCAATCACCTTCTATGGATGTAACTCTAGTGGGCATTGGCAAGGCACGTACGCTTGTGCGTATTCAAAAAGCGATTGATTTTATTAAAAGTCAAAATGTCTAATATTTAGGCTTCTGTTTAAATATCAGCAATTTGAGGTTGACAGTTTGTGTGGCGGAATTTATTATTACCGCCACGACATTTCTGATGTGGGGATATAGCTCAGTTGGGAGAGCGCTTGAATGGCATTCAAGAGGTCGTCGGTTCGATCCCGATTATCTCCACCAAATCATCTTCTAAGTCTTTAATTCGTCTTTTAAAGCTTATTCTTTGTTTAGTCTGAAAATAAATTACCAATCCTGCATTAAAGCCTGTATAATAGCCGAGCTTTATTTTCTGTATTAACGCGTGCGGCTATCAAAAGTGATTTTACGAACAGTACTGAAAAGCAAAAGTGCGGTTGGAAAGTGAGATTATTTTTGCTAGTCGCAATTGGAAAATAGAGCCATTTTTTTATTCACAAGTTAATGAAGTTGTTGATTTCATTAGCCATTTTAAAAGGAACATTCTCGTGAATCCAATTGTTAAACAATTTAAATATGGTCAACATACTGTTACGCTAGAAACGGGTGCAATTGCACGCCAAGCAACGGCAGCAGTGATGGCAAGTATGGATGATACTACTGTGTTTGTCACAGTGGTTGCCAAAAAAGATGTGAAAGAAGGTCAAGACTTCTTCCCATTAACCGTTAACTATCAAGAGCGTACTTATGCTGCGGGTCGTATTCCTGGTGGCTTTTTCAAACGTGAAGGTCGTCCTTCTGAAGGCGAAACCTTAATTGCGCGCTTAATTGACCGTCCAATTCGTCCTCTTTTCCCAGAAGGTTTTTATAACGAAATCCAAATCGTGGCGACAGTGGTGTCTGTTAATCCGCAAATTTGTCCAGATTTAGTGGCAATGATCGGTGCATCTGCGGCACTTTCTTTATCAGGTGTGCCATTTAATGGCCCTATCGGTGCGGCACGTGTTGGTTTTATTGATGATCAATTTGTGTTAAACCCAACCATGAACGAGCAAAAACAAAGCCGTTTAGACTTGGTTGTCGCGGGAACAGATAAAGCGGTGTTAATGGTGGAATCTGAAGCCGATGTGTTAACTGAAGAACAAATGTTAGCTGCGGTGGTGTTTGGTCATCAGCAACAACAAGTGGTGATTGACGCGATCAAAGAATTTACCGCAGAAGCCGGTAAACCGCGTTGGGATTGGGTAGCACCTGAACCAAATACCGCGTTAATTGAAAAAGTGAAAGCGATTGCAGAAGCGCGTTTAGGCGAAGCATACCGTATCACTGAAAAACAAGCACGTTATGAACAAATTGATGCGATTAAAGCTGATGTGATTGCACAAATCACGGCTGAAGTGGCAGAAGGCGAAGACATCAGTGAAGGGAAAATTGTCGATATTTTCACCGCACTTGAAAGCCAAATCGTACGTAGCCGTATCATTGCTGGTGAACCACGTATTGATGGTCGTACAGTAGATACTGTTCGTGCATTAGATATTTGTACTGGTGTTTTACCACGTACACACGGTTCTGCGATTTTCACCCGTGGTGAAACGCAGGCGTTAGCTGTCGCGACATTAGGTACAGAACGTGATGCACAAATTATTGATGAATTAACAGGTGAGCGTTCAGATCACTTCTTATTCCACTACAACTTCCCGCCATATTCTGTGGGTGAAACTGGTATGATTGGTTCACCAAAACGTCGTGAAATTGGTCATGGTCGTTTAGCGAAACGCGGTGTAGCTGCAGTGATGCCAACACTTGCCGAGTTCCCGTATGTGGTACGTGTTGTCTCTGAAATCACAGAATCAAATGGTTCTTCTTCTATGGCATCGGTTTGTGGTGCGTCTTTAGCATTAATGGATGCGGGTGTACCAATTAAAGCGGCGGTTGCAGGTATTGCAATGGGCTTAGTCAAAGAAGACGAAAAATTTGTGGTGCTTTCAGATATCTTAGGTGATGAAGATCACTTAGGTGACATGGATTTTAAAGTGGCGGGTACACGTACTGGTGTAACGGCATTACAAATGGATATCAAAATCGAAGGTATCACAGCAGAAATCATGCAAATTGCGTTAAACCAAGCGAAAAGTGCACGTTTACACATTTTAGGTGTGATGGAGCAAGCGATCCCTGCGCCACGTGCAGATATTTCTGATTTTGCACCGCGTATTTACACCATGAAAATTGATCCGAAGAAAATCAAAGATGTGATCGGTAAAGGTGGTGCAACCATTCGTGCCTTAACAGAAGAAACAGGTACCTCAATTGATATCGATGATGATGGTACAGTGAAGATTGCTGCGGTTGATGGCAATTCAGCAAAAGAGGTGATGGCGCGTATTGAAGATATTACTGCAGAAGTGGAAGCTGGCGCGGTTTATAAAGGTAAAGTGACCCGTTTAGCCGATTTTGGTGCCTTTGTGTCTATCGTAGGCAATAAAGAAGGCTTAGTCCATATTTCTCAAATCGCAGAAGAGCGTGTTGAGAAAGTGAGTGATTACCTTTCGGTGGGTCAAGAGGTGACAGTGAAAGTGGTGGAAATCGATCGTCAAGGTCGTATTCGTTTAACCATGAAAGACATTGCACCAAAACAAGATCACGTTGATTCTGTTGTCGCAGACGTCGTAGCAGAAGAACAAGCGTAATCAAAATACCATAGCCCTTATTATGATAAGGGCTATGGTGTTGATGTAGAGTTGATAAGTACAGTTTGTGCTTTAAGGCTAAGCGAAATGAAGCAACTTCATCTGTGGTTAAGAGGCTTGCTGCTATTCCCATTCTGGGTATGTTGTTTAACAGCTTGTGTAAATAATGAGCCTATTTTTCTTTCAAAAGAAAAAGTCATGCTAGCAGAGCAGCATCCGAATGAGCATATTGAACATGAAGTGATGATTGCCCACATTAGCGAATTGTTACTTATTAAAGGGTTAAAAAAAGAAGAACGTGCGATTTTGCATTTTGAGCGAGGCGTCTTGTACGATAGCTTAGGATTATGGGCATTAGCACGTTATGATTTTGACCAAACATTGGCGTTGTATCCGAAGTTGGCTGCAGCGTTTAATTATTTAGGTTTATATTTATTATTAGAGGAAGATTACAGTACATCGTTGGATATTTTTAATGTGCTGTTTGAACTTGATCCTCAATATGAGTATGCATTCCTAAATCGAGGGCTAAATTTTTATTACGTTGGACGTTATGAATTAGCTCAGCAGGATTTTCTTCAATTTTATCAGGCAGATAAATCAGATCCATACCGCACTTTATGGCTTTATTTAAATGAATTAAAGCATAAACCACAGGAAGCTAAGCATAATCTTGCTCAACGAGCAAAGGGGCTTTCTGATGAATATTGGGGGACCTATTTAGTCCAATATTATTTGGGAAATTTATCAGTTAATGCGTTGTTTGCTCAAGTCCAGCAATTTGCCCAAAGCAATCGTGCAACATATGCAGAAATTTTAACTGAAACCTATTTTTATTTAGCAAAACTAAAACTCAATTTAGGCCAACTGAATGAGGCGGAAACGCTCTTTAAATTGGCCATCGCAAACCAAGTGTATAACTTCGTTGAGTATCGTTTTGCGCTGTTTGAACTCTTGAAATTGAAGCAAAGTTCAAAACCATAGTGGCATGCTTTATGCCATAGGCTGTTGTAAAACGTGAAAACGCGCAACATTGATTACACTGGCTCACCAGCATAGTGAGCATTTCTTTTTTTTATATTCGAGTATTTTAATGACTGAAACAACAATGACTTTCAATGATTTAGGCTTGCCTGAATTTCTTCTTAACGCCGTCTCTGACTTAGGCTTTGAAACCCCTTCTCCAATTCAACAAAGTTGTATCCCAAACCTGTTAAACGGGCATGATGTGCTAGGTATGGCGCAAACAGGGAGCGGTAAAACGGCCGCTTTCTCTCTTCCTTTATTGGCACAAATTGATTTAGAGAAAAAATATCCACAAATGTTGGTAATGGCACCAACCCGTGAATTAGCGATTCAAGTAGCGGATGCCTGTGAGCAGTTCTGCAAATATGCCAAAAACACCAACATCGTTACCCTTTATGGTGGGCAACGCTATGACATTCAATTGCGCGCTTTACGCCAAGGTGCCCAAGTTGTTGTCGGTACACCAGGTCGTATTTTGGATCATATTCGTCGTGGTACGTTAGATTTATCGAATTTACGCTTTATGGTGTTGGACGAAGCGGATGAAATGTTACGTATGGGCTTTATTGATGATGTTGAAACCGTGATGGCAGAATTACCAGAACAACATCAAACCGCACTTTTCTCCGCGACAATGCCAGAGCCAATTCGTCGCATTACTAAGCGTTTTATGAAAGATCCAAAAGAGATCAAGATTAAATCTACCCAGACCACAAATCCAGATATTACACAGAGTTGTTGGTATGTGCATGGTTTCCGTAAAAATGATGCGCTACTACGTTTCTTAGAAGTGGAAAAATTTGATGCAGCAATTATTTTTACCCGTACCAAAACGGGTACGCTAGATGTGACAGAATTATTAGAGAAACACGGTTTCCGTGCAGCAGCATTAAATGGGGATATGACTCAACAATTACGTGAGCAGACTCTCGATCGTTTAAGAAATGGCAGTTTAGATATTTTAGTGGCGACCGATGTGGCCGCACGAGGTTTAGATGTTGAGCGTATTAGTTTGGTAGTGAACTATGATATTCCATTAGATGCCGAGTCTTATGTTCACCGTATTGGCCGTACAGGGCGTGCCGGTCGTACAGGGCGTGCATTGTTATTTGTTGAACCAAGAGAACGTCGTTTATTACGCAATATTGAGCATTTAACTAAAAAACCAATTACGGAAGTGGAAGTGCCAAATCATGAGGTACTACAAGCTTGTCGCCGTGAGAAATTTAAAGCCAAAATTACGGTCCAATTAGAGCATCATGATTTAGGGCTTTATCGTAGCTTACTAGAAGATATGTTTACTGCGGATCAAGATCAGGAAGATATTGCTGCGGCTATGTTGATGTTGTTGCAGGGTAAACAGAAGCTTATTTTACCAGCCGATCCAATTATTGATCGTAAAACTTCGCGCGTTGATCGTAGTGACCGTCGTGAACGTAGTGGTCGGGAAAATCCACGTTCAGCGGAGCGTCGTGGTTACGGTACACCACAACCAATGGATTTATACCGTATTGAAGTGGGTCGTTTAGATGGTGCGGAAGTCCGCCATATTGTGGGGGCGATTGCCAATGAAGGCGATATCAATAGCCGTTATATTGGTCATATCAAATTATATGATGATTACACCACCATTGAATTGCCACAAGGTATGCCAAAAGAATTATTAGGTGTCTTTGCCAAGACACGTGTGATGAACAAACAAATGCAGATGTCATTTGTGGGGGCATCTAACGCAGGTTCAAGCCGTGATCGCGATGATTTCGGTGACCGCCGTGGTGGAAAACGTAAAGGACGCGGTGATGAACCACGTTTTGGTCGTGATGATCGTAAATTTAAAGAAAAAGGTCCACGCACGTTTAGTGAGCGTCCACGTAGAGAAAGACGTGAACGTCAAAAGTAAGTTAAGATGAGTTTAAACGATGCGGTATTACCTACCTATTCGTCAATAAACAGTATGATGGCGCCTAAGTAGCCCTTAGGCGCCATTTTTTGTGCGCTTATTTATGCCTGTTTTTCAATAATCACTTTAATATCTTCTGGTGGCGCGTAATAAGGGGCTGAGGTAATGAACAGTTGAATCCCCAATTTGGCATAGTCCGCCACATTATTTTTGTTCACACCGCCGGCCACCGATAAGGTCATGTTTTTATTGGCTAATGCTAATAAATGCAGTGCTTGTTTGACTTGTTCCGGCGTGAATTTATCTAGTTGGATAATATCAGGATTGGCTGCTAACATTTGTTCAAACTGCACTAAGTTATCGGCTTCCAGTGTGATTTTATTTTCTGGTGCTTGTTGCTTCAGCCGTGCCACGATGCCTTGCCAATCTTCTGGATCGGCGAGGAGATTACGATGATTAGTAAATACCAAGAGGGTTTCGCTCAGTCCTTGGCGGTGAATATGTCCGCCCGCCGCTAAGACCGCATTCGTGGCTAATTTACGCGTATTGGGGATACTTTTCCGTGTACAAGCCACAACGGCATTAGGATTAATGGCTTTCGCGTTGGCAATCATCTCGGCAGTATATTGTGCAACCCCACATGACCACTCAAGTACTAATTGAACCACTTTCCATGCTTGATGTAATTTATCGGCACTCGCTTTGGCACTTAATAGCAGGCTTCCAGCTTCGACAAATTCCCCATCGTTAACATAGACTTGTGGCTGAATATCCAGTTTTCGGAGCAGTCTTTCTGCAATGTAGATACCCGCGACGATACCAGCATTTTTACGTTTAAAGAGAATTTGAGCAGGGACATTATCTAATCCTAGCGAATGAGTCGTGAGATCACCGCGATAGATATCTTCTAAGAAAAAGTCATCGAGTTCGTTGTCTGAAAAATAAAGCATAGTGCAGTCCTTATCAATTAAATAAGTTGTCCTTGGTGTAATCGAATTTGCCGATGAGAAAGGTAATCGGCCTCTTTGGGATCGTGTGTGACTAATAAAGTAGTCATGTGATATGACTGCATTAAGTCCTTTAAGATGGCCCAAATAGGTTGTTTTGTTTCCCAATCCAAAGAAGAAAACGGTTCATCAAGTAATAATAAATCAGGGGGATAGATTAAGGCGCGGGCAAGTGCAGCGCGCTGTTGTTCACCACCCGAGAGCTGATGCGGATAACGATCAATTAAATGGGCGATGTTGAGTTGGCGTAATAATCTTTGTTGTACTTCTCGATCTGCTTTCGGATTGGCTAAATGTAAATTGCCAGATAGAGTTTTATGTGGAAATAAGTACAAACGCTGATTAAGATAGCGACACTGCCGTTGCCATGGGGCGAGTTTATCAATGGATTGCTGGTCTAATGTAATCGTCCCTTGATAATCAAGATACCCAGCAATGCTATTGAGTAGAGTCGTTTTACCACTGCCTGATTGCCCTACGATAGCGACACATTCTCCTTTACTAACCTGTAAATTAATATTATGTAAAATCCCCACAGATAACTTTTTAATCTTGAGCATCTTAAATATTCCTATTGAGTGTACGTAAGACTAATAGTAGGCAACCGGCAATAAATAAGAGCCATAGCGATGCACCTACGGCGATTTCGAAATCACCGCTGGCAATGTTCAAATAAACAGCCATGGGTAAAGTTTCTGTTTTAAACCGCGTGGCACCCGCGAGCATCAAGGTCGCGCCAAATTCTCCAATTGCTCGTGACCAAGCTAAAATGGCACCGCAAAGTAACGGCTTCCAACACATAGGTAATTCTACTTTGAGCAAAGTTTGAAGTGGTGATAAACCTAAATTGTAAGCAGCAAGCCGATATCCCGGGTCTAAAGCAGAAAAACTGCCTCGTGCATTACGGAGTAGAATCGAACTGGCGATATAAGTTTGTGCCACAATAATGCCAAGTGGGCTGAATATCCATTGACTAATGAGGGGAATCAACTGGCTTAAGATACCTTGTGCATTAAACAGGAGTAAGAGACTTAACCCCGTAACCAAAGGGGGGAGCACCATCGGTAAATCAAGAAACGTCTCAATCAATTTCTGCAAAGGTAACCGCACTTGGCTCATGACCCATGCAGATGGAATGGCGATGAAAATTGCGAGCAGTAAAGACAGGAGGGATGTACCAAGGGACATTCCTAACGCAAAATACAGTTCAGGATCAGTCAATACGAGCAGGAAAAAGGAAAAATTGAGCTGGCTGATCAGGGCAAGCACTGACCCAATAACGACAAGGCATAAAAGTATTAAAGGGAACAGTGCAAGTTTTAAACTCAGACTTTTATTTAATAGGTAAGAAACCTTCATCGACAAAATATTTCACACCTTGTTCTGATTTAAAAAAATCGAGCAATTGTTTGGCCTCTTGTGGATGTTTGCTTGAGCTCAATAGCGCAATGGTCACTTTTTCTTCTGGCGTCCCGACTGGGTTCGGCAATATCGCCAATTTATCGCGGACTTTCCATGCACCAGCACGCCCGACGACAGCAGCATCCACATCCCCATTTAATAAATAGAGCATCAATTGTTTGACGGTTGCGGCTTTGACGACAATTTTCTCATTCAACTGGTCTTGGTAGCCGGATAGTGCAATCATTTTTTCCGCCCCTTTACCAAGAGCCATCGCTTTACTATCGCCAATGCCTAAGCGTAGATTACTTTCGGCAAGGGCTTTAAAAGAATCAATACCTGCACTTTTGTCTTTGCGAATTGCCATCACGGGAATGTGACGCACGAGGGGAGCGGATTCTTTCACTTCACCGTTTTTTTCCAGTTTTTCAACATAATCACTTGAACCGGGTAAATAGAGATCGCCTGTTTTTACTGTATTATAGCGTGCCAGTAATTGCCCTGAACCAGCGTATTCAATGGTAACCTTATGACCCGTTTCTTTTTCAAATTGTTTGACGATCTGTTCAACGGGATCTTTTAATCCTGCGCCAGCATAGAGGTAAAGATTCGCAGCTTGTGCGACAAAGGTAGCCGTGAGTAGGCTTGAAAGCACAATGAATTTTTTCATGGTTGTCTCCTTCACGTAAAAATAGGATAACTATAACATAATCATTATATAAAATGTAATATATCGAATTATCTAAATAAAAAAGGATTGAGCGTTATACCCAATCCTTTTTTTTCGAGTGTGAAGGGGAGGAAATTACATCATACCGCCCATGCCACCCATACCGCCCATACCAGCAGCACCTAAATCGGCTTTATCCTCTTTTGGTAGGTCAGTGACCATACATTCTGTGGTGATCATTAGACCCGCCACAGAAGCCGCGAATTGTAAGGCAGAACGGGTGACTTTTGTTGGATCCAAGATACCCATCTCGATCATATCGCCGTATTGCTCTGTGCCAGCATTATAGCCGAAGTTACCTTCACCATTTTTAACCGCACTTGCCACAACAGAGGCTTCTTCACCTGCGTTAGCGACGATTTGACGTAATGGGGCTTCCATTGCACGTAAGGCAAGTTTAATCCCCACATTTTGTTCTTCGTTATCGCCTTGAAGACCAGCAACTTTGCTTGCTGCACGGATTAAGGCAACACCACCACCTGCAACGATACCTTCTTCAACCGCCGCACGTGTTGCGTGTAATGCGTCTTCTACACGTGCTTTTTTCTCTTTCATTTCTACTTCAGTAGCCGCACCCACTTTAATGACTGCCACACCACCAGCGAGTTTTGCCACACGCTCTTGTAATTTTTCTTTGTCGTAATCAGAGGTGGATTCTTCGATTTGTTGACGGATTTGTGCCACACGACCTTGGATTTGGGCTTCATCACCGATACCATCGATAATTGTGGTGTTGTCTTTGTTGATGACCACGCGTTTTGCTTGACCAAGATCTTCAAGTGTCGCTTTTTCTAATTCCATACCGATTTCTTCAGAAATCACCGTACCTGCTGTTAAGATCGCGATATCTTGTAACATCGCTTTACGACGGTCGCCAAAGCCAGGTGCTTTTACCGCAGCGACTTTCACGATACCACGCATGGTGTTCACGACTAATGTTGCAAGTGCTTCGCCTTCGACATCTTCTGCGATGATTAATAATGGTTTACCCGCTTTCGCCACACCTTCTAACACAGGTAATAATTCACGAATGTTAGACACTTTTTTGTCCACTAATAAGATAAATGGATTGTCTAATTCTACGGTTGCGGTTTCAGGCTTGTTGATGAAGTATGGTGATAAATAACCACGATCGAATTGCATCCCTTCTACAACGGCAAGTTCATCTTCTAAACCTGTACCATCTTCAACAGTGATCACGCCTTCTTTACCCACTTTGTCCATTGCTTGTGCAATGATTTGACCCACAATACTGTCTGAGTTCGCAGAGATGGTTCCCACTTGCTCAATTTCTTTTGAGGTTTCGCAAGGTTTTGAAAGCGCTTTTAATTCTGTAACGACTGCCGTAACTGCTTTATCGATACCGCGTTTTAAATCCATCGGATTCATGCCCGCAGCGACGGCTTTTAAGCCTTCATTGACGATAGCTTGTGCTAATACCGTTGCTGTGGTCGTACCGTCACCGGCCGCATCATTCGCTTTTGACGCCACTTCTTTTACCATTTGTGCACCCATATTTTCGAATTTATCTTCTAATTCGATTTCACGCGCCACAGACACACCGTCTTTAGTGATGGTTGGTGCACCGAAAGATTTATCTAATACGACATTACGACCTTTAGGACCTAAGGTGACTTTTACTGCATCCGCAAGAATATTGACACCCGCTAACATTTTGACACGCGCATCATTGCCAAATTTTACGTCTTTTGCTGCCATTTTATTTATTCCTTATCTATTAATAGTTAACTTTTACTTCTACAATCTCTACACCAACTTGGGTTGGTTGTTCCATTAGGAACATGACGAAATCCAAGTTTTTCATCTCATTGTTGGTAGGTTTTAGTTAAGATTGTATTTGATGTCTAAAATAAGTTATATCCGCTCTATCGTAGAATTTATTCCACAATCGCTAAAATATCGTTTTCAGAAATAATTAATACTTCTTCGCCATCAATTTTTTCTGCTTTTACGCCATAACCATCATTGAAAATAACCGTATCACCGACTTTTACATCTAAAGGTTGTACGCTACCATTTTCTAAAATACGACCTTTACCCACGGCTAACACTTTTGCACGAGTGGATTTTGTGGCGGCTGAACCGGTTAATACGATACCCCCCGCAGATTTTGTTTCGACTTCTTCACGTTTGATAATCACTCGGTCATGTAATGGACGAATATTCATTGAATTACTCCTTAATTAAATTATGTTTTTGCTTAAACGTTTCCCTAATATGAGGGAGGATTTGTCTGTTTCAAGGGGAAAAAATAAAATTATTTTATTCTTTTATCATCATCCACTTGTTTTTCGTATTCAGCTTCAAAGACCTCGCTTTCTGCCTGACCTTGCTGAGTCTTTTGGCTGTAGCGAAAGAAACGGCTACGTACCACATGGATCTTGTTGGTAATCAGTTTTTCAATCCAAAGACTGGTGATCGGGATTAATAAAAATAACGCGATTAAGTCAGTCAGAAAGCCCGGAATAAAGAAAAGGATCCCTGCCACAATCCAAATACCTGATTTTAATAAGGCACGAGCAGGAATTTCGCCTTGCGATAATTGTTTTTGTACGTTTAATAAGGTGTACCAACCGCGTGCCCTGATCATGAATAAGCCGAAAAGAGATGACAAGATGAGTAATAGAATAAGGCTCAAAATGCCAATATTTGAACCCACCCAAACCAAGAGGGATAACTCGGTATAAACAAATAAGAACGCAATAAGCAGAAAGAGAATCAGAGGCATCGTTATTTCCTCGCTGTATATAATGACTAAGATGTTGTTATAAATGGGAGCAAATTATCTAAATTTCAACCGCACTTTAACATAAAAAATAAAGCTCACAGTGCTGTGAGCTTTAAATAGGATGTTAAATGCTATTGTGTAGGGTAGAACATTGGTGAGTTTGGCCCTACTGGTAAGCCTAACACGAATACCCAAATAAAGAACATGGCAGACCAAGCCACTAAGAATGCCACGGAGTACGGTAACATCATGGATACCAGCGTACCCACCCCTGCATCTTTTTTATATTTTAATACGGTTGCCATAATCAAACCAAAGTAGCTCATCATTGGGGTAATAATATTGGTTACCGAATCACCAATACGATAGGCTGCTTGAATGATTTCTGGTGAGTAGCCTGTTAACATCAGCATTGGCACGAAAATCGGTGCAGTCACTGCCCATTGTGCAGAGGCAGAACCAATCATTAAATTAATGAAGGCACAAATTAGAATGAAGCCCATAAAGAGGATACCGCCATGTAAGCCTACTTCATTTAAGAAGTTAGCGCCTTTTACCGCGATATATTGACCAATATTAGTCCAGTTAAAGAAGGCAACAAATTGTGACGCAAAGAAGATAATGACAAGGTATAGTCCGAGTGTACTCATAGCTTCAGCCATCGCATTGACCACATCTTTTTCACTACGGATGCTTTTTGTGACAATCCCGTAAACCGTACCCGGAATGGCAAAAAGAATGAAGATAAAGGCAACGATCGATTTTAAGAACGGTGAACCGGTGACTAAGCCCGTTTTTGGATCACGTAAAATGCCATTTTCAGGCACGATAGTCCACGCTAATAACGCACATAAAATCAAGAACACAAAACCGGCATATCTTAATCCTTTACGCTCTAATGGCGAGACTTCATTCGAGTGCTGTAAATCCAGTTCCTCTTGCGAAAGATGACTGTTATAAGGCCCTAATTGCGGTTCAACAATTTTTTCGGTAATAAAATAACCAATAAACGCAATCACAAAAGTACTGGCCGCCATAAAGAACCAGTTCGCCTCAGGTCCTACAGTATAAGTGGGATCAATAATTTGCGCAGCTTGTTGTGTGATCCCTGCTAATAATGGGTCAATAGTCCCTAATAACAGGTTAGCAGAGTAACCGCCCGATACCCCTGCAAACGCCGCTGCAAGCCCCGCGAGTGGATGACGACCTAAAGAGTGGAAAATAATGGCGGCTAATGGAATAAGGACAACATAACCTAATTCGGAAGCAGTATTAGAAAGAATCCCAGCAAATACAATGGTAAATGTAGTTAATTTACGTGGTGATTTTGTGACTAATAAACGCATGACCGCAGAAAGTAGTCCGGATTTTTCAGCAATCCCAACCCCTAATAACGCGACCAATACGGTGCCTAATGGAGCAAAGTTAGTAAAATTTTTCACCAAATTAGTCAGAATTTTGCTTAATCCTTCTGCATTAAGCAAGCTTACCACGTAAATCATGCCGTCTGCGGCACGTCCTTTTGCTCCTTCAGGGCGTGGATCGGCAACGGCTAAGCCAAAATACTCACCTAACGCGGAGGTCATTAATAATAAAACAATAAAAATCATAAAAAGGGTGACGGGGTGGGGTAACATGTTCCCGAGCCATTCCACCGTATGAAGAAATTTACTGCCTTTCTTTTGCTGTTGTGTTGTCGTCATGTGTAGTCCTTCTATATTTTAATGATACAAGGGCTATGCTTGTTTTTTGCCCAACTGCAATTTAACATGATAGATGCGACATTTGAATAAAAATTTTAACAAAATGTTAACATAAGCAAATTATTGCTTTTTATTTCTGTTAATCTAATCATGCTCTATGGATAAATTTTTATTTTATGAGGTACTTTCGAATTAATAAAACTAATCCGAATGATAAAAATATGTCGTGGGGGGAGTCTGTAAAATGTGACGCTGATCAAATATTTAGCAACGTTATTTCTATTATAATAGGCGTTAACTTATTCATCACTCGAAATGGAGGGTAATAATGACAGTGACGAGAAAAGAAGTAGATTTACTTGGAGAACGCGATGTGCCTGCAGAGGCTTATTGGGGCATTCATACGTTAAGAGCGGTAGAAAATTTTAATATTTCCAATGCAGTGATTTCGGATGTACCTGATTTTGTGCGTGGTATGGTGATGGTGAAAAAAGCGGCCGCCTTAGCAAACGGTGAATTAGGGGCGATTCCGAGTAAAATTGCCAAAGCGATTGTGGCTGCCTGCGATGAAATTCTGACCACTGGCAAATGCTTAGATCAATTCCCGTCAGATATCTATCAAGGTGGTGCAGGGACGTCGGTGAATATGAATACCAATGAGGTCGTCGCGAACTTAGCACTAGAGTTGTTAGGACATAAAAAAGGGGAATACCAGTATTTAGATCCGATGGATCATGTCAACGCCAGTCAATCAACTAACGATGCCTACCCAACGGGTTTTCGTATTGCGGTCTATAACAGCATTATGAAACTGGTTGCGAAAGTGCTTTATTTACAGCAGGGTTTTGAAAGTAAAGCAAAAGAGTTTTCCCATATTCTTAAAATGGGGCGTACGCAATTGCAAGATGCGGTACCAATGACAGTTGGACAAGAATTTAAAGCATTTTCGGTACTATTAGATGAAGAAGTCCGCAATTTAACTCGTACAGCAGAATATTTACTTGAAGTCAATTTAGGTGCGACAGCAATTGGTACGGGCTTAAATACACCAAAAGGCTATGCCCCGCTAGCGGTGAAATACCTGTCTGAAGTCAGTGGGTTGCCTTGTGTATTAGCGGAAAACTTAATTGAAGCAACCTCTGACTGTGGAGCCTACGTGATGGTACATGGTGCGCTGAAACGTACTGCAGTGAAATTGTCTAAAGTGTGTAATGATTTACGTTTATTATCTTCAGGACCGCGTGCCGGCTTAAATGAAATTAACTTGCCTGAGTTACAAGCAGGTTCATCCATTATGCCAGCTAAAGTTAACCCTGTGGTGCCAGAAGTGGTCAACCAAGTCTGCTATAAAGTGTTTGGTAATGACACCACTATTACTTTCGCTGCGGAAGCAGGACAATTACAATTGAATGTTATGGAACCCGTGATTGCACAAGCCATGTTTGAATCGATTGATATTTTGACTAATGCATGTGTGAACTTACGCGATAAATGTATTGATGGCATTACTGTGAATAAAGACATTTGTGAAAACTACGTCTTTAACTCTATCGGTATTGTGACTTACTTAAATCCATTTATTGGACACCATAATGGCGATTTAGTCGGCAAGATCTGTGCAAAAACTGGTCGTGGGGTGAAAGAAGTGGTGCTAGAGAAAGGGCTTCTCTCTGAAGCAGAATTAGATGATATTCTTTCTGTGGAAAACTTGATGAACCCAACGTATAAGGCGAAATTGAATAAATAGCTAATAAAATAACCGTCAATCTCAACCGCACTTCGAGTCCGCTTAAAGTGCGGTTTCTTTTTGGCAAGTTTTTATTAGAGAGCAAATCAAAAATGGCACCGTTGGTGCCATTTTGAGATGAGCGTGTTTTATTGCAAGAGGGAAATATCCGCCACTTGTAAGAATAGATTGCGTAGGTTATTTAAGATTGCTAAACGGTTTTGGCGTAATTGCGGATCTTCCGCGTTCACCATCACATTGTCGAAGAAAGTATCCACGGGTTCACGCAATGCCGCTAAACGATCCAGTGCCACTTGGTATTCGCCTTTAGCAAATAGTGGCGCAAGCTCAGCTTGTAACGCAATCACCTGTTCAGCTAACACTTTTTCTGCTGCTTCTGCACATAGTGTGGTGTCAATATTGGCTGGTAATTCCCCTTCAACTTTCGCTAAAATATTGCTGACCCGTTTATTCGCAGCGGCTAAGGCATCGGCGGCGTCTAATGTACGGAAGTGCGACACCGCACGGACACGGGCATCAAAGTCTGATGGTTTAGTTGGGCGACGAGCAAGCACCGCTTGAATCACATCTACCGCAATCCCTTCATCTTGATACCAGGCACGGAAACGACCAAGCATAAACTCAACCACATCTTCCACGACATTGGCATTGGTTAATTTGTCGCCGAAAAGAGCGCTCGATTTTTTCACAATTTCGGCTAAATCTAGCGGTAAATTTTTCTCCACAATAATGCGTAACGCACCTAATGCGGCACGACGTAGTGCGAATGGGTCGGCACTGCCTTTTGGTTGTTGACCAATACCAAAAATCCCTGTGAGGGTATCAAATTTATCGGCTAATGCCACCGCACTTGCCACCAAGGATTTTGGTAACTCATCGCCAGCAAAACGTGGCATATATTGTTCATTTAATGCTACTGCTACTTCTTCATCTTCACCATCGTGACGGGCATAATGCATCCCCATGACACCTTGCGTGTCAGTAAATTCAAACACCATGTTGGTCATTAGGTCACATTTTGATAATAACCCAGCGCGTTTGGCTTTGGCTTCGTCTGCCCCGATTTGTTTGGCAATCTCGCCAGCCAGTTGTTCAATACGTGCCGTTTTATCGCGCAATGTACCAAGCTGTTGTTGAAATAACACGGTTTCTAAACGTGGTAATTGATCTTCTAAACGTTGTTTTAAGTCAGTTTTGAAGAAGAATTCCGCATCGGTTAAACGTGGACGCACCACTTTTTCGTTCCCTTCGATGATCTTACTTGGATCGTCAGGGTTGATGTTAGACACAAAAATAAAGTGCGGTAATAATTTGCTGTCTTTGTCATAAATTGGGAAATATTTTTGGTCACCTTTCATGGTATAAACCAAGGCTTCCGCTGGCACGGCAAGGAAACGTTCTTCAAATTTCGCCGCCAACACATTTGGATATTCCACAAGCGAAGTCACTTCATCAAGTAAATCGTCTTCAATATCCGCCACGCCACCAAGTGCGGTCGCTTTTTCTTGCGATTTCGACAAAATTAACGCTTTACGCTCATTGAAGTCAGCCACCACTGAGCCTTTTTCTTTTAATAGCGCAGGGTATTGATCCGCGTGTGAAATTTGGAATTCACGCTCACCGAGGAAACGGTGTCCACGAAGGGTACGACCGCTTTCTACGCCCAAAATTTCGCCTTTGATTAATTCATCGCCTAGCAACATCGTCACGGTATGAACAGGACGAATGAATTGCACGGTTTTATCTGCCCAACGCATTGGTTTTGGAATCGGCAATTTAGCTAACGCATTTGCCACGATATCTTTGAGTAAGTTTTTAGTTGGTTGACCTTCGATTGTGGCACGGTGTACTAACCACTCGCCTTTGTCAGTGGCAATACGTTCAGCTTGCTCAACACTGATTCCACAACCACGCGCCCAGCCTTCAGCCGCTTTAGTTGGTTTGCCTTCCGCATCAAATGCGGCAGACACGGCAGGTCCACGCTTTTCAATTTGTTTGCTTGGTTGGCTGGTCGCTAAACCTAACACTTTCACCGCTAAACGACGTGGTGCGGCAAACCATTCAACGTTATCAAAGGCTAAACCTGCTTGGTTTAACTCTTGCTCTACATTTTCCGCAAATGCGGTCGCTAATTTCTTGAGTGCCTTCGGTGGCAGCTCTTCAGTGCCGATCTCGGCGAGGAAGTTTTGTGTTGTCATTTTGTTTCTCTTAATTAATATTGTGTAAAACACAATGAATTTTAAATTTTTAGTATTTGGTGTTATTCATTTCTTGAAGAGCACTTTTATTTTACACTCATCAGGTTATGGGCTTTACTATAGGATATAATCACGGTGTTGTTTGATTCTTATTAAAGGATTCCCAAATTTTCTTGGCATCATCTTCGAGTTCAATATAAGATTTACTCAAAAGAGGGGTCCTTATGTTTTTGTTATTCTCTCTCTCAATAATAGAGCCATCTTTATCTTTACGACGGAGTTTAGTTCCAACTCCTAGGCTCATAGAGAAGAGGTCTAAAAATCGTCTAGGACCAACACCGATAAAGGGTTCAAAAATTACTTTATCTGTGGATTTTTTATTATCTAGGTTAGTTTGTAATTCTATTGAATCATTATGAAATTCAAGTGCTTTACTTTTTGGATATGGCTCCACGTATACAACTCTATTAATACCACTAGCAATAATATGTTTAGCACAATTGTGGCAAGGGAATGTTGTACAATATAATATAGCGTCTTTTGTTGAAATTCCTTCCCTTGAACAAGATAGAATTGCTTCCATCTCAGCATGAACAACTCTACCAAATTCAGTTAAATCTGAAATTTCACTTTCTTTTAAAATTAATTTAAGTTTATCTAGCTCATTTGGCTCAAGAAGAACTTTCGCTTTAACATTTTTTAGTATATTTTCAATGATATTTCTTTGGCTTTGTTTATTCTGGTCTATACTTCTTTTATAATCACGACCTAATTCTTTATCTTTTACTTCACCATTGTTGTCTTTCTCAGCCCAATAAAGTCCACCTCCAAATCGAGGAACATCATTAGCTCCAGTAGCAAGAATTTGATTATTTCGACTAATTACAGCTCCTACCTGACGAGATAGATCCGCAGATCTTACGGAACTATTGAAAGCCATAAACATTGCATATTCATCAAATGTTGGTGTTTTATAAGGATCAGAGAAAATTAATTCCAAGAATCTCTGAATGGTATTTTTAACTTGTTTTTCGTTATCACTTAAATTTAAGAAAAAATCAGATAAGTGATAAGTGTCTCTTGTTTTTTGGCCATGTTTTTTATCTTCATTCTCATCAATTTTAATTAATTCATCTGCTTTATTTGGTTCACAATGCTTATCTTTTTCTAAGTATTCCTTTCTGCTAGGTTTATCTGAATGGATACCAAATAAATAA
>JBLUWJ010000020.1:0-38515 GCA_049888895.1 Bisgaard Taxon 45 | reverse complement strand
TAAGACTTCAATTTTAAAAATCTTTTTCTAAATGAAATCAATCAACAAGTGCCCACACAGATTGTCTGTTAGATTGTTAAAGAACAAAAATAAAATGGTCGGCGAGATAGGATTTGAACCTACGACCCACTGGTCCCAAACCAGTTGCGCTACCAAGCTGCGCTACTCGCCGACTGAAAAAAATTTGGGGTGGCTAATGGGACTTGAACCCACGACAACCGGAATCACAATCCGGGGCTCTACCAACTGAGCTATAGCCACCATTGATTCATTCAGTTACATCGCATTGACCCTCTGGCGCGCTCGACAGGATTTGAACCTGCGACCTTTGGCTCCGGAGGCCAACGCTCTATCCAACTGAGCTACGAGCGCTCATCGCGTCGTTGCGGGGCGTATATTAATGACTTCACATAAACTTGTCTAGTACTTTTTTGAAAAAAAATATCATTAGATAGTTTTTTGTTCAAATTGGACAGGAATTATTGAATATACGCCTATTTTTTATTGAGTTAAAGCTTTTTTTGTTAGTTTCTTCTGCGTAAATTAGACAACGCTAACATAAACAGCGCTAAAATAAATCCAATGCCAGCACCAATAAATCCCCAACATTGACGATTTGGTGAAACGTATATAATAGGTTGGGTTGGTTTTTTCAAATAACGATATGCGCTGAACTGTTCATCTAAAGGGGAAACAGAACGCATCATCTGTAATTTTCCATGCCAATCCTCTGAGGCGAGTGACGGTGCGCCATTCTTACCTAAGTTAAATTCAGCCGCTTTCTTCACTTGTTCAAATAAGACTTTCCATTGTGTGATCAAATTACTATAAGCTGTTTTGCGTGTTTCAAAATTAACTAGATTAATAAAAGAAGAAAGTAACTCAGTGGCTAATTTAGGATTTTCAAGTTCTAAAGTGATCTTATCTACAAAACCACTTTGAGTAGGCTTAAACTTAATCGCCTTTATTAATTTTTCTAATAATGCAAGATCAATATGCGTTTCGCCCGTTTGCTTTTGCTTATAATATTCTGTACTTTCCCAAAAATGACGAATGACCTCTTCGGAGGTAATTTGCTTAGTAAACTCTTGATACGCAATATCCGTGTCACTTTGTGCGTTTTCTTTATTTTTAATGAATTGATAAGTCGAAGATAACGCATAATAGTTTCCGAGTGAAGCAACATCAGGTGCGCTGACATGTGCTTCAGCGAGCCAGATTTTACTTTTTAAATAACTACTACCGTACGCAACGATAGCGCCCAATAAGGTCATACCGAGCACTAAGCTGATTGAACTGAGGAAAGTGCGCTGTATTTTCTGTTTGTTGTCCACTTGCGTCATGATTTTTACTCCTTGTTATGAATACGTTTTGCCCGTCTTTTCATTCGTCTAATCCAACGTGTAATCCGCCACGCACGTGTAATTGAATAAGAATACATAAAAAATAAAAGAATAAAGCCGACAAACATCAACCATTCATTAATATAAAAAATTTCGCCTAAAATACCAATCGTGGCACAGATAGCCGCGGCAAAAGTAATGAGTAAAAAGGCTTGACGAGAGCTTAATCCAGCACGCATCATTAAATGATGTACGTGTAAACGGTCTGGTCGGAATGGGCTTTTGCCTTTGCGTAAACGGCGATACATAATCGCAATCATATCAATAAGTGGGATCGCAATTATCCATAATGCAGTGACAGGGTTCATTGGATGCCCTTTACCTTGTGTACTAAGCAGTAAAATCCAAATAATAGTAAAGCCAATTAAGGTACTACCTGCATCCCCCATGAACACTTTAAACTTGGGACCAAAAGGAATACCCAAATTCATCATAAAATAAGGCAGAATGGCAACAATTAATGCAAAGCTCCAATAGGCAAGATCCAACTGATTATCTTTAATTAACAGAATACCAATAGAAACAAAAGCCACGCTTGATAATCCGCCTAATAAACCGTCAATACCATCAATCATATTGAAAGCATTAATTGCTGCAATGGTGGCAAGTACTGTAATAATTAAACCAATTGAACCGAGCGTCAGTTGAAAAGGACCGAGAATTTGACCTAAATGATCTAAATACAAATTACCGAGATCAATCATCAATATCGCTAAGATCGCTTGAATACCCGCGCGTAAAAAAGGGCTGATATCAAAACGGTCATCAATCATACCGATCACTAACAAGACAAAAATGCTAAACAGGTAAAGGGAGGGTAAACGCATTTGCTCCCATTCTAATAAATAGAAACACAAATTCCCAACAAATAGAGAAACACCACCGATCAAAGGAATAGCACCTTGATGACGCTTGCGGAAATTAGGTTTATCAACGAGCCCGATTTTTTGAGCAATAGGACGCATGAATAATAATGTAAGAAATGCGCCTAAAAATGTGACAATTAAACTCAACAACATTGGAATTTCCCTTTGAATTTGAATGCTCGCAGAATACCACAAAGCACTTTTTGTGCCATAAATATTTTTATCTATTTAAACTTTTTTACAGTAGAATGATGCCTATTTCTATCTCAACATGAGGAGACAATAATGACAACCTCTTTCGCACTTTTTCAACGTGCACAACAAACAATTCCCGGTGGTGTAAACTCGCCTGTTCGCGCTTTTACAGGTGTTGGTGGCATACCTGTGTTTATCGACAAAGCACAAGGTGCTTATCTTTATGATACCGAAGGTAAACAATATATTGATTATGTCGGCTCGTGGGGACCGATGATTTTAGGCCACAATCACCCTGCTATATTGGATGCTGTCATCCGCACTGCACAACATGGTTTAAGTTTCGGTGCACCTACTGCGTTAGAAATTGAATTAGCGGAATTAGTTTGTTCACTGATTCCCTCTATTGAAATGGTGCGTATGGTGAGTTCAGGTACAGAAGCAACGATGTCTGCAATTCGCTTAGCCCGTGGTTATACTAATCGAGATAAGATCATCAAATTTGAAGGTTGTTATCATGGTCATGCGGATTCATTACTAGTGAAAGCGGGCTCTGGCGCCCTGACGTTAGGGCAACCGAGTTCACCGGGTGTCCCTGCTGATTTTGCTAAACACACCTTAACTTGTACTTATAACGATCTTGATTCAGTTAAACGTACCTTTGAACAATATCCAGATGAAATCGCTTGTCTTATCGTTGAACCTGTTGCTGGTAACATGAACTGTATTCCACCAAACGAAAACTTCTTACATGGCTTGCGTGCACTCTGTGATCAATATGGTGCCGTGTTTATTATTGATGAAGTCATGACGGGATTCCGTGTGGCATTAGGTGGGGCACAGGCTTATTATGGTGTCACACCTGATTTAACCTGCTTAGGTAAAGTAATCGGGGGCGGTATGCCTGTTGGTGCATTCGGTGGGAAAAAAGAAATTATGCAATACATTGCCCCGCTTGGGCCTGTTTATCAAGCAGGGACTTTATCTGGTAATCCTATTGCAATGGCAGCGGGTCTTGCTTGCCTTAATGAACTGAAAAAGGCGGGCAATGCGGAACGCTTAGCCCAACAAACCAAGAAATTAGCACTGGGTTTAAAAGCCTTAGCGGATAAACACCATATCCCTTTTGTGGTGAATTATGTTGGCGGGATGTTTGGTCTTTTCTTCACGTCACAAAAAACAGTGTCTTGTTATCAAGCGGTGATGGCTTGTGACACAGAAAAATTCAATCAATTTTTCCATGGTATGTTAACAGAAGGTATTTATCTCGCCCCGTCTGCCTTTGAAGCAGGCTTTATGTCCCTCGCCCATTCCGATCAAGATATTGAACGAACGTTACAAGCCGCTGATCACGTCTTCGCTCAATTAGCTTAAAGCAGAGGTATTGCGATGATTAAGGATAATTACCGCTTGGCGTTACTAAAAGTACATGGGACCGCTGTGTTATTCGGTGCCTCTGGTGTGTTTGGTGCATTGGCTGAAACTGGGGCAGACATGATTGTGTTAGGGCGCGTTTTAATTGCTTTTGTTGCCCTCTCACTCTTTTTCTTGTTTCGTCGGCAAAAATTAATCCCGATGCAAAGATGTGAACTCGCCAGTCAAGGCCTTTCTGGTGTGTTATTAGGTGTGCATTGGGTCAGTTTCTATCAAGGTATCAAAGTGGGGGGCGTAGCGATTGGTACCTTAGGCTTTGCCAGTTTTCCCGCTTTCGTTGCTTTGTTCGAAATGCTGTTGTTTAAAGAGCGGTTAAAAGCAAAAGAATATTTTTTGCTGATCGCGATTTCGATTGGACTGATTTTGATTACCCCAGCCTTTGAGTTTGGGCATCAGGCAACACAAGGTTTACTGTGGGGCATTTTTTCAGCCTTGAGCTACGGTATTTTAGCGGTGATCAATCGTAAAAATGTCAGTAATATATCCGGTGCCCAATCTAGTTGGTGCCAATATTTGGTGGTTGCACTGATGTTACTACCTTTTTCTGGCCAGCAATTACCCGAAGTGTCTTGGCAAGATTGGTTTTGGATCGCCTGTATTGGTTTACTCTGCACAACACTGGCTTATACGCTATTTGTGTCAAGCTTAGAAAGCATCAATGCACGCACGGCAGCGATGATTATTTCTCTGGAACCCGTTTATGCTATTGCAATCGCATGGATATGGCTTGATGAAGTGCCAAGCTGGCGTATGTTACTGGGCGGAGCGTTGATTATTGTGTCTGTTGTGATGGTGAATTTGAAAAAATAGAAAGCCAAAGATAATATTTTTATAAAATAAACCGCTCTTTTACAGCGGTTTATCCATGACTTGCTCAACACCTCCCCCAAAGTGCGGGTATTTTTGCAAAAATTGTCTATTTAGCGGCTAACACCTCATGTAAACGCTGTGCTAAGTGTTGTCGCTGTTCTGTCGTTAAGGCACGATCTTCACTGTTGGTCAGAATGAAAAAATCCTCTGCCCTTTCTCCCACCGTGGTAATCTTGGCATTGAGTAAATTTAATTTTAATTCACTAAACACTTGACTCACTTTAGCCAATAAGCCCGCCTGATCTAAAGCAAACAGTTCCATTTCAGTCTGGTCAGTGCGATGCTCTCTTAAGAAACGCACGTCTGTTTTGACTTGGAAGGGGTGTAATTTGTGATTGTGGCTTATACGCAAGGTAGGCATTTTTGTCGTATTGAGTGCCTGCATTAAGGCTTTTTCTAAGCTACGACGACGATCAAATTTCGCTAAGCGCCCGTCTAGTTCGGTAACAATAAAACTATCAAACACATAACCATCGTGACTGGTGATAATTTGTGCATCATGAATACTAAACTTCTTCGCACCGATCGTTGTCACGACTTTATGGAATAAATTCGGCTGATCTTGGCAATACACAAAAATCTCCGTGCCCCCTTCTGAAAAGCGATTACTGATTTTAACCAACAATTCGGTTGGATTCTCTGCCAACAATTCTGTATGCCAAGCAATTTGTTTCGGGCTATTACGTAAAAAATATTCTTCAGGACAACGTTGCCAAATTTCTTCAATTTTGACCGCACTTAATGAGGTATTTTGTTTTAGCAACGCTAAAGCATGTTGGCGATGACGTTCAATTTTTTCGGCATGATCCAACAGGCAATCCATACCTTGTGCGAATTGTTGCGTAGTAAATTGGTAAAGAGTGGCAATTAAAGTGCGTTTCCAGCTATTCCATAAGGTTTCATTTGTCGCACAAATATCCGCCACCGTTAAGCAGGTTAAATAGTCTAAACGCACCTTATTTTGTACTGTTTCTGCAAAATGAAGTACTACTTCTGGATCGTGAATATCGCGTCGTTGTGCTGTCACAGACATCAATAAATGTTGTTCGACTAACCAAGTTAATGTCTGTATTTCGCGTTGATCAAAACCATGTTGCTGCGCAAATTCTGCCACCTCGACCGAACCTAACGTAGCATGATCTCCACCACGCCCTTTCGCAATGTCATGGAATAAGGCTGCAATATACAGTAAAGTGCGGTCTGTTAAATGGGAAAAAATTTGGCTACAAATCGGATGAGGCTCCACACTATCTGGTTCAAGAAAATATTCGAGCTTCAGTAAGGTGCGCAAAATATGTTCATCGACGGTATAACAATGAAACAAATCAAACTGCATTAAACCTTCAATATGCTGCCATTGTGGTAAATACGCTTTTAATACCCCATATTTATGCATAGGCACTAAGGCTCTAGCGATCGCGCTAGGTTGATTAAATAAACGTAAAAAAATTTCTCTGGCAACGGGTAATTCAGCTAAATAACCACTTTGTTGCTCCAAAGCAAGATGTAATTGGCGTAAAGTGGAGGAATGGATATCCAATTGATGATGTTGCGTTAAATGAAAAAACAAGGTCAGAATGTGTTCTGGCTGTTCAACAAACACATTTCCATGACGTAAACAAATCGCATTATTGAGGCACTGAAAATTATCATCTAATACGCTAATTTGTACAGGATCGTTGGTTTGTAAAAAATGTTCACGATAATGTTTGACCAGTAAATCACTCAGTAACGAGATCTGTTGTAGTGCTTGAAAAAACAATTTCATCATTTTTTCGACACCTTGATTGCCCGGTCCGCTAAACTCAAGTAATTCCGCCACTCGAATTTGCCGTTCGAATAACAATCGATTGTCATAACGCTTTAAGATTAAATGTAACGCAAAGCGTACTTTAAACAGAAAGCGCTGACTTTCCTGCAACAAGGCATATTCTTGCGGATAAATAAAGCCAGATTTTAAAATCTCTGTTAGATTCTTCGCCCCAGTATGACGTAACGCAATCCAATACAACAGATGCAGATCGCGTAATCCGCCCGGACTGTGCTTAATATCGGGCTCTAAGTTATAACTAGTATTATGATAACGTTGATAGCGCTCAACCCGTTCTTGATACTTTGCTTGGAAAAAGGCTTCACGTGGCCAAAAATCCGCTTTTTGTAAGACCTGATCCAATAAATGAAATTGAGAGAGATTTCCCGCTAGGTAGCGTGCTTCTAATAAGTTTGTCGCAACCGTGATATCCTCGCGCCCAGCTTGTTCACACTCAGATAAGGTTCGCACAGCATGCCCCACATCAAAGCCACAATCCCATAAAAATTGGACAAATTGACGGAGTTGTTGTTCTGTTTTTTCATCGAGCTGTTCGCTTATTAAGATTAAAAAATCCAAATCAGACAGCGGGAACATTTCCTCACGCCCATATCCCCCTACGGCAATTAAGGTAAGCGTCGGCTTGTTTGCTAAGCCAAATTGCAACCAAAGATCCTGCAGTACCTGATCGCAAAATTGTGTGCGATTGGCAATCAATTCATAAATGTCGTGCTGTGCAAATTGTGCTAGTTCAAATTGCTTTAACGCTGCTTTTTGCGCTCGTACTGCACTGACATCGAGCTCAACTAAGGGAGAATAAGGAAAAAGCATGATGCCCTCTCAATATCGATAAAAAAATGGCTGAAACATTCAGCCATTTTTACTTATACATTACACATTAACCATGATACGCTGAATACGTCCAGCGGCCACTTCTTCCTCTCTGATAGTCATCACTTCACACCCTGTTTCCGTGACCACTAACTGATGCTCATATTGCGCAGAATGACTACGATCTTTAGTTTTCACCGTCCAACCATCGCCCATTAAACGGACTTCTTTTTTGCCCGCATTAATCATTGGCTCAATGGTAAACACCATACCTGGTTGTAAAATTACGCCACCATCATCGGCATAGTAATGTAACACTTGCGGTTCACAGTGGAATTCTGAACCGATACCATGACCACAGTATTCACGTACTACACTAAAGCCTTGACTTTCCGTATATTTTTGTACTGCACGACCAATTTCATTTAAACGGATACCTGGTTTAACAACACGTAACCCCACATAAAGCGCTTCTTGCGCGGCATCACATAATTTTTGACTACGCACATTGGTTTCTCCCACAATATACATCTTCGAGTTATCACCAAAATAGCCATCTTTGATCACAGTCACATCAATGTTAACAATATCACCATGTTTTAGTATTTTGTTGTCACTGGGAATACCATGACAAACGACTTCATTGACAGAAATACAGGTTGCTTTTGGAAAACCGTGATAACCTAAACAAGCTGAAATGGTTTTTTGCTCATTCACCATATAATCGTGGCAAATCCGATCCAATTCACCTGTACTCACCCCCGCTTTAACATAAGGTTCAATCATCACTAAGATATCAGCGGCTAATTTACATGCCTCTCGCAACTTCACAATTTCGTCTTCTGTTCTTAATGGAATTGCCATAAAAAAATTTCTCCAAAAAATGCATTCGTCCGAGAATTATAACATTATCCAGTGTAAAAATCCTTGATAAATTCTTGAACGAATTAGTCGGTTATTGGATAATACGCAAATCCAATTGACATGATAGCGAGATAAATTATGACAGAGATGTCCGTGCCACTTATCTTTACTGATGCGGCTGCCAACAAAGTAAAAGCCTTGATCCGTGAAGAGGAAAACCCGAATTTGAAATTACGCGTCTATATTACCGGTGGTGGCTGTAGTGGTTTCCAATATGGTTTTACTTTCGATGAAAAAATAAATGACGGTGATTTAACCATTGAGAAATCGGGTGTCCACTTAGTGATTGATCCCATGAGTTTACAATATTTAATTGGTGGAACCGTGGATTATACCGAGGGTCTAGAAGGTTCACGTTTCGTGGTCAATAATCCAAACGCCTCCACCACTTGTGGTTGCGGTTCGTCCTTCAGTATTTAATATGGATTTTCAATTCACTTCCCATTTAGGTTCTATCAGGGTGAAATGTTCAATGGGACATGAAGCCATGGCAAACTGGTTTAACAGCGAAGTGCGGTCGGATACGACGAAAATTCAAACCGCACTTCAGCAACTCGACACCCTCAAAGCACAACAAGAGATCAGGCTCATTGGTAAAGAATACAGTATTTTTATTAATCAAGCAGAGGTGATGGTGCGTGCGAATAATTTGATGTTTGAACAGGATCAACCGCTTGAGGACGATTTTCACTATTACGATGAAGAAAGCATCGCCTTTTGTGGTACGGATGACTTTATCCATTTCCTACAATCTGCGTTAGCGTTCATCCAGTCGCCATGAAATCTCGCTAATTTGAGTAGTCAATATGTCAAAATCCACAAAAACCAAAGCAAGCCGGAAAAAATTCTCATGGTTTCGCTTTTTTGCCAAAGTGAGTTTCACCTTAACCTGTCTCTTGGCTTTTTATGGTTTCTATTTGGATTGGCAAATACGCAGCAAAATGGATGGACAAATCTGGCGACTCCCTGCGGAAGTCTATAGCCGTATTGAGCATATCAGTCTTGAAGAGCAACTGAGCTTTGAACAAGTCAAACAACGTTTATTAGACAATGACTATCGCCAGACAACATTGATTGCTGCCCCCGGTGATTTTAAAGTAGAAGACGATACGCTCGTTTTATTACGTCGCGCCTTTCCTTTTCCTGTACAACCCGAAGCACAACGTGTTTTTCGTCTTCGTTTTAAACACGATCGTTTGGTGGTGATTGAAGATCTTATCAATCAGCGCACTATTCCTGAGTTTCGTTTAGCACCAAAATTAATCGCCATGTTGCAGTCAGAAAAAGAAGAGCGCTTGGCCATCCCACTGCATAACTACCCACGTTTATTAATTGACGCCTTGTTACTCACCGAAGATCGTCGTTTTTACCAACATGAAGGCATCAGCTTACTCGGTATTGCACGTGCCACACTGACCAACCTTCAAGCAGGTCATACGGTGCAAGGTGGGAGTACACTGACTCAACAACTGGTCAAAAATCTGTTTTTAAGTAACAAACGAACCTTGAGTCGGAAAGTGAATGAGGCCTTGATGGCGGTGATTTTAGATTGGCGTTATGATAAAAACCGTATTTTAGAAACTTATTTAAATGAAATCTATTTAGGCCAAAATGGCGATACCCAGATTCATGGTTTTGAATTAGCCAGCCATTTTTATTTTGGCCGTTCGACCAATGAAATTAGTTTAGACCAAATCGCACTATTAGTGGGGATGGTCAAAGGCCCTTCTCTTTATAATCCTTGGCGTAATCCTAAAAATGCATTAGAACGCCGTAATGTGGTATTGCATTTACTGCTTGAACACAAAGTGATTGGGCAAACACTCTACCAGATGTTAGTACAACGTCCATTGGGCGTACAGGAACGTGGGCAAATTACCCGTAAATACCCAGCTTTTATTCAAACCCTACAAGCCGAATTACGTGAACAATTAGGTGAAAATAAAGCCAGTAATTTATTAGGGGCGCGTATTTTTTCCACGTTAGACCCTAAACAACAAGCTCACGCGGAAAATGCGGTAGTTAGTGCCACATCAACCTTACAAGCCAAATACAAAAACCCTCATTTACAATCTGCGATGGTGATTGCTGATTATCGTTTAGGAGAAGTACGGGCAATTGTAGGGGGCTTACAAACCCAGTATGCGGGCTTTAATCGCGCCTTAAGTGCCAAACGCCAAATTGGCTCTTTAGTGAAACCGTCTATTTATTTGACCGCACTTTCAGTGCCTGAGAAGTTCCGTCTTAATACTGCCATTCAAAACCAACCGATTACCATTCAGATTAAAGGCAGTCCGCCGTGGCAACCGCGTAACTACGATCGCAAATACAGTGGTTCTGTGATGTTAATGGACGCCTTAGCCCGTTCCTTAAATATCCCCACGGTAAATATTGGGATGCAAATTGGGTTAGAAAACGTGATTGAGACCCAGCAGAAAATGGGTTGGGATAAGGTACAAATCCCGAAAGTGCCTTCAACCTTATTAGGGGCTTATGCCATTTCACCTTATGAAGTCACCCATTTATATCAAGTGATTGCCAATCAAGGACAAAAAATCCCTTTAACCACCATTGACAGTATTACGGATCAACAAGGTAATTTATTATATCAACGTCGTTTAGAACCCGAACAAGTCGTACCGGCTGAAGCGAGCTATCAAACATTATATGCCATGCAGCAAACTGTGATGCGAGGTACTGCGCGCAGTTTACAAAACCAATTTAATCACTTACATCTTGCCGGGAAAACGGGTACAACCAATGATGCACGTGATACATGGTTCGTGGGTATTGATGGTGAAAACGTTGTCACCGTATGGTTAGGACGCGATGATAATGGCGAAACCAAATTAACCGGTGCCTCTGGTGCCTTGCAAATTTATCAAAATTATTTACAACGTAATACAACAACGGCACTCAACTTGCCCGCCCTTGACAGCATTCAATGGGTGGGAATTAATGACTCTGGTGGTTGGGATTGCTCGAGTTCGCGTCAGATTCCAGTGTGGGCAAAAAGTACTCAATCTTTTTGCCAACCAACTGAAATAAATAAACCGCGAGAAAGTATATGGGATGTCCTATCACCAGGCTATCAATCTAACCAACCCGCACCAGTAGAAGAAGCGATAGCTAACTAAGGCACATCACAAACAAAAAGTGCGGTCAATGTTTCTTGATTTCTGACCGCACTTTTGCAGTATGTTGGCGAATTAAAGTGTCTTTAACTTCTCAAGAGAAGGGGCAAAATAATAGCTTCCCGTCACTGCTTTGGTGAACCCTAATAAACGATCGGTTTTACCGTCTTTTTCCCCAAACATAGTCAGTAGTTGTTGCTCAATGTTATACAGGGTTGCACAGTAAGCAATGAAGTATAAACCGTGTTTCTCACTGGCTTTACCATAAGGTAAACTGTGACGTAAAATTTTCAACCCGACACCGTTTTCTTTTAGATCCGTTCGCCCAACGTGCGATGTATCTACTTTATCTTCTAACTCAATACTATCTGGCTTAGTACGACCGATCACCGTTTCTTGTTTCGCGATAGTGAGCTTTTCCCATTTGGTTAAATTATGTTCATAACGCTGGGTAAACACATAACTTCCGTCTACATCCTCACCTTGTGCAATGAGCGCCACTTCTGCGCGTTTTGCCTGTTGTGGATTTTCTGTACCATCAATAAACCCAGTAAAATCACGTTCTTCCACCCAGCGAAAACCATGCACTTCTTGCTCAACGTGGATCGCTTTACCAAAGCAACTCATCGCAGCTAAAGCAACAGAAAAATTGACATCGGGACGTAAAGATTGAATATGAATCAACAGATCCCATTGGGTTGCAGGTGCGGAGGCATCTCCCCTACCTAATGTCACAAAAGGTTTAAGTTCTTTTGCGCTGTTTTCTCCCGCTAATTGTTTCCACACCTTATCACCGAACGCCACCACCGCGCCGAGTCTGGCATCGGGATAGGTTTGTTGTAATTGGGCTAATTTGTCACAAAATTGACGACTTGCCTCAGGAATGGCAGTCAGATCGGTGATATTGGCTTCTAAATAAATTGCAGCTTTGCAATGTTCTAATAATACGCCACTTTGCGCTGTCATCTTGTTCTCTCTCTTATTAATCAAAAAGCAGTACAGATTATAAGGGGTTCTGATCTTTTCACCAAACAAAGTTCACAAAAAGAACAGAAAGCGAGATTAATAATCAACTACGCTATTCACTGCTAAGGTGGTTAACTGCATATTTTCACTGAACAAGAGCACATCATGTTGACCTAATATGCGCGCTTGCTGATCTTGAATGTGTAAGGCGGTGCCTTCTGGCAAAGCATATACTTTTGCATGCGGATTGACAATTAAGAACTCCGCTAATCTTTCCTCACGACTTTCACCATTATGCCCTACGGGTTTACCTGAAATAAAATGAGGATTGAGCTGGTGAGGAAATAAACCTAGGGCATCAAAAGACGGCGGATAGGTAATGGGCATATCATTGGTTGTCATAATGGATGCGCCCGCCACATTTGCGCCTGCGCTCCAACCAAAATACGGTGTCCCAGCTTGAACTTTTTCCCGAATCAATGGCAATAAGTGATGTTCATACATACCTTTTAATAAACAAAAGGTATTGCCGCCACCAATCGCTATCACATCTGCTTTTTCAATGATTTCTTGATGCTGTGCTGCACGATGTACAGAGACAATGTCCACATTTAACGCGGCTAATGCCTTTTGAACTTTTAATTCGTATTCATCATAATTTTGGCGGACACCAGCATAAGGTACAAACGCGACCGTTTTCCCTTGATAGTCTGCCAGAAAATTCCGTAGCCAAGGTAGCGTATGCACTAAATAATCCGTATGTTGATATTTCGAGCCACTCATTAATAACATGTTTTTCATCATTTACCTCACTTAAAATCAGTTCATATTTGCCAGATTATGCAATCTACCTGCCTAAATAGACAGATAACATTGTTCATTTCGTGACTCACATCACAGTATTCCATCACACAACTTGCCTTGAAAAAATCACTGTCATTTGTGTAATAAAATTTGTGCTTTTTATCACATTTTTGTCATTAAAACGGGATTTCTTGTTGCGAAAAAAAACCATAAGAGGATAATTACACTAACGAATATAATAATCACTATCATTTGGGTAACTGTATGAGCGTTAAACCACTTCGATATTTCTTACTCATCTTCAGCCTATTTCTCTGTGCCTTTACACAAGCCAAAGAGAATTATGCGGTTTGGATTCAAGACATTGAAAATCGTTTAGACAAAACAGCAAACCTGTATCAACAACACCAAGTTGACGAAGCGCGCACTGAAGTACAAATGGCGTATTTTGAAGTGTTTGAAAACTTAGAAGGACCAATCCGTATCAATTTCTCGGCACAAAAAAGTTTCCAAATGGAAGCGACCTTCGCTGAAATCCGCAAAATGATTGGTGATGGGGCACCTTTAGAGGACATCCAAGCAAAAATTAATGGTCTGAAATCCGCATTGCAAGAGGTGTTACCGGTATTAATGGAAGGACACCAACTCAATGCCTCCGCGCAACATGATGTCTATGCCAACCAAACCATTGCTACACATTGGCAACAAAGTTTTAAATTGATTGATGATCTGTTTGCGCAAGCGATTCAAGCTTATGAGCAAGGTAATTTCTCACAAGCCAAAAAACTAGTGCAACAAGCACAATATGACGGCTTCAAAAATTCTGAAATGGAAATGTCTATCCGCCAAAATCGTGCAGCGGCTATTTCAGCCAGTATTAACCAACAATTTTACGATCTTATCCGCTTGAGTGAAAAACCTGATCAACTCAATAGTTTAGGTTATCAAATCACCTTGTTATTACAAGATATTGAAGAACAGCTCCCTAATCTCCCCACGACTCGTGACACACAAGTGGTACAAACACAAACTAGTATTAAAGAGAATCAGCCCGCTCAAGACTGGCAAAAACTGAGTAATGACATCAATCAACGTATTCAACAAGCGATTGAGTTATATCAGCAAGGACAACATAAAAAGGCCATGTTAGCCGTACAAGATACCTACTTTGATGTGTTTGAAAGCAGTGGCATGGAAAGTAAAATCGGCTCGCGCGATAGTCAGTTTAAAGCAGAACTCGAAGGCTATTTCACGCGTTTAGTGAGTTTAATCAAAGCCGAAGCATCTACCGATGAACTACAACAACAAGCCAACGCACTTGCTCAAGGTTTAAACAAAAGTGTTGAAATGTTACAAGGTGGTAGCCAAAGTCATTGGTCCATGTTCCTCTATAGTCTGTTAATCATTCTGCGTGAGGGATTAGAAGCCTTATTAATTGTTGCTGCGATTGTGACGTATCTAATCAAAAATCAACAACAAGATAAGTTGCCGGTTATTCGCCAATCGGTCTATGTGGCGTTAATTGCCAGTTTGGTCACTGCACTGATATTCCAATTCCTGTTTGCCAATGCTGGGGCCAGTCGTGAATTATTAGAAGGCTTTACCATGATGATCGCGGTAGTCATGTTATTTATGATGAGCTACTGGTTATTATCAAAAGTAGAAGCGCAAAATTGGCAACGTTATTTGGAAGGAAAATTATCCACTGCCCTCACCACTGGTTCATTGATTGGACTTTGGCTCACCAGTTTTCTTGCGGTGTATCGTGAAGGGGCGGAAACCGTCTTGTTCTATTATGCCCTAGTCAGTGATGCAACAAGTGCGCTCAGTTATTTCTATCTTTTCGCTGGACTATTGGTAGGACTTGTCATCCTTGCCGTTTGTTATTTAATTATGCGCTATACCGTGGTGAAATTGCCATTAAAACCGTTCTTTATGTTTACAGGTACCTTTATGTATCTAATGGCCTTCGTTTTTGCCGGCAAGAGCGTATTAGAGTTAATTGAGGGAAAACTTTTTGAACCGACCTTAATTACAGGTGCACCAGAAATCAGTTGGTTAGGCATCTATCCTTATGTGGAAACCTTAATACCACAGCTAGTCTTAGTGATTGCCGCCATTTTTGCGCTTTTCTATATGAAATATCAGCACCGAAAAACAGTTTAATTTCACAATCTATACTTAAATAGTCAGAGGAGATTAAGTATGAAAAAAACACTCTTAGCCACCACTTTACTCGCTAGTATCTTAGCTGCCCCATCAGCATTGGCATTTAAAGAATATCCGATTGGTGAACCTGTTGAAATGAACGGTATGGAAATTGCGGCGGTCTATTTACAACCTGTTGATATGGAACCTCGCGGTATGGGCTTACCTGCTGCAAAATCTGATATTCACTTAGAAGCCGATATTCACGCGATTAAAGGTAATGTAAATGGCTTTGGCGAAGGTGAATGGATGCCATATCTGACCATTAACTATACGTTAGTCAATGCCGATACAGGTGAAAAACAAGAAGGCACCTTTATGCCGATGGTGGCAGCAGATGGTCCACACTATGGTTTAAATATCAAAATGATGGGCGTCGGTAACTATAAATTAACTTATCATATTGAGCCACCACCAAAAGCGGGTATGCACCGTCACACTGACGAAGAAACAGGTGTGGGTCGTTGGTGGAAACCATTTGATGTCAGCTATGAGTTTAAATACACAGGGCTAAATTAAGTCGGTTTGAGGTGCGTGAAAACGCACCTTTCCACTGACCGTTAAGACACTATTTCCAATCACGTTTTTTTCCAAGAAACGCGATTGGAAATAGTGGCATTTTAAGGCAAATAAAACCTCACGCCTCGTTATATCCAATAAAACATCACAGCATGGTGGATAGTTTATGAATTACTTTTTTACTTCTTTATTGCAAACCCTGCTCCCTTTCGCACTGCTACTTGGTTGTGCGTGGTCTTACTATCCATCCGTGAAAATGAAATCACGTTTATGGTTGGCGCTACTGTGTTTTGCGCTTGGTGCGGTCGTGATAATGTATTTACCGCGAAACCAACAGATGAATTTGATGCAGACCTCGTTTATTGTGACTAGCCTACTTTTATTCTGTTTCACTCAATACTGGCAGAATGAAGCACTAACCACATTTTGGCATGTCGTCCTGATGTTTATTGCTGGACTATTATGGGGAAAAGATCCTAATCTTGCCGCCATCACTCATACTGACGTGATCAATACCGATTTTATTTTACATAGCAGTGCCTTGATTCTTGGTATTCTCCTCGCCATGATTATGGCCAGCTGGCTCGGCCTGTTATTACAACAAAATAAAATTCAACAAAAATTGACCGCACTTCCTCGTCTGATTACGGTCTTTATTGTGTTGATATTATTGATCCCGCAGTGCGCTGAATTGCTGTTAAGTTTAATGAAACTCCAACTGCTTGATTTAACCAAAGCACGACTCAGTTTTGTGGCAAAAGCAGGGAATCTCACCCATTTCCTAAACTATATTCAAAGTGCCATGGTCATCGTGATTCTGCTAAGTTTTTGGCTATGCGTTCATTTAGCCCGCAAGCATGCTGTCCAACAAGAAACACATCCGATTGAAAAGCGCAAGAAACGTGCCACCTTATTGACATCACGTCGTCTTATTCAATGGGGAAGCTGCTGTGTTTTACTGATTTTAGCCTCACAGCTTTATTGGGATAAAGTCGCCTCACAACCCCCTCGCTTATCCGAAGCGCTACCTGTAAAAATGGATGACAAAGATCAAGTGTCTATTCCTATTGCACAAGTTAAAGATGGTAAGTTACATCGCTTTGTTTGGATCGCCGATGACGGCAAAGCGGTTCGCTTTTTCTTAATTAATCGTCTGCCTGACCGTTTAAGTTTAGCCGCAGTATTTGATGCCTGCATTCTATGTGGTGATCAAGGCTATGTGATGGAAGGTGATCAAGTCATATGTGTAGGCTGTGGAGTGAGAATGTTTATTCCTTCTATCGGTAAACCTGGTGGCTGTAATCCTGTTCCTATTGAAAATTGGCAACAAAATGACACGCACGTTATTATCAATAAAAAGAACTTAGAAGAAGGACTCAATTATTTCTCAACCATTGTTGAAATTGAGGTGACCGATCCCGTTGATCAAACCAAACTAAAAAATACCCGTACCGAGCATAAATACACTTACGAAGGTAAAACCTATTTCTTTGCCACTGAAAAAAATCTCAATTTATTCCGAGATGCACCAGAAAATTACCTCAAGCAAGCAGGAGGCAATTAATGTTAGTCAGAATGTTATACCAATCTTGGCGCTTTGGTTTAAAACGTAAATTACTCGCGATTATCACCATTTTTCTGGCGGCAGGTTTAGTGTCAGCCCTTCTCGCGGTGTCCATTGATATTGGGGATAAAATGGCGCGTGAATTAAAATCCTATGGCGCCAACATCTTAATTGAACCTGCAAGCAGTGCGATTTTGCCTGAGGATGTCAATGGTGCTAGCGCATTAGCTAGCCAAGATTTCCTTGATGAAAAAGAATTACCGAACGTAAAAGACATTTTTTGGCGCAATAACATCGTGGGCTTTGCACCATTACTGAGCGCAGAAGTGCAAGCCCAAAAAATTAATCAAAGTGCGGTACAAACTATCCAAATTTTAGGCACCTTTTTTGATCATCAGATCGCCATTCCTGATGAAGCAGATTACCACACTGGACAAAAAATTATCAGCCCCTATTGGAAAGTACAAGGTGAATGGGTAAATGATTTACAGGATCAATTTACCGCTATTGTGCCCGCCTTAGTGGGTGAGCAACTTGCTAAAACGGGAGCACTTCAAATCGGTGAACAACTTTTATTGACTTACCAAACGGGCGAATCCGAACAACAACTTCGCGTCGAAATCAAAGGGATACTCGCCACAGGTGGCAATGAAGAACAGCAACTAGTACTACCATTAAGTGCGGTACAACAATTACTGGGACTCGAAGGCAAAATTCAAGCGATCAAAGTCTCTGCCTTGACGGTGCCAGAAAATGAACTTTCGCGCAAAGCGCGTGCCAATGTGGAAGGCTTAGATGCAGAAGAATATGATCGCTGGTACTGCACTGCCTATGTATCCTCCATTTCACATCAATTAGAAGAGGCGATCTCGGGCGCGATTGTACGCCCGATCTGGCAAGTGGCGGCTTCTGAAGGTGTGGTGATAGAAAAAATCCAATTGTTACTCGCGGTTGTCACTGTCGCGGCTCTGATTGCCGCTGCAATGGGCATTGCCTCTTTGATGACGACCACTATCATTGAACGCAGTAAGGAAATCGGTTTGATGAAAGCACTCGGCGCATACCAATGGCAAATTGTCTTACTCTTTTATTGTGAAGCCATTATTAGCGCTTTATTGGGAGGACTATTAGGTTGTATCGCCGGTTGGGGATTGGCCAAATTTATTGGTCTGACACTCTTTGGTGTGCCATTAGATTTTACTTGGATTGTTGTTCCGTGCGTGCTCGTGCTCTCTATCTTAATTGCGTTAATTGGCACCTGGTTCCCTGCACACCGCATTGCTAATCTTTATCCTGTGGAGGTACTATATGGCCGCCAATAAATCCAAATCCATGTTCTGGCGTCTCATTTTTCGTGCCCTTCGGTTACGTTTACAGCGCGTGTTTATTATTTTTGCCGCACTCACCGTTGGCGCCAGTATTGTTACCGCAATGGCTGCCGTCTATTTTGACATCAATACCAAAATGAGCCAAGAGCTACGTACTTTTGGCGCCAACTTTTATATTGGCTCGAATAGCAGTGGTCTGATACAAGAACAGCAACTGCAACAAATTTTAGCACAGGCCCCCGCCGGTCTGGTCACTGCGGCAAGTCCTTATTTATATGGCGTCACACGTAGTGATTTAGAAAAAATTGTGATAATGGGCGTATGGTTTGAGTCCATGAAAACTCTTTCACCTTACTGGCAAGTGACCGGAACGCAAATTGGGGTGAATTTTGATGACCGCAATGCAATGATTGGTAAAACCTTAGCTGAACGCTTACAACTCAACGTGGGTGATAGTATTACCTTAAGTAAAAATGCGGTAGAGAAACACCGTTTTCGCATCAAAGCGATCATCGAAGCGGGGGATGCTACAGATAATATGCTGATCGTGAGCTTAGCATTTGCGCAATATTGGTTAGAAAAAGAAGACCAAGCCACCAATGCCCTACTCAATGTTAAAAATGACCAAGGGCAAGTCGATCAATTTGCGACGACATTACAACAGAATTATCCCGAATTAGAAATTCGCCCCATTCGCAAAGTCTCCGCCTCAGAAGGCCAAATCTTAGATAAAATAAAAGGCTTGATGGGGTTAATTTCCGTCGTCATTCTGATCCTGGCGACGCTTTGTGTGAACACGACCTTGATCGCCATTGTAGGAGAAAGAGCGAAAGAATTTGCCCTACAAAAAGCACTGGGTGCTAAAAAACAAGACATTATCCAACAAATCAGTACGGAAGCCTTCATTATTGCGATCTGTGCCATTTGTAGCGGTTTAGTGCTGGGCTACTTATTAGCACAAGTCCTTGGCTTAACGGTATTTAAAGCCTATATAGATATGCGCTTACCCGTGATTCCGATCACTATCTTTTTATCCTTACTGGTGGCATGTATTGCCGTGATCGTCCCAACACGTCGAGCATTAGCGATTCAAACGGCCAATGTGTTAAAAGGGGAATAAGGGCAATCGCGTTGCAAGTCTTACAGATTGAACAAAAAGGAAACGAAAAATGCCAAACTATGTGATTGAAACACAACATTTATACAAACGATTTGGTCAAGTCACCGCCCTTGAAGATATCAATATCCAAATTAGCGAAGGAGAATTTGTGGCAATCATGGGGGCTTCAGGCTCCGGTAAAACCACCTTAATGAATATTCTCACCTGCTTAGATACGGCCAGTGAAGGAAAAGTGATTCTAGACGGTGTGGATGCTGCACAATTGGATGAAATAGGTAGACAGCGATTTCGTGCGGAAAAGATCGGCTTAGTCTTTCAACAATTTCATTTAATCCCTTACTTAACCGCACTCGAAAATGTGATGCTCGCACAACATTATCATAGTGTGATTGATGAAGATGCCGCTAAAGCGGTACTCGAACAAGTGGGACTGGCGCATCGCGTTGATCACCTCCCGAGCCAATTGTCTGGCGGTGAACAACAACGCGTATGTATTGCACGTGCCTTAGTCAATCAACCCCCTGTCATTTTTGCCGATGAACCGACCGGGAACCTCGATGAAAAAAACGAACAACTGGTTCTCGACTTATTGGTCGCCCTCAACCGACAAGGACGCACCGTGGTGATGGTCACCCATAATCCTGAGTTAAGTAAACTGGCTGATCGCACCATTTTCTTGCAACACGGTAAATTCCTACGAGAAGCGACCCATGAAAATTAGTCCATTTTTCACCGCACTTTTGAAGTGTGTGTTACTTTGCATCATGTTCTTTGCTTGCATCAGCTGCAAAGACGACGTCGCGGTGATTGGCAAACAAGCGCCCGAAATTGCGGTGTTTGATTTAGCGGGGAAACAGCGTGCTTTAAGTGAAGGGAAAGGGAAAACAATTTTGCTGAATTTCTGGTCAGAAAGCTGTGGCGTATGTATCGCAGAACTCAAAACCTTTGAACAACTTCTCCACGCTTATCCACAAAATAATTTACACATTATTGCCGTTAACATTGATGGAGAGAAAGGCGATACGCAAGCGGTTGTAAAAAAAAGCGAGATTTCGCTCTTAGTGGTCAAGGATCAATTAAACATAACCGCTGAACGCTATCAATTAATGGGTACCCCCACCTCTTT
This sequence comes from Bisgaard Taxon 45, assembly GCA_049888895.1. Taxonomy (GTDB): domain Bacteria; phylum Pseudomonadota; class Gammaproteobacteria; order Enterobacterales; family Pasteurellaceae; genus Pasteurella. The sequence continues at coordinate 17,413 of JBLUWJ010000020.1, read as the reverse complement.
CGTTATTGACCGCGAGGGCAAAATCCTTTATAAATTCGAGGGCTTAATTCCTGCTCAGGAACTACACTCATTTTTTAAGGTTAACGAATGAAAAAATATTACTCAACTTTATGGATTCTGCTTGTACTGAGTCCACTTACACAAGCCAATGTCAGTGTTGAACGGGGTCAACAACTCTTTAAACCTTGTTCATTTTGCCATGGTAATCAGGCTGAAAAATCAGCCCTAAATCAGTCTCGTCCACTAAAAGATTTACCGGCAGATGAAATTATCAAGGGGCTCAAAGCGCGTAAAGAAGGACAAATTATCGGTGCAGGGAATGCCGCAAAATCTCGCTTATCTGAAGAAGATATGCAAAGCATAGCGAAATTTATAGAAACACTCAAATAAACCAGACACTGAGAAATGGCATCAATGATGCCATTTTCACTACACACTATTGGATTTTCATGACAAGAATCAATCTCATCGCCCCTACCGAACTTTGTGATCAACATTTATTAGCTGAACACAGAGAACTCACACGTATTCCTAATGCAGTGGCAAAAGGGAAATTTAGTCTTATCGGTCAACCTGAGGATTATAAATTAGGCACTGGTCACGTACGTTTTTTCTTTAATAAACTCAGTTTTCTGAAAAAACGTTATGATTTATTGCATCACGAATGCAAAGCGCGCGGCTTTAATGTGCAATATATTTGGCCTGATAATTTACCTGAAGACAAGACACTCTGGTTAGACTATACACCGACCGAACGTGCCTTAGCTACCAATAGAGCACGCATTTTAGAAAGAATGCCAACCAACGCACGCTTTACCTCAACCAAACTACAGCTTAAATAACCAATCATCCTCTTTGGGCATCTGTAAATAAAAACCTTGTGTTTCAATCTGCTTACGCACCGCATCTTTATCTGCATTAACTAATGCTTTTTGTCCAGCAAGGTTAAACATCATCACAAAAATAGGGGGGCCAAATGCCTCTCTTAATACATCTGGAATCGCCTCAAATTGATCGCGCTTTGCCACATAAAGATACGTCCCGATTTTTCTGTTACTTTTATAAATCGCACATAACATTGATTTTACTTCCAATTCCAATAAAAAAGATTTGCCGATCCTAGCACAATTCTTTATGATTGGAACACGTAATTTGTTTATTTGGATAGGGTTATGGCACAGGATATTGTAGAATTTCGTACAGGGCAATTTTCATCTATTTTTCTGACGATTCATAGCCCGAGCCTGACCGTCATTAAACGTGCATTAAACAAGAAACTCAAATCCTCTCCCGCTATTTTTCAGCATACTTCAGTCATTCTTCAATTCACGCCAACGCTCGAAAAAGTCAATTTAGTCGCACTAAAAACCCTGTTTGAAGCATTTAATATTCACATTATTGGTGTGTCGGATTGGGCAAATCATCTACAAAAAGAATTAATAATGACATCAGGCTTAGCGTTATTAGGTAAGAGCGGTGAATTGACTGACATTTTACCAGAGCCTCGCTGTTTACCCGTCAAAATTATTCACCAACATGTTGCAAGCAAACAAGTCATTTATGCCAAAAATAGCGATCTCATTATTCACGGCAATGTTGAGTCAGGCGCAGAAGTCGCGGCTGACGGAAATGTGCATATTTATGGCAAATTATTAGGACGGGCAATGGCGGGGGTTAACAACAATGTGGGTTCCGTTTACACCCAGTATCTGGATGCGGAATTTATTGCAGTAAGCAGTCGCTTTTTATATAAAGACAGTATTCCTGACGAATATCGCCAACAAGCCGTACGGGTTTTTGCCGATAAAGATAAATTGCGTTTTGATTTTTTATTAAAAGATGAACACTCATAAAAAAATAGCGGAGAACAACGTCTCCGCTATTTTTATGAAGTGATTATTGTGCTTTCGGGGCAACTGATTCTTTAACTTCTTCAGCTTTTTCTTTCACTGCATCGGCAGCTTTGTTAACTTCTTCTTTTGCCGCTTCTTTCATTTCAGCAGCTTTTTCTGTTGCTGTTTGTTTGGCTTCTGCGCTAGCAACTTTCGCCTCTTCTACTTTAGCTGCTGTAGCGTCTTTCATTTCGGCACTTTTCTCTGCAACCGCCGCTTTGGCTTCGTCAACTTTCGTTGCTGCGGCCTCTTTTACTTCAGCGGCTTTTTCTGCTGCATCCTTTTTCACTTCGGCCATTGTCGCCTTCATTTCTTCCATTTTAGCGGAAGTGGCTTCTTTCATCTCTTCCACTTTCGCCGCAGTGGCAGCTTTAACTTCTTCCACTTTAGCTGCGGTACTTTCTTTCACTTCATTTGCTGCATTCACGACAGCGTCTTTGCTTTCAACAACACTCGCTTTCGCTTTTTCCACTTCTTGGCCAGCTTTGCTCTCTTTATCAAAACAACCCGTGACGCTTAAAGTCGCCCCTAATACTAATGCGGCTAATACTGATTTTTTCATCATGTCTCCTAACTTTTACGAGGTTTTTAAACTTAACACGTACAAAGCGTGATACTTTGCTTGACATAGTGTGTATTAAATTTCATGAAAAAGAAATGATTATTTACATTATTTTACTAAACCACGTATTCTGCTAAGCTGCGTAAAATGCAGCCCACCTCACTTAACCCATTGAATTTTAGATAAAAATAAAGTTATATCCGCGCGATTTTGTGAATTAATGTAAATGATTGAACTTTTCATTTTGCTGAAATTTAATACAAAATACATCCCTATTTGTTTACTCTGGGTATTTTACTTGCACAATATTACCGATTTTTCCATCCCATTGAACATGTGTAATCGTCGAAGGATAAAAACTGACGGAACTGTAACCACAAAGGGAAAACACAATTTCCCCCACCAAAGGAAGATGCGAAACAATCAAGACTGAGCGAACGCCTTGAATTGCTAACAGTGCTAAGTAACTGACCACCGTATGTGAATTACCATATGGCGTGATGTGCTCCCAAGTTTCCATCTTCTCGGCTAATTGTTCGGCATACACATCATTAATTTGTTCAAAGGTTTGTTGTGCTCTGACATAAGGACTCACGAGCACTTTATCGACCATCATCGTCGATTTTAACCACTCACCTTGCGAAATGGCTTGTTGAATACCTCGCAGATTTAAATGGCGTTCTTTATCTGATTTCGCCATCATTTCAGCTTCGCCATGACGCATAACAAAAATATCCATAACTGACTCTCAATATAGTAAAAAATAAACTGAGTCATCCCGACTCAGTTTATTAAAACTCACATTAATTGGCACGCACAACATCAGCAATTTGTTCTGCGCACTGTTGAGCCAACACACCATCTTCGCATTCTACCATGACGCGAATTAAAGGCTCTGTACCTGATTTACGTAATAAAATACGCCCTTTACCTGCCAAACGCTTTTCAACCTCAGTGGCAACTGCTTTTACTGCTGCACTGTCTAATGGATTCGCGCCGCCAGCAAAGCGCACATTAATCAACACTTGTGGAAAAAGCGGCACCGCACTCGCTAACTCGTTTAAAGACAACTTATGTTGTACCATCGCGCTTAATACCGCTAACGAGGCAATGATACCATCTCCTGTCGTGTTTTTATCTAGAATAATAATATGACCAGAGTTCTCACCGCCCAATAACCAGCCTTTCTCTTGCATCTTCTCCAATACATAGCGGTCCCCTACATTCGCACGCACAAAGGGAACGCCTAACTGTTTCAAGGCCAGTTCAAGACTCATATTACTCATAAGTGTGCCGACGACCCCTCCTTTCAGATTTCCCGCACGTAAAGCTTCACGCGCAATAATAAATAAAGCTTGGTCACCATCGACTTTATGACCTAAATGGTCAACCATGATTAAACGGTCACCATCACCATCGTAAGCCAGTCCTACATCGGCTTTCTCTTCAAGGACTTTCTCTTGCAGTGCTCTAATATCAGTTGCACCGCATTTTTCATTAATATTCAGTCCATTTGGCTTGGTACCAATTTCAACCACCTCGGCACCGAGTTCACGCATAACACTTGGAGCAATGTGGTAGGTCGCACCATGTGCACAATCCACGACAATTTTATAATTTTCTAAACTCAGGTGAGCAGGAAAGGTGCCCTTACAGAACTCAATATAACGGCCTACCGCATCATTAATACGACTGGCTCGACCCAGTTCAGCAGACTCCACACAATCCATCGGTTCCTCTAGCATTGCCTCAATCGCTTCTTCTACATCATCGGGCAATTTGGTTCCCTGTGCTGAAAAGAATTTGATTCCGTTATCATCATATGGGTTATGCGAGGCAGAAATCACAATGCCCGCCTCGGCACGAAATGTACGCGCTAAATAAGCAATAGCAGGGGTCGGCATCGGTCCAGTAAAAGCAGCTGAGAGTCCAGCTGCCGCTAAGCCCGCTTCTAGTGCCGATTCCAGCATGTAACCGGAAATACGAGTATCTTTACCAATTAATACCGTTCTTGAACCTTGGGTTGCCAAGACTTTGCCTGCTGCCCAACCTAATTTCAATGCAAAATCAGGGGTAATTGGGAATGTGCCCACTTTGCCACGTACACCATCTGTACCAAAATATTTACGTTCTGCCATATTTGTCATCCTTCTTATTAAGCGTTCTTTGTTGCTTGCCAAATTTTGAGTGCATCTGCAGTTTGCTCAACGTCATGCACTCGTACAATTGCTGCACCATGTATTACTGCAATTAATGCACCAGCAACACTCCCAACAACACGGTCTGCTAGCGCTTTATCTAAAGCATTACCAATCATGGATTTTCGGGATAAGCCCGCTAACACGGGAAAGCCTGTTTCACAAAAGTGCGCTAAGTTTTGCAATAATTTATAGTTATGTGCAGTCGTTTTACCGAAACCAAACCCCATATCCCAAATGAGATTTTCTCGCCGAATCCCTGCATTTATACAGGTTGCAGAGCGTTCTTGTAAAAATGCCAGTACCTCTTCCACTACATTAGCATAGGTGGGATTATATTGCATCGTACGAGGTTCGCCTTGCATATGCATAATACACACGGGTAAATCAAGCTTGACTGCGGTATGTAAGGCATTTGGCTCACGCAATGCTCGAATATCATTGATCAAATCCATCCCAACACTGGCGGCTGCTTTCATCACCTCCGCTTTTGAGGTATCCACAGAAATCCAGCAATCAAAGTTCTGGCGTACGGCTTCCACCACAGGAATCACGCGTGCTAATTCTTGTTCGAGCGTCACCTCTTCAGCCATAGGACGCGTTGATTCGCCACCGATATCAATAATCGTTGCCCCTGCGTTTAACATTTTTTCGACATGAAAAAGGGCTTTATCTAATTGAAAAAATTGACCACTGTCTGAAAAGGAATCCGGAGTGAAATTTAAAATCCCCATAATTTGGGGCGTAGATAAGTCTAATACTTTATTATTTGCGTATAATTTCATTAATCATTACCACGATGAAAGGTGTGATTAATTATAACGAAAGATTAACATAGAAAAAATAACTTATTACCAAAACCAGTACAGCACGAAAAGAAAACCCCTTTAATCAGAGATTAAAGGGGTTTAATCTTACCTATTTATCAGCAGGTGGCTGGTGATCGGTATCTTGTTCCGTTTCCACCGCACTTTCTTGTGCCGAACTCGCTTTTATCTTCGCTTTATTTTGTGTCACGGGTTCACTCTCTTCCCAACCAGATGGTGGCGTCACAGGTTGACGCTTCATCAACTGCTTAATCTGCTCTTCTTCAATAGTTTCATATTTCACTAACGCATCTTTCATCGCATGTAAAATATCCATGTTATCAATCAGAATCTGTCTTGCACGCTCATAGTTACGTGTGACAATCGCACGCACTTCCTCATCGATAAGATGTGCGGTTTCATCTGACATATGTTTTGCTTTTGCCATTGAACGACCTAAGAACACTTCACCGTCATCTTCTGAATACAGAATTGGCCCTAATTTGTCAGAGAATCCCCATTGGGTCACCATATTACGCGCAATATTGGTTGCGACTTTAATATCGTTTGAGGCACCTGTTGAGATATTTTCTTCACCGTAAATCAACTCTTCTGCCAAACGTCCTGCATATAACGTAGACAACTTACTTTCTAGTTGTTTTTGGCTAATACTGATTTGATCGCCTTCTGGTAAAAAGAAAGTCACCCCTAATGCCCGTCCACGTGGAATAATTGTCACTTTATGTACAGGATCATGTTCTGGCACAATGTATCCTACAATAGCATGTCCTGCTTCATGATAAGCAGTCGATTCTTTCTGCTTCTCCGTCATGATCATGGTGCGACGCTCAGGTCCCATATTGATTTTATCTTTCGCTTTTTCAAACTCAAGCATCGTGACCAAACGTTTATTTGTACGTGCTGCAAATAACGCGGCTTCGTTGACTAAGTTGGCTAAATCTGCCCCCGAATACCCCGGTGTACCACGTGCAAGTGTCATGGCATCCACATCTGGCGCAATCGGCACACGACGCATATGCACTTTTAAGATTTGTTCACGACCACGCACATCAGGTAAGCCCACGACCACTTGACGGTCAAAACGACCAGGTCGTGTTAATGCAGGATCAAGTACATCTGGGCGGTTTGTCGCTGCAATCACGATCACACCTTCATTGCCCTCAAAGCCGTCCATTTCGACTAACATTTGGTTTAAGGTTTGTTCACGTTCATCGTGTCCCCCCCCTAAACCGGCACCACGCTGACGACCAACGGCATCAATTTCATCGATAAAAATTAAACAAGGTGCATTTTTCTTCGCTTGTTCAAACATATCACGGACACGCGAAGCACCAACCCCCACGAACATTTCAACGAAGTCTGAACCTGAAATGGTAAAGAAAGGCACTTTTGCTTCACCTGCAATGGCTTTTGCTAATAGTGTTTTACCCGTTCCTGGTGGTCCAACCATTAAAATCCCTTTAGGAATTTTACCACCGAGTTTTTGGAATTTACCTGGATCACGTAAGAAATCCACAATTTCGCCCACTTCTTCTTTAGCTTCATCACAACCCGCCACATCAGCAAAAGTGGTCTTAATCTGTTCTTGCGTCATCATTCTGGCACGGCTTTTACCAAAACTCATGGCTTTACCGCCACCACCTTGCATCTGACGCATAAAGAAGAACCACACCCCGATAAGTAACAGCATTGGGAACCAAGAAATTAAAATTTGCGAGAATAAACCCCGTTTTTCTGGTAATGTCCCTTCGACTTTGACTTTCTTGTTAAGAAGATCATTAAGTAACTTATCATCATTTAATGGCATCACTGTCGTATATTTACTGCCATCGGTTTTCGTGACAAAAATTTCATTATAATCAAAACGGGCATGACGAACTTGATCGTTACCCAAATCAGTAATGAAGGTAGTATAGTCAGTGGTATTTCCTGACGAGCTTGAATTAAAGCCTTGGTATGCAGTCATCATTACGACAGCGACCACAATCCAAAGGACTAAATTTTTTACCATATCGTTCAAGGTTTGACCTCTTTATTGTTTAACGTTAATAATTTGTTGCTAAAGATTACTATATCTGTAAAGAAATTGGAAATTATCCCATTAATAGCTATTAACGAATAAACTTACTTAACTTAAGTAAGCCTATCCTTTATAACCTGTTGCAACAATATACACCTCACGAGAACGACCTCGAGAAGCCTCAGGTTTCCGTACTTTTACAACACTAAAAAGAGAACGAATTTCTCTCAAGTATTCATCAAAACCTTCACCCTGAAAAACTTTTACGACAAAACTGCCTTTCGTCGCAAGCACTTGTTTACACATATCTAACGCGAGTTCAACTAAATACATCGCACGAGGAATGTCCACTGACGGCATACCACTAAAATTCGGTGCCATATCTGACATCACCACGTCCACTTTACCTTCACCAACACGCTCTAATAAGGCGGCTAACACTTTTTCATCACGAAAATCGCCTTGTAAAAAATCGACCCCAACAATGGGATCCATTTCCAAAATATCACAAGCAATAATACGACCACTGCCACCAATTTGACTGACCACATACTGTGACCACCCCCCCGGTGCTGCACCTAAATCCACTACAGTCATACCGGGCTTGAATAAACGGTCAGTTTGTTGGATCTCATCTAACTTAAAATAGGCACGTGAACGCAATTTTTGTTTATGTGCTTTCTGGACAAACGGATCTTTAAAATGCTCATTGAGCCAACGAGAAGAACTCGCTGAACGTTTTTTCTTTCCCATAAACTTCTTCTATTTTTTAGATGTTTTTTCAATATGGGGCATTATACACAAGTTTCAAGGCGAATTTGGTAGAAAAAATGAATTGTATCAAGATTGATTATAAAATCATCTGCTCATCTTGCATGTGTCCAAAAATCTAACAAAAACCACCGCACTTTTTGCCTTATCATCTGTCACACACCTGTCATCAAACTGTCATATTTGCTTATTACAATCACTTTCGCTACCACATGGTAGTCATTGAAAAGACACTCAAAGGAGTAAGCTCTATGACAAAACGTGCAATGCTTTGCGCTATTCTGTTAGCTGCATTCGCTTTTACCGCCAACGCACAAACGATTACTGGTGCAGGCGCTTCTTTTCCGTATCCAATCTATGCCAAATGGGCATCTATGTATGAAAAACAAACCGGTAATAAAGTAAATTACCAATCAATTGGATCGGGTGGTGGTCAACAACAAATTATCGCCAAAACGATTGATTTTGGTGCTTCGGATGATCCGATGAAAGCAGAACTGTTAGCACAACATCAATTATTACAGTTTCCCGCCATTATTGGGGGAACGGTCCCAGTGGTGAACTTACCGGAAGTGAAGGCAGGACAGCTTAAACTTTCAGGTGAAGTCCTCGCCAATATTTTCTTAGGCAACATTAAAAAATGGAATGATCCCGCCATTGCCACATTAAATCAAGGTACGAATTTACCCGATAAAGCCATTATCGTTGTCCATCGTTCTGATGGGTCTGGCACCACATTTGGTTGGACCAATTATCTGTCTAAAGTCTCTCCAGAATGGAAAGACAAAGTCGGTCAAGGTAAATCGGTGAAATGGCCGACGGGACAAGGTGGCAAAGGGAACGAAGGTGTCGCAGCCTATGTCAGCAAAATCAAATACGCCATTGGTTATGTGGAGTATGCATACGCGAAACAAAACCACCTTGCGTGGGCATCACTACAAAATAAAGCTGGTCAATTTGTACAGCCTTCAGCAGAAAGTTTTATGGCGGCGGCGGCCAATGCACAATGGGAAAGTGCGGTCGGAATGGGCGTTATTTTGACCAATGAAGGTGGTGAAAAATCATGGCCAGTGACTGCGGCAAGTTTCATCTTGTTGCATAAAAATACAGACAAATCAGAGACCACGAAAGCCGTCTTTGATTTCTTTGATTGGGCCTTCAAGCAAGGGAAAATGGCGGCAACTGAATTGGATTATGTTCCGCTCCCAGAGGAAGTGATACAAAAAATCCAAGCACAATGGAAAACAGAGGTGAAATCCAGTGACGGAAAAACGCTTTGGCAATAATGAAATGCAGAGGGCAGATAAAACCATCTGCCCTATTTATCCAATCACGATAAGAGGGTGATTATGCCACGACACAAAACCCAAGCGGAACCCGACCGCTTACATCATCATATTATTGAACTCTTTTTTAAGCATACCACGCGTTTTTTCGCGGTGTTCGTCTTTTTACTGCTCGCCGCCGTGATGGTTTCCTTAGTCTTTGGTAGTTGGGATGCCATCACATCATTTGGTTTGTCTTTTTTATGGTCAGATGATTGGAACCCTGTTCAAGAACGTTACGGTGCCCTGATTCCCATTGTAGGCACGTTAATTACCTCATTTTTAGCCCTGCTTATCGCCGTGCCCATTTCCTTTGGTATTGCGATTTTCTTAACTGAATTAGCACCGGAATGGCTAAGACGTCCTATCGGCACCGCCATTGAAATGCTCGCGGCAATTCCTTCGATTATTTATGGTATGTGGGGGCTCTTCATTTTTGTGCCACTTTTCCAAGAACACATCCAACCGGCCTTAATCGACTGGTTTGGTGATTTGCCTATGCTCAGTTATTTATTTGCGGGTGCGCCTTTTGGCATTGGGTTATTCACCGCCGGACTGGTGCTAGCCATTATGATTATTCCCTTCATCGCCTCTGTTATGCGCGATGTGTTTACTATTGTTCCCGCCATTCTGAAAGAATCGGCTTATGGATTAGGATCAACTACATGGGAAGTGATGTGGAAAGTGGTGTTACCTTATACCAAAACTGGCGTTGTTGGTGGCATTATGCTCGGTTTAGGGCGCGCACTGGGCGAAACCATGGCAGTGACCTTTGTGATTGGCAATGCCTTCCATTTACCAGAATCCTTATTTTCCCCCTCCACCTCGATCGCCTCCGCGATCGCTAATGAGTTTAACGAAGCCAGTGGATTGCAAAAATCCGCTTTAATGGAATTAGGCTTAATTCTCTTTTTAATCACCACCGTCGTGTTATCCATTTCACGGTTATTAATTATGCGTATTGAAAAAAAAGAAGGACGAAGATAAATGTGTAAAACCCATTTCCATTGCCGTAAACTGAAAAATAAGCTGATGCTTACCCTGTCATGTCTTGCCGTTTTCTTTGGCTTATTTTGGCTATGTTGGATTTTGTTTACATTAATTACGAAAGGCATTCCCGCGTTATCCTTAGAACTTTTCTTAGAAAAAACACCGGGACCGGGTGAAAAAGGCGGCTTACTGAATGCCATTATTGGTTCCATGCTGATGATTGTCGTCAGTACGTTGATTGGCACCCCTATCGGTATTCTCGCCGGCACTTATCTCGCAGAATACGGACGTTATAGCCAATTAGCCAAAGTGACGCGGTTTTTAAACGATGTGTTACTTTCCGCGCCCTCTATCGTGATTGGGCTATTTATTTATGCTATTTATGTGTCACAAGTGAAACACTATTCTGGTTGGGCAGGGGCATTTGCTTTAGCCATCATCATTATTCCTGTCGTCGTCCGGACAACCGATAATATGCTCAATCTTGTACCGAATAATTTACGTGAAGCCGCTGCCTCTTTAGGCTGTCCACAATGGCGGGTGATTACCATGATCTGTTATCGCTCTGCGCGTGCGGGGATCTTAACCGGAGTACTATTGTCCATTGCGCGTATTTCAGGGGAAACAGCACCATTACTCTTTACAGCCCTGTCAAATCAATTTACCTCCTTTGATATGAATGGACCCATGGCCAATATCCCCATTGTGATCTATCAATTTGCTGCGAGTCCATTCCAAGATTGGAACGAGCTAGCTTGGGCGGGGGCAACCTTAATTACCCTATTTGTTTTATTACTTAATATTTTTGCACGCCTTTTCTTTCCACAGAAATCGAAATAAAAACGGGAGAAATCAAAATGAATACTCAAATTATCCAACTTGAAGACACAAAATTAGAAGTCAATAACCTCAACTTCCACTATGGTAATTTTCATGCGTTAAAAAATATCAATATGCGCATTGCGAAACACAAAGTGACTGCGTTTATTGGGCCTTCTGGCTGTGGTAAATCGACCTTACTTCGTTCGTTTAATCGTATTTTTGAGCTGTATCCAAACCAACACGCCACTGGTGAAATCAAATTAGACGGTGAAAATTTATTAACGTCACCGATGGATATTTCGCTGATTCGCGCTAAAGTCGGTATGGTATTCCAAAAACCCACCCCGTTCCCGATGTCAATTTATGACAATGTGGCATTTGGTATCCGTTTATTCGAGAAATTAAGTAAAGCAGATCTGAATGATCGTGTGGAATGGGCATTAAGCAAAGCCGCGTTATGGAATGAAGTCAAAGACAAATTAAATCAAAGTGGCGACAGCTTATCCGGCGGTCAACAACAACGCTTATGCATTGCGCGTGGCATTGCGATTAAACCCGAAGTGTTACTCCTTGATGAGCCCTGTTCCGCACTCGATCCGATTTCGACCGCAAAAATCGAGGAATTAATTGCAGAACTCAAACACGATTATACCGTTGCGATGGTCACTCATAATATGCAACAAGCAGCCCGTTGTTCTGATTACACCGCGTTTATGTATCTGGGCGAGTTAATTGAATTTGATGAAACCCCAACAATCTTCGATAAACCAAGACTTCAACGCACAGAAGATTATATCAAAGGTCGCATGGGATAAAAAACCAACAAAATCAAATTGCATCTGGCAGAATTTTAATTAAAATCAAACAGATTATGGACTTATCCTCATTGTTAGATGAGGATAATGTTTCCTCCCCCTTACATGGTATAAAGTGAGGCGCATATGACAAAAATACTGGTAGTGGAAGATGAAAGTGCGATTCGAGAAATGATCAGCCTATTCTTAACACAACAAGGTTATGACATTATTGAAGCGGCTGATTATCAAAGTGCGGTCAAAAAATTAGCAGAAAAACCTCAACTTATTTTATTAGACTGGATGTTGCCTGGCCGTTCAGGGATCCAATTCATTCAGTTTTTAAAAAAACAAGAAAACACCGAAAGTATCCCGGTCATCATGCTTACCGCACGGAGCGAGGAAGAAGATTGTATTACCTGCTTAAATACGGGCGCGGATGACTACATCACTAAACCTTTCTCACCTAAAATCTTACTTGCTAGAATTGAAGCTGTGATCCGACGTGTTTATGAACAAAGCCAGAATAGCATTGAGATCAACGGACTGACCTTAGATCAGGATGCCTTACGTGTCAGCTATCAAAAAAAGGTGATTAACCTCAGTTCCACTGAATTTAAACTGCTTAAATTTCTCATGACCCACCCAGAAAAAGTCTATACGCGTGAACAGCTATTAGATTTTATTTGGGGCAATGATATTTATGTGGAAGACCGAACAGTAGATAGCTATATTCGTCGCTTACGTAAAAGCCTTGAGCAATATGGATTTGATCGCTATATCCAAACCGTGCGTGGGGCAGGTTATCGTTTTTCTCACCATTTTACGGACGATCTAAAATGAGAAGAACGTTTTCAATTAAATATTTTTTTATCGAATTAGCAATAAGCCTACTGATCGCTAGTCTTTTTTCTTATTTTGCCCAATCCTTTGCATTTTGGTTTATTGCAGCGCTCCTCTGCTTTCTAATTTTTCATCACTATAATGAATTTAAACTGCTTAAAATGCTCAATCCAGATGTTAAAGATAACTTAAAAAAAACACATCTGCTTGATAATATTTCTCAAACCACTGCCTACTATAAAAGTAAAAATCGCAGGGAAAAAATTAAAACCTTACGTTTACTGTCCAAATTAAATAAAAATATTCAATACCTTCCCGATGCCATTATCATTTGTGACAATGAAGGCAATATCTCTTGGTGCAATAACGCCTCACAAGAAATGTTCTTGTTCTATTGGAGCAAGAAAATAAACAGTAAAAGTATCTTTAATGTCATTTTTTACAACGAGTTTAAACACTACTTTTACCAAACCACACGCAAACGACCTTTAGTGTTATTAACCAATGAGAACCGCTATATTGAGATCAACATTAATCATTATGATAATGAATCCCGAGTGATTATTGCGCGCGATGTCACACAAATGATCCGTTTATTACATTCTCGCCAAACCTTTTTATCGAATATCAACCATGAATTACGTACCCCGTTGACGGTACTACAAGGTTACTTAGAATTACTGGAAACAGAAAAGGATCACAGCCCATTAGCACAAAAAGCCATCCAAGCCATGCAAACACAAAGCCAGCGAATGGCAAATTTACTGCAACAGCTCAATGTATTAGCAAAAATTGAAAGCTCGTCTAATCAGGAACATGAACCCGTGAATATGTCACGGTTGATTTTAAACTTAAAAGAGAACGCTAACTTTTTAAATCACTCTCATCATCATATCCACTTTGAGATTGAACCAGATATTTATGTATTAGGGGATGAAAGTCAGTTACAAAGTGCGGTTTCAAACCTCATTTATAATGCCCTCAAGCATTCTGGTGAACATTGCCAAATCAACGTCAGTTGGCAATACTGTACCGACGGGGCAAAATTTAGTGTATCTGATAATGGAATAGGTATTGCGGAACATCACTTATATCATTTAACTGAGCGTTTTTACCGTGTTGATGAATCCCGTAGCAACCAAACTGGCGGCCACGGTTTAGGTTTGGCGATCGTTAAACATGCCCTTGAACATCATCACGCCCAACTGGAGATTGAAAGTAAAGAAGGCGAAGGAAGCTGTTTTTCTTTTATTATTCCGAAGAAGTTATTGTGTGCTCCCCCTTCAACCTAAAATCACAAGCATTTTGGTAAAGCATTACTATGCCTTACCAAAAAACGCCAAAATATTCTCCCGAATCGCACGTACAGGAAATTTAATAAACAGTTGCCATCTGGCTTCTGAATAAAAAGGCTGATGGAACGGTCTTAATCGTTTATACACCTCAAACGCTTCCTCTCTACGCCCTAAACGACATAACGCCTCCGCCCAAATCAGCTGGGCTTTGGCATACATATGCATATCGTCGTCAGCGGAAACCCGCGTACAAGTGCGAATACATTCTTGGTAGCGTTTTAAGTTTTTGAGGATAAGTGCCGCATTGGTTTTTGCCGTAGCAAAAATAGTGGCGCCCTCACGATGTGTTATTGAATCCAACATCTTTAGCGACGCATCAAGCTTATTAAGACTAATCAACACCGAGCTTAAAAACAGTTTATCTTCCCCATCTAAGTCTTGTTGTGCCGCAAAATCTTGATAAAGCTGTTCCAGCTCATCAACACGTTTCAAATTAATCAATAGATTGGCTAATTGCATTTGTGCAGAACGATATACCCTTTTATTGTCCATTGGCACAGCACGGTACATAGCTAAAACGGTGTCAAAATTACGCAACATTTTTGTCGGTTTCTCTTTTTCCAATAGCTCCAAGAGTGCCGCTTTTTGAATTTCGACAAGATGGTAGAGATCTGGTTCAAACGCTTGATCGATATCCACTTTTTCTAAGGTTAATAAAGCCGCTTTGATCTTTTTCTGTTTGGCTAATTCAATCGCCGGTCCTGCAACTGCCAAAAAGCGTTGACTTAAGTTTTCATCTAACATAGTTAACTTGCTTTATTGCACCTCAAAGAAATGTTCACGTAACTGTTGTAATTGATCGCGCACGGCCGCGGCTTTCTCAAATTCCAAATCTTGCGCAAATTTATACATTTGTTGTTCTAATTTTTTAATCTGTTGCTGATATTCTTTCGCGGTTTGTGGCGTGGTATAAAGTGCGGGCGTTTCTTCCACTTTTTTCGTTTGTTGACGCGATTTTGCTTTGTAGTTGGCACCTTGTCCAATATCCAGTAACTCGCCGACTTTCTTATTCAATGCCTGTGGCACAATCCCGCGCGTTTCATTATATTTCATTTGTTTTTCACGACGACGATTGGTTTCAGTGATGGCTTTTTCCATTGAATGAGTAATGCGATCCGCATATAAAATCGCTTTCCCTTTTAAATTACGCGCTGCGCGTCCAATTGTCTGAATTAAGGAACGTTCTGAACGTAAGAAGCCTTCTTTATCGGCATCTAAAATCGCCACCAAAGACACTTCCGGAATATCCAATCCTTCACGCAATAAGTTGATCCCAACTAACACGTCAAATTCCCCTAATCGCAGATCACGGATAATTTCTACCCGCTCTACCGTATCAATATCCGAATGTAAATAACGGACACGAATGCCATGTTCATCTAAATAATCGGTCAAATCTTCCGCCATTTTCTTGGTCAGTGTCGTGACTAAAACACGTTCATTTTGATCCGCTCTTTGGCGAGCTTCAGACAGTAAATCATCGACTTGAATCGCCACTGGACGAATTTCAATTTCGGGATCCAATAAGCCTGTTGGACGCACTACTTGATCTATAATTTCCCCAGCGGATTTTTCTAATTCATAAGGACCCGGTGTGGCGGAGACATAAATCGTTTGGGGGGCTAAACGTTCAAATTCCTCAAAACGTAAAGGGCGATTATCCAATGCTGAAGGTAAACGGAAGCCATATTCCACTAGCGTTTCTTTACGAGAACGATCACCACGATACATTCCACCAATTTGCGGAACAGTGACGTGGGATTCATCGATAATCAGCAACGCATCAGAAGGCATATAATCAAATAAGGTTGGTGGTGGCTCGCCTTCGTTACGCCCCGATAAATAGCGTGAATAGTTTTCAATGCCCGAGCAATAACCGAGCTCATTCATCATTTCAATATCAAATTGAGTACGTTGTGTAATCCGTTGTTCTTCTAATAATTTATTGTTTTCTAATAAAAATTTCTTCCGTTCTGCGAGCTCTTGTTTAATTTTTTCAATGGCGTCTAAAATCCGTTCTCTTGGCGTCACATAATGGGTTTTCGGATAAATAGTATAACGAGGTACTGCACCAAAACTTGTGCCCGTCAGTGGATCAAACAAGCTTAAACGTTCGATTTCATCATCAAATAACTCAATCCGTACCGCTTTGTCATCGGATTCGGCAGGGAAAATATCGATAATTTCACCACGCACGCGGAATGTGCCTCGCTGAAAAGCCTGATCATTACGCGTATATTGCAATTCAGCTAGCTGAGCCAAAATTTGGCGCTGATTAATGATGGCACCGGTTTGTAAATGTAACATCATTTTTAAATAAGAGTCTGGATCACCCAGACCATAAATAGCCGAAACGGAGGCGACAACGATAGTATCTCGACGTTCTAAAAATGATTTTGTAGCGGATAAACGCATTTGTTCGATTTGCTCATTAATTGAGGCATCTTTCTCAATAAAGGTATCGCTACTTGGTACATAAGCTTCTGGTTGATAATAATCATAATAAGACACAAAATACTCAACTGCATTTTCTGGAAAAAATGCTTTCATTTCTGCATAAAGCTGAGCTGCAAGGGTTTTATTGGGTGCGAGTAGCATAGCTGGGCGATTTAATTGCGCGATCACATTGGCAATCGTAAAGGTTTTCCCTGATCCCGTCACCCCCAATAGCGTTTGGTGGGCTAGCCCATTTTCAAGCCCCTCAATCAGCTGCGTAATGGCTTGTGGCTGATCCCCTGAAGGCGAAAAGTCCGAATGCAAAATAAAGGGTTTTGTATTGATTTTATCTGTCATAGTCTTGTTAACATTCTATTCAAAGTGCGGTCAATTTTATCACAATTTTGTAACAGTTTTTGATTTAAAAAATGTAAGTTTTACACAGAGTTATATTTGTTAAGATTTAAACCTCACAATTTTAGAAAAAAATTCGTTTTTTTTTATGGATTTTTTATAACTTATTGAAAAATAAAAAAATGTCATTTTACAACCAATTCTATAAAGGGATGTCATAATAC
>JBLUWJ010000019.1:0-39431 GCA_049888895.1 Bisgaard Taxon 45 | reverse complement strand
TCTTGATGCTGGGCATAAAAAATACAGTGGTTATATATCGTGTCACTCTCAACTCATCCGACCAGTTGTTTTTATTTATTTTTTTATTTCAGTTCGTCAGCAATTATGATTAAAATTCCCCCAGATTATTTGGTGATTAAAAATGTTTTCTTATGCCATTATCACTAATCACTAGGTAATAATCACCTCTCTGATGAGAAAAAATATTATTTTTAAATTAAACTTAGGAGCATAAAAATGTTTAGTAAATTAACAACTCAAGCTTACATTGCTGTAACTGAATCGATTCGCGCATTCAAGAAAGACGAGCGCGGTGTGACTGCGATTGAATACGGTTTAATCGCTGTGGCTGTGGCAGTATTAATCGTGGCAGCATTCTATGGTGACAAAGGTTTAGTAAAATCACTTCAAACTAAATTTACAGAGTTAACTACTTCAGTAACTTCAGCGACAGTAACCAAGCAATAAGTGATTAATTAATGTTCTTTAAGAGCTAGTTTACTAAGTATTTATAGCTAAGCTAGCTCTTAATTAGGAGTTGTAATCAAGTATGTTGTGTTTTTCCAATTTTTTCAAATGTCAAAAAGGGATTACGTCAATTGAATATGGGCTTATTTCCGCGGTAATCGCCGTTTTTATTGTATCAATGCTATATAATGACAATGGGCTTGTTTTAGCTATCCAAGCGAAATTTGACTTGTTAAAGTCTACAGTAGTGAATGCATTGAAATAAGTAACTGTTTTTAGGTTTGGAAGCCGTGAGTGATATTATTATCTTTTCTCTTTACTGTGTGACAATAATATTATTAATAATTCTTTCTTGGACGGATATACGGTCAAGAATTATTAGTAATAGGATTGTGTTTTTATTACTTTTAGTTATTTTACCCCTAGCATGGCTTCAACATAAACAGATTTTCTTTCTGCCTGCATTATTAACCTTAGTGATTGGTTTTTTGTTATTTACATTTGGCGTTATGGGTGCCGGTGATATCAAGCTGATGTCAGTGCTAATGTTAACGGTACCTCATTCGCAAATAATATACTTTTTTCTTTTTACAGCATTTTCGGGTCTATTTTTAATTATCATTGGATTTCTTTTTTTTAGAAATTCCATCAAGCAACATGGTTTGCCTTATGGTGTCGCAATTAGTTGTGGTTTTCTAACCAATATATTCTTATTTAGCTAAATTCTTTACAAGATAAACGATATAAAAATTTAAGGGGCTATAATGAATTATAGAATGCTATTTATCATTTCTCTTCTTACGCTGGTTGTCGGTGTAGGCGGAATCTTATTTATGCCAACTGGGGATAGTTCAAGTATTGGCGAAGGTGGCGTGGCTGTATCTGAAGCTGAAAAGAAACCCGAAAAATTAATTACCCTTGCAGAGCTTAAACGTGATATTCATGCAGGTAGTTTATTACAGGTTGAAGATTATACGTTAACTGAAATTAAAGTGACGGAAGATAATCCACTGATAAACAATGATTTAACTGATGTGTTAGCGCTTTCAAAATTTAAAACGCTTCAAGGTCATTTAGTTGCCGAAAATTTGAAGTCGGGTTCTTTACTTTCTCCTTCCACTGTTATTTCACCTAATGATGCGAGGTTTTTGTTATCAAGTTTAGATACCAAGCAAGAAATTGCATTTAGAATTTATCTAAAACCAACGGAACGTTATATTTTGGATACTTTACGCAGTGGTGACTATGTGTCGGTGTATAACCAAAAAATTGCCTATCGTGCAAGAGAAGAAAGTATTGATAAAAATAGCTTAATAAAAATCATTAATAAGCTTTTAGTATTGCAAGTCTATGTATTTCAGGTACTAGATGAAAATAATGATTCTGCAAAAAAAGAAGATGAATTAGCTGGCGAATATATTGGTTATATCAGTCTTAAAGTCAATGCGAATCAAGCCAAAATGTTTTATGAACTTGAGAAAGACTCTAAATTAATTGTGTTGCCTTCAGTTGATGAGGCAGAAAGTTCAAATAACCGTGGTGTGTTTATTAGAAAATTAAGAGGTAACAAATCATGAATAATAAATGTATAACAAAAAAATGGCTTTCTGTTTTATTAATTGGAAGCGGATTGATTTGGCCGTCATTATTGTATTCCAAAACATTCAATTTAGAACAAGGTGGCACAAAACTTGTTCGTACTGACGAGAAAATTGATACTATTTTTGTCTCTTCGCCTTCCGTAGCCGATTATGAAATCTTAGATGATAACAGTTTTATTATTTATGCCAAAGAAGAAGGAAGAGCGGAAGTCACGGCATTCGGTCAAGATGGTAAACCATTGACCACGGATTTTATCAATGTGAATCCACTAATTAGTAATATCAACGATATATCTGATACAAATCGTCAAATTAAAGCACGCTTTCCGAATTCAGACCTTTCGGTTAAAAAAGTGGGTAAGGCTTATGTGATAGAAGGGAAAGCACGGACGCAAGAGGAAAGTGAAGAAGCGCATCGTATTGTGGGTGAGGCCTTAGGAAATGGCAAAAAAGTCACAGAAACAATGTTTAAGCGCTCTGAAGGTGAAAAGGAATATATTCCGTTTTTGGATAAATATCAATTTGATGGTGTGATTAACAATGCCAATGTGACAGACTCCACACAAATTAATGTGAAACTCTCTGTCGTTGAAGTCAATAAGAAATTGACTGAAGCTTTAGGTATCAACTGGGGACGAGTGGTTGGCGTCCATAGTGGCCCTTTACTTGGCGGAAGTGTTTCTTTAAGTGGCGGTTTTGCTGGTAGTAATGGGGCTACGCTTAATTTAAATGCAACCGGTGTTTCAGCTTTCATTAATGCTTTAAATAATCAAGATAACGGCAAGATTTTAGCTGAGCCAAGTATTTCTCTTTTATCAGGCGAAACGGCAGATATTTTAGTTGGGGGGGAATTGCCCTTTGCTCAAAGAGATAAAGAGGGTAGTGCCACAATTATTTATAAAGAATTTGGTGTAAAGTTGATTGTAGGGGCAAAAGTACAAAAGAATAAACGTATTCGCTTAGCGCTCGATCAAAGTGTAAGTACGATAGCGGGAAGTTATGCTTATGATAGTGTTGGGACAGTGCCTTATTTTAATACTCGTCGTGCAAAATCGATTTTTGAAATTGCGGATGGCGAAAGCTTTATTATTGGTGGGCTCTTTAGTTCTCAGGATGCGGAAGGCATAAATAAGGTACCATTATTAGGCGATATTCCAATATTAGGCTCCTTTTTCCGTAATGCGAGAACAGATCGTGAAGATAAAGAGCTCGTGATCGTTGCGACGGTGAATGTCGTAAAACCTGTACAGGAAAGTGATATTTTATATCCTACCTTTGAACAAACAGGGACGATGGAGCGCTTTTTTAATTTAACCCCGATTAAAAATGTGTACCATAAAACATTAAGCACTAATTTCTTAAGAAATGGAGGATTCATCCAATGAGAAAGTTAGTTACTAGTATTGTCTTTGTCGCATTAATGTATTCTACACAAGGTATAGCCTCTTCTAAAAATGAATTAGCAACGAATACAAATATAGCACAACCTGTACAGTTAGATGGATGGAGTCGTACACAGTTAGTGAATCGTTATGTGATATCAGAATATTCCGATGTAGTTTACCATAATGTACTTTACTCAGTGCTTAGAGATGTGGGTAGTGATAGGAATAAGCGTATTGATATTATTTGGTCGACTAAAGAATCACAAAAAAAGGCCACAGGTATGCGTAAATTTTTGATCAACAAAGGCATTGAAGCGAAATCTGTTAAGCTTGTACGGAGTGAATATAAGAAAGCGCTTTATCCACTTTATGTTGAGGTATCAAGAATTGGTACAAAACGTGCTAATTGTCGAATCGATACAGCGGAAGATATGATGAGTTGGGATGGGATAAACCCTTGTGCAACAAAAAGTAATCAGCGCATTCAATTAAAATATTAATAAGAAGGTTCGCTTTATGTTATTACTTGATAAGGAAAATATTACTGTAGATAGTGCGAGAAAGATCATTGTTGTCTCTAATCGAGGGGATATTCAAAATGATGTTGCACAAATATTAAGGACTCGAGGATTAGAAAATCTAGAAATTATTGATGCGGACTTCTTTTTATCTGCAGATTTAGCCTTCTTAGCAGAAGAAACATTGGGGGTGATTGTCGATATAGGACATGAAACAGATATTAAAGTTATAGCGGAAAATATTTATAGTATCGTTCCTCAAAGTGTATGGTGTTGTGTTATTGGTGAAAGCGACTCTATTTCTTTAGCTCAAAAACTATTAGAAGAGGGCGTGCTTTATTTTCACTCAGGTACTCAATTGAGCCAAATGGCTGAGAAAATTGTGTCTGGTGTGAATATTCCTTTAGTTCGCCATACAGTGAGAATTTCTGTTCTTAGTTGTAAAGGTGGTTCTGGTGCAAGCTTAATTAGTGCTCATTTAGCTAATGAAATAGTCACAAATAAAAAAGTGCCAGTTTTGTTAGCACAAGGTCCTAATGGTTCCCAAGATCTGGATCTTGCCTTTGATAAGAAATTGCAAGGTGATATTGTTGAATCAACGAGCAATTTAGATTTGTTTAATGGTATTCCTGCTCGTTTATCTGTTTCGACGACAGATAAATATAATTTTATTATTTATGATCAGCCCATTTTCAATGTTGCTAAAGATGATTTTGTTAAGTTTTTAGAATATAGCAACAGTTTTGTCTTAGTGGTAGAGCGTAGCATCGTGGCATTACGGGTTGCCAAACAATTTTTAGATGAATGTGAAAGAATGAGAAGTACTACTGGCAAACCAATTCGTACTTTCATATGCATATCGGATAATAGATTAGAAACATCTAAATTAATGGCGATTAGTGATATTGAGACTTTATTAAAATGTCCAGTTGATGTTGTCATTCCGTTTTTGAAAAAAACAGATGCTAAAACAGTATTAGATATTGATTTCGGTCGTGTCGGTAAAAAAGAAATTAATACACTCATGATGAAAGTCGTTGGTGCGGTCTCCCGTCATAAACAAAAGAAAGAGAGACAAAGTTTATTTTCATCGTTAAAAAAAGCGATAATGGGTAATTAATTGAAGAAGAACATCTAATATGTTAACTAGAGAGCAACAAGTTTTTTTTAGAAATGAATTGTTAAGTAATCTTGATATTGAAAAGATTGATGAAATTCAAAGTGAACGCGATAAGCTTGTAGACGAGTTGGTGCAAGTCGTTTATAAAGTTGCTGGGAAAGGAAATATTTATATTACCTCAGCGGATGCTTTACTTATGGCAGAAAGCATAGCTGATGAGATTGGTGGATATGGTCCCATTAGAGAATTAATGGAAGACGAAACAGTCAATGATATTTTAGTGAACGGCCCAGATGATGTTTGGGTTGAGCGAGCGGGTATTCTAGAAAAAACAGATAAAAAGTTCATTAGTAATGAGCAGTTAACGGATATTGCTAAAAGGTTAGTGGCAAGAGTAGGAAGACGTATTGATGATGGAAGTCCATTAGTGGATTCCCGATTACCTGATGGGAGCCGTCTTAATGTTGTGATTGCACCAATTGCATTAGATGGAACCTCAATCTCTATTCGTAAATTTAGTAAATCAAAGAAAACATTACAAGAATTAGTCAATTTTGGTTCAATGACCCGTGAAATGGCGAATTTTTTGATTATCGCTGCACGTTCTCGCGTGAATATTATTGTTTCCGGTGGTACAGGTTCAGGGAAAACTACATTATTAAATGCCTTATCAAACTATATTTCTCCACAAGAGCGGGTTATTACGTTAGAGGATACTGCTGAGTTAAGACTAGAACAACCTCATGTAGTGCGTTTAGAAACTCGCTTAGCCGGTGTGGAGCGTACAGGCGAAATTACTATGCAAGACCTCGTTATTAATGCACTACGTATGCGTCCTGAACGTATTATTGTGGGGGAATGTCGTGGTGGAGAAGCCTTCCAGATGTTGCAGGCGATGAATACGGGGCATGATGGGTCAATGTCTACACTTCACGCGAATAGCCCTCGTGATGCCACTGCACGTTTGGAAAGTATGGTCATGATGTCTAATGCCTCTTTACCGCTTGAAGCCATTCGCCGTAATATTGCTTCTGCAGTAAATATTATTGTGCAAGCATCGCGTTTGAATGATGGTTCGCGGAAAATCATGAATATTACCGAATTGATGGGAATGGAAAATGGGCAAATTGTTATGCAAGATATTTTTTCCTATCAACCAAGTAAATATCGTGATGAAAATGGAAAAATTACGGGAGAATTTATTTCTCATGGTTTATTAACGCGTTCAGTAGTCTATCAGAATGCACAAGTATTTAATTTAAGTGCAGAGCTACAAAGTATTTTTGAAGGAGGGTAAATGACTTTAATGTATTATTTTATTCTCGCTTTTGGTGCTATTTTATTTTTATATACAGCTCTAGGCTGGAGAAAAACGAGAAGAAAAATTCATCCACATGATGTTTCTCTTGATAAAAACAAAAATCGTATTGCAGAAATCAAGAAAAAAATTCAATTATGGCAATATTATTTTGTTGGTGGCGATAGAAAAAAATTAGCAAGGAATATTTTTATTAGTAGTGCTATCTTTTTGATTTTATTTTTTATTAATGTAACGTATATTCGTTTAGAAAGATGGCTATTTGTACTTATTTTTGTTTGCATGTTTATTGTCTTAGTTTGGAAGTTAGGACAATATCGTAATCAGAAGATGTTTAATGCAATGTTTCCTGAAGTCATTCAGATTATGAATGCTGCAGCGACAGGTGGTGCAGGTTTATTACAATCTTTAGAGCGTTGTGGTAAGGATTTAACCGGGCAATTGGGGGAGGAATTTAAAGCTATACATAAACGCTTGGCTCTAGGGGAAGAACCAATGTCTGTATTTGAAGATAGTTATAGTCGCTATCCATATAAAGAATTTTACTTTTTTATTACTATCATTAGGACTAACCTTTCCAAAGGTGGACAAATTAGGGAAGTGATTACACGCTTAGGACGCGTGATTGCAGACAGCAAAAAAATGGATCAAAAGAAAAAAGCAATGACTTCTGAAGCTCGAATGTCTGCTTTTATTGTGGCAAGTTTTCCAATTGCTTTTTTTCTCTTTATGCAATTCGCTATGCCTGAGAACTTTGATTTTTTACTTAATGATCCTAGTGGTCGGTATGTGTTGTATTATGTGTTTGGCAGTGAAGCATTTGGTATGTTGATTATTTGGTGGCTAATGAGGAAATCAACATGACAATGAAGATTATTTTGTTTTATGTTCTCTTAATTATTTTTGGGATTGCCGTTTTGTTAATTGCGTTATCTCATAAGAAAAAACTCGAAAGAAGTCGAGAAATTCTAGCAGGAGAGCGTCCAAAAGAAAAAGGAGAAGAGACTGTTGATAAGAATAAGACAAAACAACAAATAGAGTTAGAATTATTACTTATTAATAATAATCCTTTTTTAAAAATGTTAGCGGTTTTGGATAAAAACATACGTATAAAACTGCTTGTAACATTATTACTGTCAGGACTATATTATTTATACGCAATAAAAAATGATGGCAATTTTGTTATAGGTCTATCTTTTATTTTAGTCTTTATTATTGTTATTCCAGGGATTCTGACAAATTCTATTTTGAAAGCTAAGGTGAAGAAAATCATGGTCGATTTACCTGGTTTCATTGATTTGGTCGCAGTTAATGTTCAAACAGGGATTAGTATTGATGCGGCTTTAAAACAAGTGGCAATCGATTTTAAGAAACTTAATCCTGATCTGACCTATGTCATGTTAAGGATTATTCGGAAATCTGAACTTACGGGATTGTCACAAGCGTTACAAGATCTTTCGATTTCCTTGCCTACAACAGAAATAAGAATGTTTTGTACCGTTTTACAACAGAGCTTAAATTTTGGTTCTTCAATTTATTCTCACTTAATTCAATTGTCTGCGGATATCAGAGAGATACAATTATTAATTATTGAGGAAAAGTTAGGTACTTTATCGGCTAAGATGAGTATTCCACTAATTTTGTTTATTATGTTCCCAATAATCATTTTAATTTTAGCACCAGGTATAATGAGGGTATTTCCAAATGTTTTTTAAATTTACCAAAAAAATCGTTTTTGTTAGTTTAGCTTTATCTATCGTTGGCTGTGCTAATCATTCTCAGCAAGGGATGGCACAAAAAAAGATGTCCTCTGAGTCAATAACAGCAAAAGAGACTTTATATGAAAGTACACAAAACTATTCCGCACTTATTTCGCTCTATCGAGATGTGCTGAAAACGAAAGAAGATCCTGCGATACGCTATAAATTATCTAGCACATATTATCAACGTGGTGATAGTAAATCCTCGTTGCTTTATTTAAAGCCATTACTTGATAACAATACAAAGATCGGAGTTCAAGCTAAAGTATTACAAATAAAGAACTTAATTCAATTAGAAAACTTCCAAGAAGCGATTTCTGTGGCGAATCAGCTTTTATTAAAATCGCCTAATGAAGGAGAAGTATATAATTTAAGAGGTATTGCTCACGCTCAAAATGGAAATTTAGTTAGTGCGAGAAATGACATTAACAAAGCGAGAGAGTTTTTTATTAATGATATTGTCGCAATTAATAATTTAGCTATGCTAAATATTATTAATGGTGATTTTAATAATGCGGTTTCTTTACTATTACCACAATATTTAAATGGGGTTAAGAATTCTCGACTAATTCATAATCTTGTTTTTGCTTTAGTTAAAAATGGTGATCTTGATTATGCTAAAGATATTATTGTTAAAGAACGTTTAAATACATCACCAGATGATTTAATTAATGCATTGAAAAAAACTACACATGTATCAAAAGGTGTAACACGATAACACTAAGGATTTGATATGAAAAAGTTTCTATCAAATATAAAAGGAACTTCGTCAGTTGAGTTTGCTTTGACGATAGCGTTCTATTTATTTATTGTCATGTTCATTTTTGAATTTTGTCGATTAGCGATTGCGACAGCTTATTGGGATTTAGCTATCACGGAAAGTGTTAGAATTGCCAAAAATGAACAAGCGATTTCTGGAAATTATGAAGAAGCATTTAGGAAAGCCCTGACAAACCAAAAAAAATTCCATGATGAATCGACCATTGGATATTTGGCGTTATTAGAAGATAACAAATTTGATGTAAAGGTCCAGTATGTGGACTGTGAGAAAGAAACGGAATGCATTAAAAATCTGCTACTGAATAAATTTCGCCGACCACAAAAAAATCATAAAGGAGAGTTAATTTCTCCTACGGGGACTCGTGCGACTTTAGCACAGTATTCTTTAACTTATAAATATAAGTTTATAGTGCCGTTAGTATTTATTCCTGAGTCTTGGTCTCAGGTGATACTGAACCGTGAATTTGTTGTTGTGCAGGAATTTGAGCGTTCCCAATTTATGTTAGGAGCAAGACCAGGTTCGCTTGGGATCAATCCATAGAAAATTTACTCATTATTTCGAGCTATATATGAAAGAACTAAGTTTAGTCAAGTTCAAGCATTTTTGGAAAAATAAAAAGGGTGCCGTTACTATAGAGTTCCTTTTTATGTCAATGTTCCTGATAGTGCTATTTGCATTTCTCTTTGATCTAGTGATGCTACGTTCTACATTAGGTAAATTAGATAATGCTTCTTACACATTAGTTAGTATTCTGCGCGAACGTACGCAGCTGTACGACAGAGTGGCACAAATTAATATTGACGATCATAAGCAGTTTGAAAAGCTTGCTAAGAAACTGATTTATGGTGATCAGAATAGTAATAAAAGGATCGATGTTGTTTTAGAATATTGGGCACAAGATGGCTCTGGACGGAGGATTCCAAATATTATTGGCGATTGTCAGCCTTATAAAAGGCTTTCTGATTTATCCTATTTATCGCCTCGCTCGGAATTGAATAATGAAAGAAAAATACCGCTTTATCAAATTACTCTTTGTGTTGAAACTCAAGGATTATTTGAAACGATATTGCTAGATAAGTCCGAGCGTTCAATGGGGCTGATTAGATCATCATCAATGTCAGTATCACGATAAATTATCGTTAGGGAACTTTATGAAAACACTTTATTTAATTCGCGCTTGCTATAATTCGATCAGAAAATTTTATAAGAACGAGCTAGGGGTCTATACAGTAATGACTGCATTACTGGCATTCCCATTGTTAGCGTTGATTGGATTTACTGTTGATGGTACTGGGGTTGTGCTTGATAAAGCGCGTTTAGCCCAAGGAATGGATCAAGCTGCTTTAGCGTTGGTCGCTGAAAATAATGGTTACCGAGAAAATAAGAAACATGGTGATGTTGATCGACAAGTAGTATCGCCTCAAGATAAAGAAAAATTTGGTGGTAATGAATTTATGGCGAAACAAGAAAAGCGTAATCAAGAGCTTATCCAAGGTATTGCCAAACTTTATTTACGTTCAGAAAATGCCAATGCTTCATCTGATGCACCAATCACTATTGATAAACCTTTTCATTATTCGTGTGAAGAGTTAGATTTACCTACAGGTAATGAGTATGCGCGTCGTAAACCCATTGTTTGTGAAGTGCAAGGTGGCGTCAACCGTAAATTTTGGCTTCCTGTGAGTGAGTCCTTGGTTAGCGAAGATAAACTGAAAAAAGATCGAGTGAGACTGGAATCCGATACCAGTTATGCGATTAAAGAAAAAGGCGTTGTGATTCCGGTGGAGCTAATGCTTGTTTCGGATTTTTCTGGTTCAATGAATAGTTATTTACAGGATAAAAACGGTCGATCTTTAGGCAAAGCCAAAATTACTATTTTACGAGAAGTTGTGAGTGAAATTTCGAAAATTTTATTACCAGAAAATACTGCCGAGGGTGTGAGTCCTTTTAATCGTATTGGCTTTACGACTTTTTCTGGTGGCGTTAGACAGAAGGATGAAACGCAAAACTGTGTTCTTCCATATGAAGGAAAAGTATCACAAACATCTAGAAGATTAACTATCCGTTATTGGGTAACAAGTAATAAGGCGCCGTGGAAACGTAATGGTGGAAGATGGGAAAGAAGTACCGTTTCTTTTGATGAACACTATAAAGGTTATTACGAAAAATTCTATTCTACAACTTGTAAAGGGACTGGTAATGCTAAAACCTGTCAAATTGATGCAAATCCTAAGAAAGTTATGGATCGGGCGCTAAGCATTAACGACTGGACGACGGTTAGAGAGCTATTTAATGGTTATATTGATGTAAGTGGGACGCTTGCTCAAATTTCTCAGTTTAATGGTCAGAATAGAAGTTATGATATGGTGTTTACTGATGAAGAGCGTTGTTTAGGTGGTAATATCGGGACAAGAACAACTCGTGCTTGGTTCGATCAAAAAAACAAAGATATTGCAAGAGAGTTGAATCGTGTTCGTCCTTCTGGTTGGACTTCGGCCTCTTCTGGTCTTCTTGTTGGGGCGAATATCATGATGGATGAAAATACAAATCCTAATGCCAAACCGTCGAAATTAGGGACAAATATTCAACGTGTTATTTTAGTTTTGTCTGATGGTGAAGATAACTGGCCAACCTATAGTACCTTGACGACGCTTTTAAACAATGGCATGTGTGACAAGATTCGACAACAATTGGGTAAGTTACAGGATCCAAGTTTACGCGAGTTACCTGGAAGAATTGCGTTTGTTGCATTTGGCTATAGCCCACCAGAATATCAAGTTACGGCTTGGAAAAAATGTGTCGGTGATCAATACTATACAGCTTATTCGAAAGAAGAATTGTTAGACAGTTTCAAACAAATCATTGGCTTTGAAGAAGAAGTGGGACGTTCTTCATCTCATAAACCAACGTTTTGATATTCCTGAAAAGTTAGTTCAAAAATCTCTTAGCTCTTGCTAAGAGATTTTTTTTATGCTTTTTTAAGTTTTATCTACTGGCAATTTGAATTAATTAGATAACTTTCTTTATTTATCCATGTATTAGTCATAATTTATAGACAATGTGATGAATGACAATTATTGAAAAAGATTGCCTAGTCAGACAGATTAAGCGATCTTACTATCAATACAGAGGGACTATTTCAAATAGGCAATGAACATGGCACTGAGAAAGAAGATGAGTGCCGTAATAAAGTAGAAACGATTTTTCTTTTGGCTGAAAGGTGATGTTAGCCTTTTTCGGCTAAATAAAAGTGTGGCAACGCCAATATAAAGTGCGATAAAGGTCATTTTAAAAATAAACCAGAGTGTTACGCTGTGTTGAAAAAGCATAAACATCCCAATACCCGAGCAGAATAACAGTGTATCACTGAAGTGCGGTAAGATTTTTAACACGTTTCTTTCTCGCCAATTTTGGCCAGCTAATTGCAGCGTGCCACGAATAATAAGTAGGCTGAGACTGAGAAAGGCACAAGCAACGTGTAAATAAATAAGATAATATGTCATTGATTTCCCCTAAGATAAAGAAAGCAGTAGCGAGGCTACTGCTTTAAAGAACGTACGATATGACTTGAGCGAATGATGTTAACTTTCTGCGTTGTCGACCGCACTTGCGTTCTCATCATTTTCCATGTCATCTCCATCAACATCACAAACACGCTGTAATCCAACTAATGTTTCATTTTCAGTTGTTCGAATCAAGCGTACTCCTTGTGTATTTCGACCAATAATATTGATTTCTTTCACGCGAGTGCGTACCAATGTGCCCGCATCCGTAATCAACATAATTTGATCGGTTTCCTCAACCTGGGTGGCTGCAACCACTTTGCCATTACGCTCACTCACTTTAATCGAGATCACGCCTTTGGTATTACGTGATTTGGTTGGGTATTCCGCTAATTCGGTCCGTTTACCATAACCATTTTGTGTGGCGGTTAAAATTGCCCCATCATTTTTTGGAATCACGAGCGACACGACTTTATCAATGTTGAGATCCAACGTTTCTGCGGTGTTATCGTCAGAAACTTCTTCAATATCGACCGCACTTTCATCATCAGACAGGTCATTGGTTAGTGCCAATTTAATTCCGCGCACCCCAGTAGCAGCCCGTCCCATCGCACGTACCGCATTTTCATTAAAGCGAACTACGCGACCTTGTGCCGAGAAAAGCATAATTTCATTCTGACCATCGGTGATATCGACACCAATCAGTTCATCTTCATCACGTAAATTTAAGGCAATGATGCCACTTGAACGAGGACGACTAAATTCGGTTAAGGCAATTTTCTTCACGATACCACCCGCAGTTGCCATTACCACAAATTTGTCTTCTTCATAAGCAGTGACAGGGAGAATCGCGGTGATACGCTCATTCTCATCTAATGGGAGAATATTGACGATCGGTTTACCGCGTGCGCCACGGCTGGCTTGCGGTAGTTGATATACTTTTAACCAATACAAACGACCACGGCTAGAGAAACAGAGAATGGTGTCATGGGTGTTCGCTACTAAAAGGCGCTCAATAAAATCTTCTTCTTTGGTTTTGGCTGCGGATTTTCCTTTCCCACCACGACGTTGTGCTTCATAGTCAGTAAGGGGTTGATATTTGACGTAACCTTCATGTGAAAGGGTAACCACCACATCTTCTTGGGCAATGAGATCTTCAAGATTAATATCAGCAGAGCTCGCGGTAATTTCAGTACGACGTGGATCATTGAATTGTTCACGGATTTGTTCTAATTCTTCACGAATCACTTCCATTAAACGCTCAGGACTACGTAAGATGTATAATAATTCACCAATAATATCGAGGAGTTTTTTATACTCATCAAGAATTTCATCATGGCCTAAGTTAGTCAATTTTTGTAAGCGTAAATCTAAAATTGCTTGTGCTTGGACTTCAGTCAGATAATACATCCCATCACGAATGCCATATTGTTCTTCTAACTCT
This sequence comes from Bisgaard Taxon 45, assembly GCA_049888895.1. GTDB lineage: Bacteria > Pseudomonadota > Gammaproteobacteria > Enterobacterales > Pasteurellaceae > Pasteurella. The sequence continues at coordinate 25,533 of JBLUWJ010000019.1, read as the reverse complement.
TCTGGACGAGCGGCATCAACGCCAGTGGCAGCAAGCATTTGTGACACATGCCCTAACTCCCAAGCTTGCGCTAATAATGCCCGTTTGGCGCTTTCTGGATTAGGTGCTTGGCGGATGAGCTCAATAATAGGATCCACATTGGCAAGCGCAATTGCCAAACCTTCTAAAATATGGGCCCGTTCACGGGCTTTACGTAATTCATAAACCGTGCGACGCGTCACTACTTCACGGCGGTGTAAGACGAAAGCCTCAATTAATTGTTTTAGATTGAGTAGTTTTGGCTGACCTTTATCTAACGCAACAATATTAATACCGAAAGTCACTTGTAATTGGGTTAAGGCATAAAGGTTATTAAGCACCACTTCACCGACCGCATCACGTTTGATTTTAATTTCAATACGCATTCCGTCTTTGTCGGATAAATCGGTGATCGCACTGATGCCTTCGATTTTTTTCTCTTTAACAAGATCAGCAATTTTTTCGATTAATTTGGCTTTATTGACTTGATAAGGAATTTCATGCACGACGATGGTTTCGCTACCTTTTTCATCGGTTTCCACTTCCGCTTTGGCTCGCACATAAATCTTACCACGTCCTGTTTTATAGGCTTCTTCAATCCCTTTACGCCCATTGATTAAGGCTGCCGTCGGGAAGTCTGGTCCTGGAATATGGCTCATTAATTCATCAATGGTGATGTCGTTGTTTTCGATATAGGCCAAACAACCGTCGAGAACTTCCCCTAAGTTATGAGGCGGGATATTGGTTGCCATTCCAACCGCAATCCCGGAGGAACCGTTGACTAATAAGGCGGGGACTTTGGTTGGGAGGACTTCAGGAATTTGTTCAGAACCATCATAGTTAGGCACAAAGTTGACCGTTTCTTTATCCAGATCCGCTAATAATTCATGCGCAATTTTGGTCATCCGCGCTTCGGTATAACGCATTGCCGCGGCAGCATCGCCATCAATAGAACCAAAGTTACCTTGACCATCAACGAGCATATAACGTAATGAGAAAGGCTGTGCCATACGCACTAGTGTGTCATAGACCGCACTATCACCATGTGGGTGATATTTACCGATCACATCCCCCACAATCCGGGCAGATTTACGATAAGGTTTGTTATACGCGTTACCGCCTTCATGCATGGCAAATAATACACGACGATGTACAGGTTTTAAACCGTCACGTACGTCGGGTAACGCACGTCCTACGATGACAGACATCGCGTAATCGAGATATGAAGATTTCAGCTCTTCTTCAATACTGATTGGGCTAATGTCTTGATGAATAGTATCTTGGACTAAATCGGTCATTGAAAACTTCCTAATCATTAAGTTTGATTAATCAAAAAATTGCCGGAATTATAGCATAAAATCTATTATGCCCCTAATTTTATAGTGAAATTTTGTTGGATTTGGGGAATAATAATGTATTGTTTTTATTCAACCCCATAAGAAAAATCAAATGCAAAATATCGATCAGCAAGAATTGGACAAATTCGAAAAAATGGCAAAAAGTTGGTGGGATCCACAAGGGGATTTTAAACCCATTCATCAGCTTAATCCGCTACGTTTAAGCTATATTGCGCAGCAAGCCAATGGGCTCATGGATAAAAAAGTGCTTGATGTAGGCTGTGGCGGGGGCATTTTGTCAGAAAGCATGGCAAAACATGGGGCGAGAGTGACGGGGATTGATATGTCGTCAGCCCCTTTGCAAGTTGCTAAAAATCATGCCTTAGAAAGTGGTTTACACATTGATTATCAACAAATTACCATTGAAGATTTTTTACAAAATCAGACCGCACTTTATGCTGAGAAAGGGGATGACGAAAAATTTGATGTGATTACCTGTATGGAAATGTTAGAGCATGTGCCTGATCCTAGCTCAATTATTGCCAGCTGTAAGCAATTGTTAAAACCAAACGGGACGATTTTTTTCTCGACCATTAATCGAACGCTGAAAGCTTGGGCATTAGTGGTTCTCGGGGCGGAATATGTGTTGAAAATGTTGCCAAAAGGGACGCATGATTATGACAAATTTATTAAGCCTGCGGAGTTACTTAATTGGTGTGATGATGCAGAATTAACCTGTTTGGATATGGCGGGCTATCATTATAATCCATTGACGGGGAAATTCTGGCTCAATCAGGATGTTAGCGCGAATTATATGGCGAGTTTTCGGATTCAGTCTTAATGCTTTGAGCCATTATCGCAGTACAAATAGCTAACAAAAAAGCGACATCGCTATATGTCGCTTTTTTATTTGTGGGCTATTCGTCTAGATGCGAATTTTCTGTGTTTGTTAAGCCTAAAAAGGTATCAAAAAATGTGGGGAACGTTTTTGCCGTACAGCTCGGATCTAAGATGGTGACTGCGGTATTCGACAAAGCGATTAAGGCAAAGCACATCGCCATACGGTGATCATTATAGGTTTCTATTTCAGCATGTTGAAATTGCGACAGATTCAATGGCTGGATACGAATAAAATCTTCGCCTTCTTCCACTTCCGCCCCGACCTTACGCAGTTCGGTGGCCATTGCGGTTAAACGATCGGTTTCTTTCACGCGCCAATTATAAATATTACGAATGACTGTTTCACCTTCTGCAAAGAGTGCCGTTGTGGCAATCGTCATGGCGGCATCAGGAATATGATTCATATCCATATCAATGCCTTTTAGCTTGCCTTTTTCCACTTGGATAAAATCGTCGCCCCAAGTAATATGCGCCCCCATTTTTTCCAATACATCCGCAAACAAACGGTCACCTTGGATACTATTTTTGCCCACCCCCGTGACTTTGACCTTCCCTTTAATTGCCGCTGCAGCGAGGAAGTAAGAGGCAGAGGAGGCATCACCTTCCACTAAAAAAGTATGGGGCGATTGATATTGCTGATGACCTTTCACCAAAAAGCGTTGGTAATGCTGATTTTCGACCTCAACTCCAAAGGTTTGCATCATATTGAGAGTCATATCAATGTAAGGTTTGGAAACCAATTCACCAATAATCTCAATTTCGGTATCTGCTTTTGCCATGGGCGCAGCCATTAAAAGTGCGGTCAAAAATTGAGAGGAAACCGATCCATCAATTTTAATGTGTCCACCTTTTAGCCCCGTATTGCGAATCGCAATAGGTGGGTACCCCTCTTGTTCTAGATACTGAATGTCTGCTCCCGCTTGACGTAGCGCATCTACTAAATGTTGGATTGGACGCTCTTTCATACGGGGCTCACCAGTCAACACGATTTCATTTTTGCCTTCACTGCTTGGTGTAGATAAGCAAAGTGCCGCGGCGAGAGGGCGCATTGCGGTGCCCGCATTCCCTAAAAATAAGGCTAAGCCACTTTGCCATTCAAATGCACGTCCTAAACCTTCAATTTCACAGATAGATTTGTCTTCTGATAACTGATAAGTTACGCCAAGCGCTTTTAACGCATTTAGCATATGGCGCACATCATCGCTATCTAACAGATTCGTGAGAGTGGTTTTACCTTTGGCAAGTGCGGAGAGTAAGAGTGCGCGGTTTGATAAGCTTTTTGAGCCGGGTAAACGGACTTCGCCTTCAATCTGTTGAATAGGATTGAGTGTAATTGAGGTTGCATCTTGTATCACGATTTGAACTTCCTATAAATGGGATAAGTGAGGTTTAAAGCCCTAATACCTCGGTTAATGCTTTCAAGAAACGTTGGTTTTCTTCTGGTAACCCAATGCTGATCCGTAAATGGTTAGGTAAACCATAACCTGCAATTGGACGGACAATCACGCCTTTTTGTAATAACGCATGATAAATCGGTAACGCAGGTTGATTGAGCTCTAGCATGACAAAATTGCCTTTTGAGGGAATATAGCTCAAGCCTTTTGCCTTAAAGAAATCTTCCAATAACTTCAACCCTTGACGGTTGTTTTCAGCCACTTTCTCAATAAACGCATCATCGTTCATCACCGCCGTTGCAGCAGCTAATGCGAGACTATTACAGTTAAACGGTTGGCGTACGCGATTAAAGAGGTCGGCAATCTCGGCAGAGGAAACCGCGTAACCAATACGCAAACCCGCTAAACCATAGGCTTTAGAAAGGGTACGACAAATCACAAGATTGGGGTATTTTTCGAGTAACGCGAAAGAATCTACTCGTTCTTCAGGCAAGGTAAATTCTGTATAAGCTTCATCTAACACCACAATGACATGTTCAGGGACTTGGCTTAAAAATTGACAAATGTCGACCGCACTTAAGAAGGTCCCCGTCGGATTATTTGGGTTAGCGAGATAAATTAATTTAGTTTTATCGTTTATTGCCCGTAAAAAACTGTCTAAATCAGCCCCATAATTTTTCGCTGGAATCTCCACTTTTTTGGCATTGATCGCTTGTGTCACAAGAGGATACACAATAAAGGCATATTGTGAAAAGATAATTTCATCTTGCTCACTAGCAAAGGTATGCGCGACCAATTCCAGTAAATCATTGGAGCCATTGCCTAAGGTAATTTGTTCTGGACTTAAACCAAATTTTTGTGCTACAGCTTGTTTAAAATAAAAGCCATTGCTATCAGGGTAACGAGTGAGATTGTCTAGCTCCGCTAAAATCGCCTGTTTGGCACTCTCTGGCAGTCCAAACGGATTTTCATTGGAGGCTAATTTAATGATATTGCTGATCCCCAGCTCCCGCTCTAATTCTTCAATTGGTTTTCCCGCTTGATAAGGGTGAAGTTGTTTTACCCCTTGGTTAACGATGTTGATGTATTGCATGGTCGTCCTTTATTATTTTTATCTCATCTGTGTGGTAAATAGGGCGAAAACAGACCGCACTTTTAGCGGTTTTCTGCCTCAAATTGCTGCATAAAGGCAATTAAAGCCTGTACCCCTTCAATCGGCATCGCGTTATAGATAGAAGCACGCATTCCCCCCAATACTTTATGTCCTTTTAAGGCATGTAATCCTGCTGCGGTCGCTTGTGCCACGAATTTTGTATTGAGTTCGTCATTATCGGTTGTAAAGGTTACGTTCATACGCGAACGGTTTGCTTTCGCGACAGGGTTGCGGTAGAAAGGCGTGCTATCTAAATAGTCGTAAAGCAGTTGTGCTTTCGCCTGATTGCGTTTTTCGATTTCATCAAGGCCGCCAAGAGATAAAAGGTGCTTGAAGACCAAGGCACATAAATACCAAGCAAAGGTTGGCGGTGTATTGATCATTGAGTCTGCTTTTGCTTGCACGGCGTAATTCCAAATGGTTGGTGTCGTTTGGCGTGCATGACCGATTAAATCATCGCGTACAATGACCAATGTAATCCCTGCTGGCCCAAGATTTTTCTGCGCGCCCGCATAAATTAAGCCGAATTTACTGATATCAATTTTACGTGAGAGGATGGTAGAAGACATATCTGCCACTAAAACTGCATTGCCGACGTTAGGGAGTTCAAATATTTCTACCCCACTGATGGTTTCATTCGGACAGTAGTGGACATAATCATAGTGTTCTGCGATGTCAGTAAAATCTAACTGACCGATTTTGAGTTGCTCACCTTCTTCGAGAAGATTGATTTCATCAATTTCACCAAATAAGCGCGCTTCTTTGGCTGCTGTCGCAGACCAATGCCCACTGGTTAGATATAAGGCTTTGCCTTTGTTGTTGAGTAAGTTCATTGGAATGGCAGCAAATTGCCCCCTTGCGCCACCTTGTAAGAAAAGGATACGGTAATTGTCTGGGATCTGATAAAGCTGGCGTAAGTCTTGTTCAGATTGACTGGCTAGCGCCATAAATAATTTACCACGATGACTCACTTCCATGACAGAAGTTTGTTGTTCTTGCCAGTTTAACAGCTCAGCTTGCGCTTGCGCTAAAACCGCTTCCGGCATCATAGCAGGGCCTGCACTAAAATTAAAAACCTTTGACATAGTCACTTCCTTTTTTCACTGAAAATAATTGGTTAGTTTTATCACCTCCACCCATTCTAGGCAATGGGGGAGGACTGAAATAAAGTGATTTTTTTATTTAATTCTTAAAAAGTTCACGAACGCTTTGACGGGGAAGTGAAAAATGGCTAAATTAAGTAGGGTGTATTTTTTTATTTATCTTTAAAGAGAGTCGTATGATGGAAAATGTCAATAAACAGTCATTTCAAGAAGTATTAGAGTATATACGTATGTATCGTTTAAAAAACAAACTCGCGCGCGATCGTGAAGACAACAACCGTAAAATTCGTGATAACCAGAAACGGGTTTTGTTACTCGATAACTTAAATCAATATATCCGTGATGATATGTCGATTCAAGATGTGCGTACAATTATAGAAAGTATGCGTGAAGATTATGAGCGCCGTGTAGATGATTACATGATCAGAAATGCGGAGATTTCGCAACAGCGTAGAGAAATTCGTGAAAAGATGAAAGAGCAAAAACAAGCGCATGAAGTCTTGTTGAAGAAAGAATAATCAAAAACGAATTCAGCTGCGATTAAACGGATTGAGTTCGACTTTGTATCGAACTCAATCCTTTGTGTTGCCCTTTCACTGCTAGTGTCGAACATTATTTGGCATGCTCTTTTGAGTTTAATCTAATTGTTTTCCTTTTAACTCTGGAATCAAGAAGATTGTCGCGATCATATCGATAATATAGATACTGGCTAAGAAAGCGATGGCTAATTGGAAAGAGTAAGTCGATACGAGTGCACCGACTACAATAGGTCCAAACCCACCGACCGCACGTCCTAAGTTAAATAACACATTTTGTGCGGTGGCACGAGCTTGTGTTGGATAAGCCTCAGACATCAGTGCCCCATAACCACCCATCATACCATTGACAAACATCCCTAATATTGCTCCGGCAAAGAGCATAGCGGTTGGATCGGACATTTGTGAATAGGTAAAAATACTGATGACGGCCCCGAATTGGAAGAGTAAAAAACTAGGTTTACGACCAATTCGATCCGCTAGCTGACCAAACAACCAAATCCCAAACATCATGCCGCAGATCGTTACTGCCGTCCATAAACCAGATTTGGTTAAACTAAAGCCAAGTTGTTTGGATAGGAAATTTGGCATCCAAATCATGATACCGTAGTAACCAAAGTTTTGTACGGAAGTTAATACCACGATCCCGGCACTGATTTTTGCCGTCGCTTTATCTTTAATCAATAAGCGAAATGGCTCAAGACGGGCTGTTTTTTGGCGTTCAAGTGCGGTCTGTTTTTTCACAAAAATGTCAGGCTCGTGCAATTTTGCACGTAAATACCATGCGACGAAAGCTGGGAAAATTCCTACTAAGAACATACCACGCCAGCCAATGTGTGGAAGAAGTAATGGGGTGAGTAATGCGGCGCCTAACACACCAACTTGCCAACCTAAAGCGACATAAGAGGAGGCTTTTGCACGGTGACGGGCTGGCCAAGCTTCTGCGGCTAATGCCATACCGATACCAAATTCTCCCCCTAGACCAATCCCAGCAATGGTGCGATAAATCAGAAGATCCCAGTAACCTTGAGCAAAAGCACATAGCCCAGTAAAGACCGCAAAGAGTACAATTGTCCAAGTTAAAACACGTATACGACCGTATTTATCGCTGAGTGCGCCAAAAATAATACCACCAGCCACAGCACCAATCAGTGTCCAAGTGACCAGTGAGCCCGATTGAGCGGGCGTTAAGGCAAGATCGGCAGAAATAGCCGATAACATAAAACCTAAGATGAGAAGATCGAAGCCATCCATCGCATAACCGACAGCGGATCCTAATAAGGCTTTCCAGCCATCTTTATTGACATTGTCATTCATTTTTTGATCCTTTTGCTACTCGCTGGTAGCACTTTAAAAGTGAGAGAAGGGGTTTCTCAATGTGAGAAAGCGTCGCGTAGTTTACGCATTTTTTTGAGGTTTGCAAGAATAAAGCGAATGAAATAGGTGTTAAATAAGTTGAGTGATTATATAAGGGAAATGTTAAAAAATTTTGATTAATTTTTTAAATCAGCAAATGAAGTATTTTGGGCTTCCTACTGTTTATGGTCGAATTTAATAAAATTGGTCAAAAATGTGACTAACGCAACATTTTAGGTCTGTCTATCCAACTAAATTGTGATCTGTGTCACACTGTTACTTACCTCTTTCCTCTATAATCTGTGCTCAGATAACTCTATTTGATTTTTTAAGCTTAACAAGGAGTCAAACAATGACAATTGCTATTATGATAGCGACTCATGGGGTGGCAGCAGAGCAATTGCTGAAAACCACGGAAATGTTGATTGGTGAACAAGACAATGTAGCCACCATTGATTTTGTACCGGGTGAGAATGCGGAAACTATCATGGCGAAATACCAAGAAAAACTGTCAACGACTTTATCCCATTGCGATGAGGTACTGTTTTTAGTTGATACTTGGGGTGGAAGTCCATTTAATGCCGCTAATCGCGTGGCCGATGGTAAGTCAAATATGGACATTGTGACAGGGGTGAATGTTCCGATGTTAGTCGAAACTTTCATGGCTCGTGATGATAATCCTACATTACCAGAATTGGTCGCGATTGCACTTGAAACGGGGCGTACCGGCGTGCGTGCATTACGCTACGAAGAAGAAACTGAAGCGGCACCTGTTGAAAAAGTGGAAGAAAAACCAGTTCAACCAAGTGTGGTGACCGAAAATGGTGTTGGGCATTTAGAAATTGGTCTAGCGCGTATTGATGACCGTTTAATTCATGGACAAGTGGCAACCCGTTGGACGAAAGAAAGTAAGGTGAGCCGTATCGTTGTGGTGAATGATGATGTAGCGAAAGACAGTGTGCGTTCAACTATGTTGAAAAGTGTTGCGCCTCCGGGCGTGACTGCGCATGTGGTGGATGTTGAAAAAATGATCCGTGTCTATAATAACCCAGAATATGCGGGTGAACGCATGATGTTATTGTTTACCAATCCAACGGATGTTGTTCGTTTAATGGAAGCTGGTGTCGATTTTAAATCGATTAATGTTGGTGGGATGGCATATAAAGAGGGCAAAAAAATGATCACTAGCGCGGTGGCGGTTGATGATAAAGATATTGAAGCCTTTAAGAAGCTAGATGCACAAAAAATTGAGCTTGATGTGCGTAAAGTCTCAAATGATAGCCGTCAGTATATGATGGATCTATTAAAGAAAAATAATCTCATCTAATGATATTAAGAAAAGGAAATTAGAATGGAAATTTCAACGTTACAAATTGTACTCGTCTTTCTCGTTGCTTGTGTTTCAGGTATGGGATCGATTTTGGATGAATTTCAAACCCACCGCCCGTTGATTGCTTGTACGTTAATTGGGCTTGTCCTCGGTGACATTAAGACGGGTATCATTGTTGGTGGTACGCTTGAATTATTAGCATTAGGTTGGATGAACATTGGGGCCGCATTAGCACCTGATGCTGCGCTTGCTTCCGTGGTTTCCACGATTCTTGTTATTGTCGGTGGTCAAGATATTTCAACTGGTATTGCGATTGCCATTCCATTAGCGGCAGCAGGGCAAGTATTAACGTATGTTGTTCGTGCGATCACTGTTGGTTTCCAACATGCAGCAGATAACGTGGTTGAAACGGGCGATCTGAATAAATTAGATTGGATTCACCGCTCCGCTTTATTATTACAAGCTATGCGTATTGCCATTCCAGCATTAATTGTTGCAATGACAGCAGGTACTGACACCGTTCAAACCATGTTAAGTGCGATTCCTGATGTGGTGACAACCGGGCTTAAAATTGCGGGTGGATTTATCGCAGTGGTCGGTTACGCCATGGTGATCAATATGATGCGTGCAGGCCATTTAATGCCGTTTTTCTATGCCGGTTTTGTGATTGCGGCCTTTACTGAGTTTAACTTAGTCGCATTAGGGGTATTGGGCGCGATTATGGCAGTGCTTTATATTCAACTTCACCCGAAATACAATCAAAGTAAGCAAGTGGTGCAAGTGGTCAGCAATGGTCAAAATGATCTTGATAACAGATTAGATTAATAGGAATTACAACAATGACAACTGAAATGAAAAAAGTAACGCAAAGTGATTTAAATGCCGTCGTACGTCGTTCTAATCTTTTCCAAGGTTCTTGGAACTTTGAGCGTATGCAAGCACTTGGATTTGCCTATTCGATGGTACCCGTTATCAAACGCTTATATCCGGATCCACATTCACAAGAACGTAAAGATGCAATTAAACGCCATTTAGAATTCTTTAACACTCAGCCATTCGTTGCGGCACCTGTACTCGGTGTCACCATTGCAATGGAAGAAGAACGCGCAAATGGTAAAGAGATTGATGATGCGGCCATCAACGGGATTAAAGTCGGTTTAATGGGGCCTTTAGCAGGGGTGGGGGATCCAATTTATTGGGGAACCGCACGTCCAGTCTTCGCCGCATTAGGGGCAGGACTGGCGGTTAACGGCAATATCTTAGGACCAATTCTCTTTTTTGTCTTGTTTAACCTTGTCCGTTTAGCAACCCGTTATTTTGGTGTCACTTATGGTTATAAAAAAGGGCTAGACGTGGTGGGTGACATGAGCGGTGGTTTACTGCAAAAACTCACGGAAGGCGCCTCAATTCTGGGGTTATTTATTATGGGGGCACTTGTTCAGAAATGGACCAGTATTAATGTGCCATTTGTTGTGGCCAATATTCAAATGCAAGATGGCACCACAAAAGTGGAAACCATTCAAACCATTTTAGATAGTCTCATGCCGGGTTTATTACCACTATTACTCACGTTTGCGTGTATGTGGTTGTTACGTAACCGTGTTAATGCCTTGTGGATTATTATTGGTTTCTTTGCTATTGGTATTTTCGGCGCATGGACAGGCATTTTGGCTTAGTCTTTATAGTCGATTAATTTTTAAGCCCTATACTGAAAATATAGGGCTTTTTTATTTTATTGAATACATTATTTTTTATATAAATAATTTATATTTTAATTATTCTTGATATTTCTGAATGTTATTTAATGAATGTGTACGAATAACAAGAAGTTTAATCTACTTCAGTAGATTAAATTGACATATAGGTTTGAGAGGGTGAGAATTGGCCGCGATATAAAGTAACTGATTTTATTATAAAAATTATCCTGCTTTATACATAACCTAAGTTTTAAGAGGATCAACATTAATGAAAAAAACAATCATCCCACTAGCAACAATAGCCGTATTTGCTACTTCAGCACATGCCAGCATTATTTATCATAACGATGGCACGATTGTCGAGCTTGGGGGATCTGTTCGAGTATTACTCGTTAAAGAAAAAAATAAAAGGGTGGATTTAAAAAATGATGATTCTCGTTTAGACGTGAAAGTAACTCATCAAGTAGGGCGTGGTTTAAGTGCAGTAAGTGGTTTAGAAATCCGATTTGATAGTGAGGATAATGTATTTTCCTCAGGTAAATTTGGTAATCCGACCGCCAATAAGTTATTTGCGGGGCTAGCTTATGAAGGGATAGGTACTTTAACTTTTGGTAAACAAGCTACCAATGGAGATGATGTCCAGCTGAATGATAATGCTTATGCTTGGGGTGGTGACAATAATTTATTAATTTCTGCTGAGAAATCTATTAAATTCCGTTCAGTAGAATGGCACGGTTTTAGTTTAGGTTTGGATTATGTATTTGGTAATGCGAACAAAAAAACTTCAGTCAAAGATAATCCGCTAGGTAATTACGAAGATAAATATGCTTATCAAACGTCGTTATTCTATCGCCGTGCATTAGCGCAGGATTTAATGCTAAATTTAGCAGCAGGTTATGGCGTGAATAAATATGATTATGAGAGTACGCGAACTGCATATACTAATATTACTTGGAGAACGGCTGCACAAGTTGTGTATGGTTCTATGAGTTTTGGCGCGGAATATGGTAAAATGATCAGTAAAGAACATGATACAAAAGAAAAAACGATACAGACTTTATTAGTATCCGCTTCTTATCAAGTGACTGAACCGTCCAAAGTGTATGTTCAGTGGAACAATGTAAAAGTCAAAAATCATCTAGCATTTGGCACTGAAGTTGACTACCTAGTGGTGCATAATTGGAAAAAAAGCGTAGATACGTTGATTGTCGGTGCAGATTATCAACTGCATAAGAATGTATTAGCTTATGTTGAATATGCGTATGAGAAAGCGAAAGCAACCTCTGATATTTATGATTATCAAGTTAATCCAACTGTCAAAGCATTCAGTACAAGCCATCAGGTAAAAAATAATAAATTAGGAGTAGGTTTACGCGTATTTTTCTAGTTTTCTATCGGAAAAGTCGCGTATAAAAAGATAGACATCATGTCTATCTTTTTTCGCAATGTTATTGATACTTTTGTGTGGATTTTAACGACTTTTGTGTTGGTTTAGACATGTTCTTCTAATCTCTAATCCGATAGGGGAATAAAAAAGCCTGAATGTGTTCATCGCTTTTTTGTAAAATAAAGCTAAGTAAGTTATTTGTGAGTAATATAATTGATGATAATAAACGTCTTACTGTGTTTGGGTATTTTCTGCTTTTTACTTTATGCTTTTTACGATCAGTTTTTCATGGACTGTTGGAAAGGTAAAACCTTACTTAAGGTACATCTCAAAAAGCAAGGACAAAAGGACGCGTTAATTTTTAGTCTATTAATAGGCATCATCATTTACCAAACCTATACCAATCTTTCGTCGGTCACTCTGTACCTATTAACCGCTTTAATTTTACTGAGTGTGTATGCAGCTTTTATTCGTACCCCAGTGTTGCTGTTAAAAGAGAAAGGGTTTTTCTTTGGTAATATTTATTTTCAATATGCCAATATTCATCAACTACATTTGGCAGAAAACAATATTTTAGTAATTGATATGAACAGTGGCAAACGCTTGCTCGTGCATTTACTGACAGATGAGGATCGTGAACGAGTGATTCAATTTTTTGGTGGTTATAAATAAGAAGGGAAAATATGGGAATTTATCAATTAACGGGGCGTATACAACATTATGTGTGGGGGGGGAAAGACTATTTACCTGCCTTGCTCGGAATCAAAAAAGAAACGGAACAGTATTATGCGGAGTGGTGGTTAGGCGCTCATGTATCAGCCCCTTCTATGCTTGATATGGAGGGACAAGCCATTTCTTTGCTTGAATTTTTAGTTAAAAACCCAACCGCACTTGGCGAAAAAAGTGTATCTAAATTTGGCACAGAATTACCTTATTTATTAAAAATTTTAGATGTGGCAAAACCGTTGTCGATTCAATTACATCCGACCAAAAAACAGGCAGAAGTTGGGTTTGCACAAGAGAATACACAAGGTGTCGCCTTAACTGACCCGATTCGGACTTATAAAGACAATAATCACAAACCCGAAATGATGATTGCTTTATCCGATTTTTGGTTATTACATGGGTTTAAAACCAAAGCAGCGATGTTAGCGACCTTAAACGCACGTCCTTCTTTACACCCTCTTGCGGCTAAGCTTACACAACAAGAAATACATGCCTTTTACGCAGACATTATGCAAGCGGATCAAGCCCAGTTAGCCCAATGGTTATTGCCTATAATAGATGAAAATCAAGCGAAGTATTCTGCCAACCAACTTGACCCGACTAATCCTGACTATTGGGTACTTTATACGATGGAAGCGATGGCGATTTCACCATCCAAATTAGACGCAGGACTGGTTTGTTTTTATTTATTTAATATTGTGCATTTACGCGAAGGCGAAGGGATTTTCCAAGATGCGGGTATTCCACATGCCTATTTACGTGGGCAAAATATTGAATTAATGGCCTGTTCAGATAATGTGATTCGGGGTGGTTTAACACCGAAACATGTGGATATTCAAGCGTTGTTAGCGATTATTGATTGCCGTGAAGTCGTGCCTGAAATTATTCCTGTCGCACCTACACAACAGGCTTACGTTACCTATCAGACACCCGCCCAAGATTTCGCGCTCAGCCGTTTTAGTTATCAAGTCGGACAGACGCAATCTTGTGAAGCACAAAGCGCTCAAATTTTGTTAGTGATGAAAGGAAAAGTCACGCTTTCTCAAGGTACGACCGTTCTCGCATTACAACAAGGGGAGTCAGCGTTTATTGAAAGTGAAACCAAGTATGACATTACTGGGCTGGAAGACGGGTATTGTGTAATTGCCGCCCTGCCTTAAGTGATCAAAACACAAAATAGAATAGGCTAACCCAGTTAGCCTTTTTATTGATTCAGATCTTGAATTAAAATTTTGGATCGACGTTGATAATTGTAATGTTGTCGTTTTTTTTCGGGTAAATCTGCAATCTCTGCGAGTTGGAAACCTCTTTCCTGAAACCAATGTACTGTGCGTGTGGTGAGCACAAACAGTTTTTCAATACCCAGTTGTTTAGCGCGCTTTTGGATCGCTTCTAATAAAATGTCACCACGCGAAGAATTACGATAATCTGGGTGAACCGCCACACAAGCCATTTCTGCCATTTTTTCATCGTCATAGCATTTTAATGCGGCACAAGCAATGATCACACCATCACGATCAATAATCGTATAGTGATTAATCTCCATTTCTAATTGTTCACGCGAACGTTTGACTAAAATGCCTTGTTGTTCAAGTGGACGAATCAACTCGAGTAAAGCTGGAATATCGCTGACTGTCGCTAAGCGAACCGTCTCAGAACGTTCCATAGACAACTGAGTACCGACACCATCACGAGTAAATAATTCCTGCAATAAGGCACCATCTTCTTCGTAGCTGATCAAGTGAGAACGTTTGATACCAAAGCGACAGACTTCAATTGCGGCTTGTAAAAAACGCGCTTGGGAGCAGTGATATTGATTTTGTTGTATCAATTTATCTAAATAAAGCTCGGCTTCTTGCGGGAGTAAATCACTGATCGTTTGGTTATTTTCATCTAAGATCCCCTGTGTTGAAGAAAAACCGATCAGTTTTTCCGCTTTGAGTTTAATCGCAAGTTGTGAGGCAATTTCCTCGAAAGGCAAATTAAAGCTTTCCCCTGTCACAGAGGGCGCAATTGGACCAATTAAGACAATCGCATCGCGAGCCAATTGTTGCTGAATACTGTCAATATTAATACGACGAATTTTACCACTTAATTGATAATCGATACCGTCATCCACGCCAATCGGCTGTGCGAGTATGAAGTTACCCGTGACCACATCAATTAATGGCGAATGAGGAAGGCGTAGTGATAAGCGTGAGACAATATCGCAATTGAGTTTTCCGACGGCTTGTTTCACCAGTTCTAAACAATTTAAGTCAGTGACACGAATATTTTTATGATAGACCGATTCAATCTGATGTTGCTTTAACAGTTGATTAATTTGATAGCGAGCACCAAACACTAGAACAAGCTTAATACCTAAGCTATGAAGTAAGCTGATGTCATTGATAATATTAACAAAGTTTTGACAAGCAATAGTATCGCCATCAAGCATAATGACAAAGGTTTTGCTTCTATGCATGTTGACATAAGGGGTGGACTGTCTAAACCAATGAACCAATTCTGTGCTACGCATCGGCAACTCCATTTATAATTATTCATTTTTGTTGAATTTATATTCATTTCTTGTCTTGTGCAAGCAAAATTTTCATGCAATAAAAAATGCGATGAAATCATCATCGCATTTTTGTTAGTGCTATTAGGCCACAATATTAAATTGTGCCTTCATTAAGGCCTCAAAATCAGTACAGCCACCGATAGGTTTTTCATCAATGAAAATTTGTGGGACGGTTTCAACAGGCTTACCGACTGATTTGGATAAATCTGCTTTAGAAATGCCTTCAGCGATGATATCCACATAACGGTAATCGAAATCGGGTAAACTTTGTTTTAATTTGTCGGCTAAGTTTTTAGCACGAACACAATACGGGCAACCTGAGCGCCCAAAGATGACAACGAACATATCTATTTCCTTATTTGAATAAAAAACATGATTTGATACGGATCAAAACGGAAACATTTTACCGTATAGCAAGAAAAAGAATAAAGTATTTTTCAGCGCTACTGCGCTTAGTGTAATATAATTATTTATTATCTCTTTTTGTTTCCTTGTGAATGGTTATGAAATTACTAATGTTATGTCGTGAGCCACGCTTATATAGCTGTCAACGTTTGAAAGAAGCAGCCGAAAATAGTGGACACCAAATGGATATTCTTGATCCCAATCGTTGCTTGCTAAAACTTTCTGAACATTCACCGCACTTTGAGATTTTCTATCAGACAGCAATAGACAGCCCACCTACCGTTTTACCGAGTTATGATGCCATTATTCCTCGTTTTGGTTCACAAAGCACCCAAATGGGTTGTGCGGTGTTACGCCATTTTGAAGCACAAAATGTGCCTTGCTTAAATTCAGCCACGGCATTTTTACAAGCGCGTGATAAATGGCAAAGTTTACAACTATTGATGGCACAAGGTATTGCAATCCCAAGCTCTCTTTTAGCTGGTTCAGAATTTCATGCACCGAATACGATGCACTATGTTTCATCCCCGACCATCTTGAAAACTTTAACGGGGGCGCAAGGTATAGGTGTGATTCTCGCAGAGAAAAAACAAAGTGCGGTCAGTATGTTAGAGACTTTAAAACAAGCTGAGGTGCCAGTGCTCGCACAAGAATTTATTGAAGAGGCGAATGGGGCAGATTTACGCTGTTTTGTGATTGGTGAACGGGTTGTGGCGAGCATGCAGCGTATAAGCCAAAATGGCGAATTTCGTGCTAATTTTCACCGTGGCGGTTTGGCGGAAAAAGTGATGTTGTCTGAAGTAGAAAAAAAGATAGCCGTGCAAGCAACAAAAGCGTTAGGATTAGATATCGCAGGGGTGGATCTGATTCGTGCGAAACGAGGCACTTTAGTGTTGGAAGTCAATGCTAGTCCAGGTCTTGAAATGATAGAAAAAACCAGCGGGATTGATATTGCACTACAAATGATTGTACATCTTGAGAAAAAATATCAAGCGTTGCAAAATGGGTAAAAGAGAGCTGTTGAAATTAAGGAGTCATAAATGATTATTTATTTACATGGGTTTGATTCAAGTAGTCCGGGCAATCATGAAAAAGTGATGCAACTGAAATTTATTGATGAAGATGTGCGTTTTATCAATTACAGTACGCTACATCCACGTCATGACATGCAATTTCTATTGAAAGAAGTTCACAAATTAGTGTCTGAAAGCAAGGATTCTGCACCTTTAATTTGTGGCGTGGGATTGGGCGGATATTGGTCTGAACGGATTGGTTTTTTATGTGGTATCAAACAAGCGATCTTTAATCCGAATCTCTTCCCATATGAAAATATGACAGAGAAAATTGATCGTCCTGAAGAATATAAAGATATTGAAACAAAATGTGTGAACAATTTTAGAGAAAAAAATAAAGGAAAATGCTTAGTGTTTCTTTCCAAAGAGGATGGGATATTGGATTCTCAGCGTAGCGCAGCACTTTTGTCACCGTTTTATGAGATTATTTGGGATGAAGTGGAAACACACAAATTTAAGAAAATTTCTCACCATCTGCAACGTATTAAAGCTTTCAAACAAGCTTAAAAACAGCAAAGACGACATGAAAATAGTCGTCTTTGGTATATTATGACACCTCATTGTCCCGATTATCCAAGGGATAATTGGGCGGTAATTCCGGATTGGTTGAGTCTTCTGTTAAAGGCGCAATTTTCGGTGCTGTATTTTGGAACTTTTCTTCTTTTTCTGTTTTTTCATGGCCTAATAATTTAGGTTGTAACTTCGGGAAATTCGTCTTAGGTGATAACCAGATACTCAGTAACGCCTGCGTAAAAATCGCATCAAATTCTTGATCCAAAATTGTATCATTTAGTACAAAGTAACCTTTTTCTTCGAGGGCAATATAGCTCAGCATATCATTTGGTGAAATATCAGGAAAAATGCTTTTTAATGCGTTGAGATAATGTTTCGTATCGATCGCGTTTAGTTGCAAATTCTCAATTTCTTTCATTAAACTGATAGCGAAATTTTTACCTTCAATCGGTTTGGCATAATTAAACGTCAGCATTAAAGGACGTATATTTTCTTCATATTTTCCTGTTTCGGTATAAAGGCTGATGGTATAAACGTGGAAAGGCCCCCAATTATAATCCGCTTTACCCACATTCAACCATTGGGCAGAAAGGGGGCTAGAAAAGAAAAATAACAGTGAAAAGAAAAAAGGATTAAGTTTCATCATTGATCCACTTTAAAAACTGATTGGCGCTGATTATAACAAAACAAATAAACAAAAGGCGAACTTTACGCTCGCCTTTTCCTGAAATTTAATGGATTATTTTAAGCTTCCAACCATATCTTCTGGGCGTACCCATTCATCAAATTGTTCTGCGGTTAATAAACCTAAATTAACCGCTTCTTCTTTTAAGGTTGTGCCATTTTTGTGTGCAGTTTTCGCAATTTTCGCGGCATTTTCATAACCAATATGCGTATTTAATGCGGTCACTAACATTAAAGAATCATCCAGTTGTTTTTTGATACGTGGGTAGTTAGGCTCAATACCTGCCGCGCAGTGTTCATCGAAGGATACGCAAGCATCCGCTAGCAATTGTGCAGATTGTAAGAAGTTAGCCGCCATCACCGGTTTAAACACGTTTAATTGAAAGTGACCTTGTGTACCCGCAAAGGAAATTGTAGTGTCATTCCCTAACACTTGTGCACAGACCATTGTCATGGCTTCACATTGGGTTGGGTTAACTTTACCCGGCATGATGGATGAACCTGGCTCATTTTCAGGAATTAAAATTTCACCGATACCTGAACGTGGACCCGAGGCTAGTAAACGGATATCGTTGGCAATTTTGTATAAAGATACCGCTAATTGTTTTAAGGCACCATGTGTTTCCACTACCGCATCGTGTGTGGCTAAGGCTTCAAATTTATTTTCTGCCGTAATAAACGGTAAGCCAGTGAATTTGGCAATGTAATCGGCTACTTTCACATCATAACCTTTTGGTGTATTTAACCCTGTGCCCACTGCGGTACCACCAAGAGCTAATTGTGCTAAATGAGGTAGCGTATTTTTCAAAGCCCGTAAACCAAAATCTAATTGTGCTGCATAAGCAGAGAATTCTTGACCTAAGGTTAATGGGGTTGCATCCATTAAGTGAGTTCGACCAATTTTCACCACATCTTTAAAGGCGTCTGCTTTTTGCGCTAAGGTTTTTTGTAAACGTTCTACGCATGGAATGGTGACTTCAACCACTTTTTTATAGGCAGCGATGTGCATAGCGGTTGGGTAAGTGTCGTTGGAAGATTGGGATTTATTGACATCATCATTTGGATGAATAATGGATTTCTCACCAAGTTTACCGCCATTTAACACATGTGCACGGTTTGAAATGACTTCGTTGAGGTTCATGTTAGATTGTGTACCTGAGCCAGTTTGCCAAATGACGAGCGGGAACTGATCATCTAATTTATTGGCGAGGATTTCATCACAAGCTTGTGCAATTAAATCACGTTTTTCAATCGGTAATACGCCTAAATCATGGTTCGCATAAGCCGCTGCTTTTTTCAAATAACCAAAAGCTTCAATAATTTCTTTTGGCATAGACGCTTCTGGACCAATTTTGAAATTATTACGTGAACGCTCAGTTTGTGCTGCCCAGTATTTATCTGCTGGAACTTGAACTTCGCCCATAGTGTCTTTTTCGATACGAAATGTCATAGTATTACCTCTTTTTTTAAATATTCAGAAAATTAGTGAAAGAATTCTAACACTTGCGGGGTAGATGTGGAATCAATCCAAAAGGGCAAAACTGAGTTTTGTGATTTAGATCATAAAGTGCGGTAACTTTTTGGGACATTTTATAAAAAGCGAGAAGAAAATTTAGAATCAGGCAATTATTGTTTTATCTTCTTGCCATTTTTCGCTAAAATCGTCAGGTTATACCTTTAACTCAGGAGCTAAGTTATCGATGTCTAAACATGCTCAATTTTATTTGTTAAGCGAGCAAGCAGAAAGGGAAAAAATGGCTTGTGATTTTGCCGCATCCGCGTGGCGTCTTGGTAAACGGGTATTAATTGCGTGCGAAACTGAGCAACAAGCGTTGGATATTGATGAAGCCTTGTGGGCAAGAGAGGCAGATGAGTTTGTGCCACATAATTTATCGGGTGAGGTGACTACTTATGCCACGCCGATAGAGGTGAGCTGGAAAGGGAAGCGTAATGCACAACGGCGCGATTTGTTAATTAACTTACAAGTAGATGTGCCCGATTATGTCAGTAGCTTTACTCAGGTGATTGATTTTGTGCCAGTAGAAGAACATTTGAAAGTGTTAGCGCGTGAGCGTTATAAACAGTTAAGACAGCTTGGCTGGCAATTATCAACAGAACAAATCAAATAAGGGAAAACGATGAAATTAGCTGAAGCCCTCATGCAACGTGCAGATGCTCAACGGCGTTTAGCACAGCTTAATCAGCGTTTACAGCAAAATGCAAAATATCAAGAAGGTGAAAAACCTGCTGAACATCCAGCAGAGTTATTAGTTGAATATCAGGAAGTTGCCGATCTATTAGAAAAATGGGTGGTGCAAATTAACCAAGCGAATCATCAAATTTGCTTAGCCAATGGCATGAACATGGTTGAAGCGTTGGCGAAGCGTGATCGTTTAAAAGAGGAACATGTCACCTTAATGAAATTGGCGGATGCAGCGTTACCGGAGCAAGATCGTTATAGTCGTAGTGAAATTAAAATGGTTTCTGCGGTGAATATTAAAGCGATTCGTCAACAAGCAGATCAAATCGCCAAAGCGCATCGTGAGCTTGATGTTTTCATTCAACAAGCAAATTGGCAATACGATTTGTAAAAAGTGCGGTCAATTTTTAGGTATTTTTAGTCAGAGGCGAACACAAAAACACACTTATGGGAACGAAGAGCCGTTCATTTTCCTGAACAACTTCTGCTCCGTACAAGTGAAATCGTACAAAAACAGTGTACTGTAACAACCCCGTGTTGATCTGAGTAAAAATGGGTGGGATAGGGGATTTAATCTGATGAATAAAAGAGGACATGATTATGAGTAAAATTACATTAGCAGGCACAGAAATTGAAGTTTCAGGTGTATTTCCACAAGTTGGTGATGTAGTTACAGATTTCACTACGGTGAGTACAAAATTAGAAGATACGACTTTAGCCAATTTCGCGGGTAAACGTAAAATTTTAAACATCTTTCCAAGTATTGATACTGGGATTTGTGCGACATCTGTACGCAAATTCAATGAACAAGCATCGAAATTAACGAATACTGCCGTATTATGTCTTTCTGCAGATTTACCTTTTGCACAGGCGCGTTTCTGTGGTGCAGAAGGTCTAGAAAATGTCTTCACGGTATCCACTTTCCGCAATAAAGATGTCCACAAACAATTAGGTGTAGATATTGTAGAAGGGCCATTAACTGGTTTAACCGCCCGTGCCGTTATCGTATTAGATGAAAATAACCGTGTATTACACAGCGAGCTCGTGCCAGAAATCAAACAAGAACCAAATTACGACGCAGCCTTAGCGGTGCTTTAATTTTATTTTGTAAGAAATCAAAGCGACATTGATTGTCGCTTTTGATGTTTTTCGTAATTGTCTGATACCATTTAGTAATTTTATTTTAATATCTTATTTTACTGGGCATGGGATATGTGTTGGCGTTTATTATGTGTTACTGAAAAAACAGCCGCAATATTAGGCAGTTTACGGCAATTTCATCTCAAGATTGCAACAGACATTGTTTTTGATGAGAATCAACAACATCTGATTTGTTATGAAGTCAGCAATGGGATGTGCGCTTGTGGCATGATTCAAAATACAGATCATGGAGAAGCCGATCAAAATTTGCTCGCACAAACTATTAAAAAATGGCGTCGTAAAGGATTAAGTGAACCAGCTATTCGACGTCGTTTGCATGATAAAGAAAAGCAGCTAGCACACAAAAGATCACAACAGGTGGAGGATTGTGCAGGGATTTTGGATAAATGGCTAAAAGAACGTACCTCGCCAGTTTATTTATTGTGGTATTGGAAGGATAAAAATCAGCAAAGCATTCGATTTACTTTGCCGAACCGGATTATTCGAGAAACACATCGGATCCCTGAAAACACTTGGGTAAGATATCACGTCGATGAGATAAAAAAGAACATCGTTGAAGAGAATAAATAAGTATTAAGGCATTGTATGCCAAGCGATTCAATAAAATTGAGAGATAAAAGAGAAAAAACAATGACACAAAACTTCGAAATGGCAGATCGTTTTACGCCATCTGCAGTGGAACAAGCCCTGTATAAACACTGGGAAGAAAGCGGTTATTTTAAACCGTCAGAAGATACTTCAAAACCAAGTTATTCGATTGCCATTCCGCCTCCGAACGTCACAGGTAGCCTACACATGGGGCACGCTTTCCAACAAACCTTGATGGATATTTTAATCCGCTTCAATCGTATGGAAGGGCACAACACCTTATGGCAAACAGGTACTGACCACGCGGGGATTGCGACCCAAATGGTGGTGGAGCGTAAAATTGCGGCAGAAGAAGGCAAAACTCGTCATGATTATGGGCGTGAAGCGTTCATTAATAAAATTTGGGATTGGAAAGCCTATTCTGGTGGCACAATTAGCCAACAAATGCGCCGTTTAGGTAACTCAATCGACTGGGATCGTGAACGTTTCACCATGGATGAGGGGTTGTCTGAAGCGGTTAAAGAAGTGTTTGTGCGTTTACACGAAGAAGGTTTGATCTATCGTGGTAAACGTTTGGTGAACTGGGATCCAAAATTACATACGGCGATTTCTGATCTCGAAGTGGAAAACAAAGAAAGTAAAGGCTCACTTTGGCATTTCCGTTATCCATTAGCCAATGGGGCAAAAACCGCAGACGGAAAAGATTATTTAGTGGTGGCAACCACCCGTCCAGAAACCATGTTAGGTGATACAGCGGTAGCGGTGCACCCTGAAGATGAACGCTATCAATCGCTTATCGGCAAAACCGTTGTTTTACCTTTAGCGAATCGCGAAATTCCAATTATTGCGGATGATTATGTTGATCGTGAATTCGGTACTGGCGTGGTGAAAATTACCCCGGCGCACGACTTCAACGATTACGAAGTGGGTAAGCGTCACCAATTACCGATGGTGAACGTGATGACCTTAAACGCAGATATCCGTGCCGAAGCGGAAATCATCGGGTCAGACGGCAAAATTCTCGAAAATTACACCGCACTTATTCCAACTAAATATCAAGGGATGGAGCGTTTTGCCGCACGTAAACAAATCGTGGCGGATTTTGAGGAATTGGGTTTACTAGACGAAATTAAACCGCACGATTTGAAAGTGCCTTATGGTGATCGTGGTGGTGTGCCAATTGAGCCAATGCTCACTGACCAATGGTATGTGAGCGTGAAACCGCTTGCCGAAGTGGCAGTGAAAGCGGTGGAAGACGGCGAAATCCAATTCGTACCAAAACAATATGAAAACCTGTATTTCTCTTGGATGCGTGATATTCAGGACTGGTGTATTTCTCGCCAACTTTGGTGGGGACACCGTATTCCAGCGTGGTATGATGAGCAAGGCAATGTGTATGTGGCACGTGATGAAGCTGAAGTACGCCAAAAATACAACTTGTCTGCAGACGTTGTATTGAAGCAAGATGAAGACGTATTAGATACTTGGTTCTCGTCTGGTTTATGGACATTCTCAACCCTAGGCTGGCCAAAACAAACCCCTGATCTGAAAATGTTCCACTCAACAGATGTGTTGATCACCGGCTTCGATATCATTTTCTTCTGGGTAGCACGTATGATCATGTTCACCATGCATTTTGTGAAAGATGAAAACGGCAAACCACAAGTACCATTCAAAACCGTGTATGTCACTGGCTTGATTCGTGATGAGCAAGGACAAAAAATGTCCAAGTCAAAAGGGAACGTGATCGATCCATTAGATATGATTGATGGTATTGATCTTGAAAGCCTGTTAGAAAAACGCACTGGCAATATGATGCAACCGCAATTAGCTGAAAAAATTGCCAAAGCAACCATCAAAGCCTTCCCTGAAGGAATCGCAGAACACGGTACAGATGCATTGCGTTTCACATTAACTGCGTTAGCAACGAACGGTCGTGATATTAACTGGGATATGAAACGCTTAGAAGGTTATCGCAATTTCTGTAACAAATTATGGAATGCCAGCCGTTTTGTGTTGACCAATGACAAATTGGATCTCAGCGAAGGCTCGGTGGAATATTCTGTAGCAGATCGTTGGATCCAGTCCGAATTTAATCGTACGGTAGAGTCGTTCCGCAATGCCTTAGCACAATTCCGCTTTGATTTATGTGCAACTGCATTGTATGAGTTCACTTGGAACCAATTCTGTGACTGGTATTTAGAATTAACAAAACCCGTGTTTGCCAACGGCAGTGCCGCCCAAAAACGGGGGGCAAGCCAAACCTTAATCCATGTCTTGGAAAAATTATTGCGTTTAACCCACCCAGTGATGCCATTTATCACCGAAGAAATTTGGCATAAAGTGAAGGGGTTTGCGGGTGTCAGTGGCGATACCATTATGCTTCAAGCTTTCCCTCAATTTGAGCAAAGTGCTTTGGATTATCAAGCCGAAGCGGAAATCAACTGGATGAAAGAAGTAATTGTTGCCGTACGTAATATCCGAGCAGAAAGCAATATTCCACCAAGCAAAGGCTTAGATTTATTGTTGCGTAATCTGTCAGAAGCGGATCAAAACACGCTCGAAAACAACCGCACTTTAATCCAAGCGATGGCAAAATTGGATTCTATTCGAGTGCTTGAGGCTGGGGAAGATGCCCCACTTTCAGTGGCCAAATTGGTGAATAACGCAGAATTACTCGTACCAATGGCGGGCTTTATCAATAAAGAGCCAGAACTTGCTCGTTTAAATAAAGAGATTGAAAAATACCAAGGAGAAATCCAACGTATTGAAAACAAACTCGCCAACGAGACTTTCGTTGCGAAAGCCCCACCGGCAGTGATTGAAAAAGAACGTGCCAAAATGGCGGAGTACGCAGAAGGGTTAAATAAACTCAAACAGCAGTATCAAGCGATTGAGACGTTGTAGTTAAATTAAATATCCCTCTAATGAGGGATATTATTTTTTACTCTATTACATTTTAGTAAATTATAAGAATAAGACTTTTGATTATGAAAAATTTTTCAATTATTGAAAATGTAGATTGTATTCAAGGAATGAAAACCCTTGAGGAACATAGTATTGATTTCATTCTAACCGATCCTCCATATAATTTAGGATTATTTATGAATGAGAGACAAACTAACTTAGAAAAGATGAGAAAAAATTCTTTTTATGCTGCAGGATGGGATAATCTGAATAATGAAGAATGGCTTAATTATATGGATGTTTTTTTTGAGCAGTCTCAGAGAGTTTTAAAAGTTGGAGGAACTTTACTAATTTTTATGTCTGTTCTTAAAATAGAAAGTTTAGTTAAATTATCATATAAATATGGATTTTATTATAAAACAACTGGTATTTGGCACAAAAGGAATCCAATGCCAAGGAATATGAATTTACATTTTGTTAATTCTAATGAGTGTTGGATTTATTT
>JBLUWJ010000018.1:0-41809 GCA_049888895.1 Bisgaard Taxon 45 | reverse complement strand
ACATGCCCCTTGAGGGGCATGTGAAGTACTAGGCCCTTATAGGGTAGCCTAAAAACCGCCCGTTTTACGGGCGGATTGTTATTTTGGTTTTTTTAAAGTCATTTTTCGAATTGTTTTTGAGATTTAGTGTTTTTATAAGTATTTTTTTGCGGATATTATTTTATTTCTTCAATCCTTTGCTCGTTTCTGCATGTTAATCTTACATTATTATAATTTCCCACCATCTATACTTTGGATAGTCTTGGATGAGCTCTTTTCTAAGATAAATCATTTTACCAACGCTTAATTCTTTAAGACGTAAGTACCTCGTCACGATAAATAATCAATATTCCACTACTTAATTGTTTCAAGATTGTTTGTAAATCTCACTGATCAGCATGTGAAAATGGATATCATCCACAAAACAGAATGCTAATCGCCCTCTAAATATTACTTAGAAGAATAATGCTATTCATACCCTGTTTTAAAATGATTTTGCTGTCATCGCATGAAAGTAAAATGGTCTTGAATAGCGATCTTGCCATACACTCAATTACGTATTTAGCATTATGTAATCAATCTGGTGTTTGCATTTTATTGAATATAGTTTCTTCATAAGAACTTGTGTTTTGATGAGTTGATTATTTATTGCCCGACTTTTGCTGACTCAATGGCTTTATTGTTTGGAAGAAAAAGATAGCTATTTTTGTGAACTTAATCACGAAAATGAAAATATGATCTTTTATATGTATTTTCTTTTTATTATGATTTGTTTCGATATTGTTTTAATTGAAAGTTTGTTCGAAAGTGTTGAGGGCTGGTAAAATGCAAAACTTAAAGCAAATCCGTCTAAATAGGCTTTATGGCAAGGAGTGTATTTTCCGTGCATTGGCAATTGATCAGCGTGGTGCATTAAAACGTATGCTGGGTGAAAATGCGACGATAACACAAATGCAGATCTTTAAAGGTTTAGTATCGAAATATTTAACACCTTATGCATCAGCGATTTTACTTGATCCAGAATATGGTTGGCAAGCTGCTGATTTAAAAGACAAAAATTGTGGGTTAATTATGGCTTATGAGAAGACGGGATATGATAAAAGCAAGGCAGGTCGTTTTCCTGATTTAATTGATGGTGTGTCTGTTAAACAACTCAAAGAAAAAGGGGCAGATGCAGTGAAACTCTTACTTTACTTTGATATAGATGAGGGCGAGGAGGTGAATCAAGTGAAAACTGCCTTTGTGGAACGAGTTGCATCTGAATGCGTAGCGGAAGAAATGCCCTTCTTTTTGGAAATCTTAACTTATGATGCAAAAGTTTCAGATAAGAAAGTATTCGCAAGACTGAAACCAAGAAAAGTCATTGAAGCAATGAAGATATTCTCTGATGCACGTTTTGGTGTGGATGTGTTGAAAGTAGAAGTCCCAGTGGATATGAATTTTGTAGAAGGTTGGGGAACGGACATTGTACATTCGCAACAAGAGGCGAAGACTTTTTTTAAAGCACAAAGTGAGGCGACAAATTTACCATTTATTTTTTTAAGTGCGGGCGTTTCACCGCAACTTTTTCAAGACACACTTGTATTTGCGAAAGAGTCAGGTTCTACATTTAATGGTGTGTTATGTGGTCGGGCTACTTGGGCTGGAGCTGCTGAGGTGTTTAAGATGGAAGGAGAAATACAGGCTACAGAAATGTTATTGACACAAGGTGTACAGAATATCAATGAATTGAACATAGTGTTAATGCAAACGGCAAAAAAGGTTGAAAATAAGATTTAAAGAGTTGCAAAAAAATGAAAAGGTTACTCCAACAACATAAAAGTGGCAAATCTGTGGGGATTTGTTCTGTTTGCTCAGCACATCCTTTCGTGATCGAATCGGCGTTGCGCTTTGATTTAGATAAGGAGAATTCCGTATTGATTGAAGCAACGTCTAACCAAGTAAATCAATTCGGTAGTTATACGGGGATGACACCACAAGATTTTAAACAATTTGTGTTTGCTATCGCAGAGAAAGTTGGTTTTCCGAAAGAACGGATTATTTTAGGTGGTGATCACCTTGGGCCGAACTGTTGGCAAGGTGAAGTGGCAGAAACCGCGATGGAAAAAGCTAAAGTCTTGGTGGTTGAGTATGCAAAAGCGGGATTTACCAAAATTCATTTAGATGCGTCAATGTCTTGTGTAGATGATCCAGTGCCTTTACCACCACAAGTAGTGGCAGATCGTGCAGCCGAATTGTGCTTGGCTATTGAATCGAATTTAACTACATCAGAAAAAGCCAGGATGAGTTACATTATCGGGACAGAAGTACCCGTTCCGGGTGGTGAAACGCATGCAATTCAAAGCGTAGAGGTTACCACAGTACAAAGCGCTAACGAAACTATTGAAACACATCGCGAAGCTTTTTTATCGCGTGGACTAAGTGAGGCGTTTGAACGCATTGTGGGAATTGTGGTGCAACCAGGTGTAGAATTTAATCATGCTAATGTGATTCACTATAAACCAGAATTAGCGCAGGCTTTATCACAATTTATTGAAAAGACACCTTATATCTTCGAAGCCCATTCTACAGATTACCAAACACCAACTGTATATCGAAATCTTGTGAAAGATCATTTTGCGATTTTGAAAGTAGGTCCCGCGCTTACCTTTGCTTTACGTGAAGCTTTATTTGCCTTGGCGAAAATAGAAGATGAGTTGATTACACCAGAATGTAAAAGTCATTTATTGGATGTTATTGATCAAGTGATGCAAGATGATCCGAAATATTGGCAAAAATATTATTCACCGCCACATTCTAAAACAATGGTGGATTTACATTTTAGTTTGTCTGATCGCATTCGCTACTATTGGCCGAATGAGCGTATTAATCAAGCCGTGGAAAAATTACGGCAAAATTTAGATGATGTGACGATCCCTCTTGGTTTATTAAGCCAATATTTGCCAGTTCAATATCGCAAAGTGTTATCGGGTGAGATAACCGCCAAACCGACTACACTTATTATTGATAAAATCCAGCAAGTTTTATCAGATTATGAATTTGGTTGTCATCAGGAGGTAAGAGATGAAAACAAAACTGCTCATTAAAACCGGTATTGAATTTGATTCTTATGAGTCAGTATTTCACCACTTGGCAGAGGAATTTATTACGCGAGGTATCGTAAAAGAAAGCTATCGTACGGCAATTTTTGAGCGCGAAGCTGATTTTCCGACTGGTATTGCGTTAGAACATCATGCGGTAGCGATTCCCCACTGCGATGCAGAACATGCACTAAAACCCGCGATTTATTTTATCCGTCCAAATAAACCAGTGCGATTTGCTCGTCCTGATGAGGAAGGGACGGTAGATGCAGAGCTGATTATTGCCTTGGTCGTAACCGAACCCCGAGATCAGCTCGTCGTATTACGTAAGCTGTTTAGTAAATTGCAAGATAATGCTTTTATTGAGCAATTATTAGGAGCGGAAGAAAGTGAATTAGATCAACTAATTGAACAAAATTTCGTCTTTGATACGAATTAAGGAGTGCCTAATGAAAAAAAAAGTGATCGTAGCTTGTGGTGGGGCTGTTGCTACTTCCACCTTAGCCGCAGAAGAAATTCGCGAATTATGTGAAGAACACAATATTCCATTGGAATTAGTACAGTGTCGAGTTAATGAAATTGATAGCTATTTAAGTGATGTCGATTTGATTTGCACGACATCTAAAGTCACTCGGGATTTTAATGGTATTCCACTTGTATTCGGTATGCCTTTTGTTTCTGGTGTGGGTATTGATGAACTCAAAGAAAAAATTTTAACTATTTTAAGAGGATAACGCTATGTTTACACAAGTGATGCAATACATATTGGATCTTGGTCCCGCTGTGATGTTGCCGACTGTGATCATTATTTTTTCCTTATGTTTAGGAATGAAATTTGGCGAATCTTTCAAAGCAGGATTGCAAATCGGGATTGGGTTTGTGGGGATCGGATTAGTGATCGGTCTGATGTTAGATTCTTTAGGGCCGGCAGCAAAAGGGATGGCACAGAATTTCGATATTAATTTGCATGTGATCGATCTTGGTTGGCCAGGTGCCTCCCCAATCACTTGGGCATCTCAAATCGCGTTGATTGCTATTCCGATTGCGATTATGGTGAATATTGCGATGTTGCTACTGAAAGCGACCCGTGTGGTGAACGTAGATATTTGGAATATCTGGCATATGACGTTTACTGGTGCTTTGGTGCATATCGCGACGGGTTCTTATTGGTTAGGTATCTTAGGTGTGGTCGTTCACGCTGCTTTTGTGTACAAACTAGGGGATTGGTTTAGTCATGATACCAAGCATTTCTTTGAATTAGATGGCATTGCGATTCCACATGGTACGTCAGCCTATTTAGGGCCTATTGCGGTATTGGTTGATTCAATCATTGAGAAAATTCCAGGATTGAACAAAATTAATTTCTCTGCTGATGATTTACAAAGACGTTTTGGTCCATTAGGGGAACCGGTAACAGTGGGGTTTATAATGGGGGTAATTATTGGTTTATTGGCGAATTATGCGGTGAAAGAGACGCTACAACTTGCGATAAAAACAGCAGCAGTAATGTTATTAATGCCACGCGTGATCAAACCGATTATGGATGGTTTAACACCAATCGCTAGACACGCACGCAAAAAATTACAAGCAAAATTCGGTGGTGAAGCGTTTTTAATCGGTCTCGATCCTGCATTATTATTAGGCCATACCTCTGTGGTTTCGGCAAGTTTGATTTTTATACCGCTCACAATTTTTATTGCAGTAATTTTACCTGGTAACCAAGTGCTACCATTTGGTGATTTAGCAACGATCGGTTTCTTTGTGGCAATGGCTGTGGCGATACACCAAGGCAATTTATTCAGAACGTTGATTTCTGGTACGATCATTATGTCGATCACATTGTGGATTGCAACCCAAACCATTGCTCTCAACACACAATTAGCGGCAAACGCTGGTGCACTTAAAGCGGGTGAACAAGTGGCATCAATGGACCAAGGTGGCTCACCTGTGACTTATCTCTTAATCCAATTGTTAACGTTTGAAAATATCATTGGCTTAGCCGTAATTGGTACGATTTATACCCTCGGAGTGCTTCTCACTTGGCGTCGAGCAAAAGCCTTTCAGCTTGCGGAAAAATTAGCGAACAAACAATAAAAGTGCGATTGAAACGAAAGGAGTTTTTATGAAAGCCGCAATGATTCAATCAAACAATAACTTGGCACTTACCGATATAGCAAAACCTACCGTAGAAAATGATGATGATGTGTTGGTGAAAGTATTGTTTTCTGGTATGTGTGGATCGGATATTCCTCGTGTATTCCACAATGGTGTGCATTTTTATCCAATAGTACTTGGTCACGAATTTTGTGGACAAGTCGAGGAAATGGGGGATGGGGTCGTAGAGTTTAATAAAGGCGATTTGGTGGTATGTGCACCACTACAACCTTGCTTTCAGTGTGATGAATGTCAAAAAGGGTATTATTCACTGTGTAAAAATTATAATTTTATTGGGTCACGTCGTTTTGGTGCTAATGCAGAATATATTTGTGTGAATAAACGAAATTTAGTGAAAGTTTCAAGCCAATCAAATCCATTATATAACTCGTTTATTGAGCCGATTACCGTAGGATTACATGCTATTTATCTTGCACAAGGTTGTGAAAATAAAAATGTGATTGTTGTCGGGGGCGGGACTATCGGTTTGCTCGTCGCACAATGCGCGAAAGCTTTAGGGGCCAATACCGTAACGGTGATTGATATTAATCAGGAAAAATTAGATCTTGCTTTACAATTAGGGACAACTCAAGTATTCAACTCCGCACAATTGACTGCGGAAGAGATAAAAATGAAATTGAATAATAATCGTTTTGATCAATTGGTGTTAGAAACCGCAGGGGTACCGAAAACGGTTGAACTTTCTATTCAAATTGCTGGTCCACGTGCTAAGGTTGCACTAGTCGGTACACTGCATAATGATTTAGTATTAAATCCACAAGTCTTCGGATTGATTTTGCGTAAAGAATTGTGCATTTTGGGCTCATGGATGAATTATTCCAAACCTTGGCCGGGTGTAGAATGGGCTGATGCAATTCGGTTGGTCGAAGAAGGTAAGATTCAATTTGAACCGTTGATTGCTTCAGTGAATTACATTGAGGAGTATATTGAAGAAGTCAAAAAGCTAAATGGTAAGCCGATGAACGGTAAAATCATACTGAAATTTAATTAAAAAGAAATATGAGATAGGTTACAATAAGCGTATGAAAAGCGGTGAAGGTTTCGTACGCTTATTTTTTTATAAGGATTGGATCGATGAATACTTTTGATAGACGAAATCAGATTATCGAATTATTAAAAGAAAATGGTAGCGTATTGGTAGGCGATCTTTCAAAGCGTTTTAATATCTCGGAAGTATCGATTCGCACAGATTTGCGAGTATTGGAAGAACAAAATTTACTAGTACGATTTCATGGTGGTGCGAGGCCCATTTCAAATGGCGAAAATGAAACTTATTTAGATGATCGTTATTTGCTTTCCACTGATCCTAAAACGCGTATTGCAAAAGCTGCTGCTGCACTAATAAAAGAAGGTGATACGATCATTCTTGATAGTGGTAGTACAACCATGATGATTGCTAATGAATTGCTTAAAATTAAAAATATCACGGTGATTACGAATAATCTTCCAGCGGCTTTTGTATTGTCGGATTCTGTGGATATTACACTGGTGGTGTGTGGCGGTTATGTGCGTCATAAAACGCGCTCAATGCACGGTTCGATTACGGAAAATACGTTAAAAGGTATTCGTGCCGATATCATGTTTGTTGGTGCGGATGGTGTAGATTTTAACGCAGGATTGACGACTTTTAATGAAGGGTATGGTGTGAGTGCAGTGATGGCAGAAGTTTCCTCTAAAGTGATTGCCGTCGTTGATTCCACTAAATTTAACCGCAATGGGTTTAATCTTGTGTTACCAATGAATAAAGTGGATATGATTATCACGGATAATAATATTCCAATTGAAGCGCAAGAACGGCTCAGCAAGTTAAAGATAGATGTTAAACAAGTATAACCTCAGAAGTGCGGTGACTTTTAATTGCGTTTTTATTACTTAGCGTCCCCTTTAAAAAGACGAATAAAGCCATGAGTTTCTGAATATACAAGGACTTTCAATTGGCGTACTAGATTAAAGTTTAATTGTATTGAAAACATGATTAATATACGGGGATCGCTAAAATAATAAGTAAAGGTGCTAAGGGAAATTAATTAACTGAGGATTGTTGGTGATTAATTTGGAGAAGTGTCATCTTTTATTCAAGAATGACACCTTTGTGGAACAAGATAGATATAGAGAGAAAACCTCAAGTAGTGATATTTGAGGTTTTTTGCTTTTGCTATGGATGTTATTGTGCACCTTAGAAGCTAGTATGCTGGCATTGAATGAGCATGCTAATGACATTATCTATAACGTGGTGAGGCGTTAAGTAAAGTTACTGTTTGTGAAGGTGGATTTTTATGCGTTTCTCGGTTAATATCTGTCAAGAGTTATTTATTATTTATATTTTTTGGAAAGTCATGTTGTATTTATTTAGGAAAATGAGAGAAATTTATGAAGCAAAATGTACTAAGCAAACATGAGCCTTCGTTATCACCTAGAATCGCATTTTATTCCCATGACACCATGGGACTAGGTCATATCAGAAGGAATATGCTATTGGCTCAATCAGTCCTGCAAGCCTGTCCAAATGCAGAGATTTTGTTACTTTCTGGCGTCAGGGAATCTGGGGCGTTTAAATTACCTAAAGGTGCGGATACAGTAACAATGCCTAGTTACTTCAAAACCGCAGAAGGAAAATACATTCCTAGTTCTTTGGGCAATAATATAGAACGCTTAGTTGAAGTACGTCGGCAAATTATTTATGGCACATTAGATCTATTTGAGCCAGATATTGTGGTGATTGATAATGTTCCACGTGGTGCTATGAATGAGTTAGATACAGTTTTGCCCGTTTTAGCTAGTCGCGGTGCTCAAATTGTACTGGGTTTGCGTGATATTATTGACGAACCAGAAGCTGTGCGTGAACAGTGGAAGAAACTCAAGAATTTAGAAATTATTCGCTTATATTTTAATAGTATTTGGGTATATGGCGATCCTCATTTATTTAATTTAGCTAAAGAATATCAGTTTGATGACGATATCTGTGAAAAATTACAGTATGTCGGCTATTTGGATCAAACTCGCCGTATGGAAGTGCAAGGCTTAGATACGGTCATTTCATCAAGTGTTGAAAAACCTTATGCCCTTTGTGTTGTCGGTGGTGGGCAAGATGGTTTTCAATTAGCAAAAACATTTATGCAAGCAGCATTACCAACGGGTTGGAACGGCTTGCTAATTACTGGTGCTTTAATGCCAGAAGCACAACGTAAACAAATTCACGACATGGTTGAAGCTCGTCCTGAAGTGCATGTTGTAGACTTTGTTGCGGAACCTCTCAAATTGATGCAAGAAGCAGAATGCATCATCTCAATGGGTGGATACAATACGGTAACGGAAATACTTTCTTTTAATGAGTCCGCGTTGATTGTCCCCCGCGTTACGCCAAGGAAAGAACAATGGATACGAGCCTCTCGTTTAGCCGAGATGGGAATTGTCGATTGTTTGCATCCTGATTCTCTTACGCCAGAAGCGCTTTCTTCATGGATGAGCGGGAATAAAAAACAGCTCAATGCCAGAGAAGTATTGCGTTTTAATGGGCTAGATAATGTTGTTACACAAGTTCAATCTATCTTGAGTAAACGGGCTAATTCTTAATTTATCTCTCTTTCTACTGTGGAGTTAACCATGGAAAAAACGACTTTAAGCGAATTAAAGCCGATGTATATTGGCTATGTGTTAAAACGTTATCCACGTTTTTCGGAAACGTTTGTTGTGAATGAAATTTTAGCACATGAGAGGGCAGGAACCCGAATCGATATTTTTGCTTTAGGCCCCGTGATGGAAACGCATTTCCAAGATGGTATTTCACAAGTTCGTGGACCTGTCACACGCCTTGTTGATAAGCAACGCAATACGGAAACGTTTTGGGAATTACTGCATCAAGGATTTAACCAATTGTCCAATTTTGCTGAAAAATTAGCTGTTGCAAAAGGGACGGTGCATGAAATCGGGCAAAGTATTCTGCTTGCGTTAGAAGTTAAACAACGTGGTATTCAACACTTGCATGCACATTTTGGTACGCAAGCGACTACGGTGGCGAGGCAAGCTGCGATCTTTGCGGATATTACTTATACCTTTACTGCACATGCGAAAGATATTTATTTCCAATATGAAAAATCGACTGAATTAGGACAGAAAATGCGTGATTCATCTGCAACAATCACGGTGTCTGACTATAATCTTGCTTATCTACAAGATAAGTATGGTGAAGAAGCAAAAAGTGCGGTGCGAATTTATAACGGAATGGATTTAAATAAATTTCCTTATCAAACATTTGCTATGCGAGGGCGCCATATTCTTGCCGTTGGGCGATTGGTACCGAAAAAAGGGTTTAATGTACTGTTAGATGCCTTAGCAATATTAAAGCAACGCAACATAGCGCTGTCCTGTACATTGGTTGGAGAGGGGGGACTAAGAGAAGGACTACAAGCTCAAATTAATGCCTTAGCGATTGATGATGTAATTAAAATGGTCGGGGCGATGCCACAACCTGAGATTATTCAGTTAATGAAGTCGGCTGCGATGATGGTTGCCCCCTGTGTGATCAGTGAAGATGGTGACCGCGATGGCTTACCTACGGTTTTATTAGAATCTATGGCATTAGGGACGCCTGTGATTTCAACACAAGTGGCGGGAATTCCCGAGTTGGTTCAGCATGAGGTCACGGGGCTATGTGTACCCGCAAATGATCCTTATTCCCTTGCGAACGCAATTGAACGTTTGTTAAATACGCCCACATTATGTAGCGAACTTTCACTCAATGCTCGAGCTTTGATTGAGCGTGAATACGATGAAGATAAAAATGTTGCGCTGTTACGAAAAATATTTCAAGACGCAATAGATAAATCGGTGTGATGAACGTGTGAAAAATAAGAGTCAATTATAAAGGAAAGAGGACATTATGCGAGTCGCTTATATTTGTGCGGATCCTGGTATTCCGGTATTTGGAACGAAAGGCGCATCCGTGCATGTTCAAGAAGTTATCAAAGGTATGTGCCAACGTGGTTTAGATGTCGTGTTATTTGCTCAACGTTTAGGGGGCGAGCCACCTGACGCATTAAGAGAGATCGAAGTACATCGTTTGCCCGCATTATCTAAGGAAAATCCCACAGAACGTGCATTATCCGCCTTAGCAGCCAATGAAAAGGTAGAAAAGCTATTGCAGGCATCAGGTCAATTTGATCTTGTGTATGAACGATATTCTTTATGGAGCTACGCAGGCATGAGCTTTGCCAAAAAACAAGGCTGTGTTGGTATTTTAGAAGTGAATGCACCTTTAATTGAGGAGCAGAAAAAACATCGTGAGTTGCCTCTGGAGGAAGAGGCTCAGGCAGTCGCTGTAAAGGTGTTTGCATATGCGGATGCGATGATAGCGGTTTCACCTGGTGTAAAAACCTATTTGGAAAGCTTTGAGCAGGCAAAAGGACGTGTTTATGTGATCGCAAATGGGGTAAACCTTTCTCGCTTTAGTCTAGCTGCGCAACAAAATGCAGCGCGGTTAAGGAATCATGTTGCCCAAGGGAAAATGCAACCCGCTACGATTGGTTTTTTAGGTACATTAAAACCTTGGCATGGGGTTTCTATACTGGTTCAAGCTTGGCGCTTGCTACGAAAGCAAGGGCATAGGGTCCAACTTTTAATTGTTGGAGATGGACCTGAGTATGAGAAGTTACATCAAGAAATTGAACAGTGCGGATTGATTGATGATGTGTACTTTACTGGTGCGGTGTTACCTGAGCATGTGCCCGATTGGCTCGCCAAAATGGATATTGCAGTTGCACCTTATCCAACGATGGAACATTTCTATTTTTCACCATTAAAAATTTATGAATATATGGCAGCGGGGTTACCAGTGATTGCAACAGATGTTGGGCATTTAGAGACGGTGATTGATGATCATCAAAATGGCATATTAGTCGCACCAGATAGTCCACAAAGTATTGCTGATGCGATTGCCACATTACTGGCTAATCCAATCAAAGCACAACAACTTGGTATGATGGCAAGATTGACCGCAGAAAAACAGCATAGCTGGTTATCAGTCGTGGATCGAGTGTTAGATATCGTTAAATCATGCCAAGATTGTCAAAATACATAAATTAAGAAGGTGAAATACGATGGGAAAGTCATCTGTAAAGTCTAGTGCATGGTGGGCTGTTGCTTATCGTTTGAAAGAGTATATTCGTCCAGAAAGAACGTTGGTTTTTGGGGCATTATGTGCATTACTACTTGCGACCGCAATGCGACTTTTGAAGCCGTTACCTTTAGCTTTTGTCGTGGATTATGTATTACTTGATGTGGTTGACGTCTCAAGTGAAGTGGCTAAAAAAGGAAAGGCGACGGAGGGGATGTTGCATACCTTATTAGGATCAGTTGAAACAACCTATCTTTTATTTGGCTGTGCCGCGGCAGTTATTTTGATTGCACTTTTTATGGCGGGAGCAAGTTATTTTAGTACGGTCGGACTGGCGTTAGCAGGTAGTCGTATCTTAAGTCGAGTACGCAATGATCTTTTTGCTCATTTACAGCGTCTTTCACTTCGTTTTCATTCTCAAGCGAGAACGGGTGATTTGACGATGCGTCTGATTAATGATATCGGCATGCTACGCGAAGCGGTGATCACGGCATTGATGCCAATGCTAGCCAATATTCTGATTTTAGCGGGGATGTTTGCCATGATGGTATATATCAATTGGCAATTAACCTCCATCACGTTACTTGCGATCCCATTGATTTGGTGGACCACATTACGTTCAAGTAAACGCATCCATGAAGTCAGCCGTATGCAACGTAAACGAGAAGGGGCATTAGCCTCCAAGGCGGCCGAATTTATTGGTTCTATTCGTACCGTTCAGTCACTTTCTTTGGAGAATGAAACGATACGTAGCTTTGTTGGTGATGATGTAGAAAGCCGTAAGCAAAACGTACAGTCCAAGAAATTATCAGCAGGTTTAGAACGTCGAGTCGATATTATTGTGGCATTAGTTTCTGCCGCGGTTTTATTGAAAGGGGCGTATTCCGTCTTAGGCGCTGAAATGACGCCAGGTGAGTTGATTATTTTTATGTCTTATCTCAATAATGCTTTCCGTCCAGTGCGAGAATATGCCAAATATACAGGACGTCTTTCTAAAGCGTTGGCGGCAGGAGAGCGGGTTGTGAATTTGTTAGATGAACAACCTGATATTCAAGATAAACCTAATGCACTTGCCTTAACGAATGTGGTGGGACATATTCAATTTGAACATGTGAGTTTTGGTTATCACATGTTAGATAATGATATTCCAGCCGTGTTACAAGACATGAATTTTAACATTCATGCTGGAGAAAATGTGGCAATTATTGGCCCATCAGGGGCGGGAAAATCTACGATTACCAGTTTATTGCTTCGACTATATGAAGCAGATAGTGGCGTAATTCGTATTGATGGTAAAGACATTCGAGACTATAAAATTGAGAGCGTAAGAAGCCAAATCGCAATTGTGCCACAAGACAACTTATTGTTTGGTTTGACTGTGCGTGAAAATATCGCCCTTGGTGCGATCACTCGACTAGAACAAATTGAAAATGACGAAATTATTGCGGCGGCTAAATTGGCCCAAGCACATGATTTTATTATGGCATTACCACAAGGTTATGACACCTTATTAAGTGAGCGTGGCGGTTCATTGTCAGGTGGGCAAAGACAGCGTATCGCGATTGCACGTGCAGCCATGAACAAAAGCGCGATTTTAATTTTAGATGAACCGACCGTAGGACTCGATCAAGAAAGTGAAAGCCAAGTCATCATGGCGTTAGATAACTTAATGAAGGGGCGTACAACAATCATGATTACGCATGATCTTGCACTTGCTGCAAGAACCGACCGTATCTTATTTGTTGATAAAGGTGTGATTGTTGAACAAGGGAGTCATCAAACTTTACTTGAGAAAGGTGGCAACTATGCAACGTGGTGGAAAATGCAGTTGAGTTAATCTCACTCATATTGTTGCTTGAATTCGATATAGAGGTGTGAATATGCTGACCAATGCAGATAGACAAATTGTTGCGAGAGATAGCGCTTTACCTGGTCTAGCCGTGTTATTAGATAAGGTACTTTTACTTGAAAAGCTAAAAGCGTTGCCAAGCTTAAATAAGGCAGTTAACGTCGATATTCAGTATTTACGTTATAAGCCAAGCAATAGCTGCGCTTGTACGATACAAGTTCGTCTAGAAGGGGGAGCGCGTCAATATTTCTATGCTAAAGCTTTAACAGCTGAGCGTTTTCAGCAATCTTGGCATCATCCTAAACGACAAAAGTTGATTCAACACAAGGATCCTCATGCACCATTAGCCTTGTTTGATGTCTATATCATGTTATTGCATCCTGCCCATGATCGAGGAATTGCACATTTAGGTTGGCTAATTGATGATAACGTGCTGAAAAAACTACTCACCCGTTGTCATTTTCCTTATATGAAGCATTTGCCTTTACACGTTGACATTTTACGTTACAAACCAGAGCGTCGATTAGTGGCAAAAATCAGTCAGGATAATCAAGTTGTCGCGGTCATTCGTACAGTAAAAGCAAGTGATTTTAGTCATGTGTTGACAGGAACAGCTTTTGGTGTGGCACAAAGGCATGTCAAACTTTATGGGGCTGATGGACAAATGAGTACGCTTATTACGCATTGGCAAAGAGGGGAGAGTTTATGCCCTGAACAAGGCGCGATAATTGAAGATAACATACTGAAAGCTTTAGCCAGTGATTTAGTCGCGCTCCATCGTGCTCATTATTTGCCACCTATGCAGCATGCTATTACTGATGAAATTGCCGCGTTACATGGTGTACAAGCAACTTTCCAACAGATTTTACCTGAGCATACGACAGCATTTATTAAATTAATGCATGTGATAGAACAAGGTTTACAAGCTCAGTCGCCACATTTATGTTTAATTCACGGTGATTTTTCCTTAGATCAAGTGGTGAAATATCAAGATAAACAAGGAAACAGTACATTATCACTACTAGATTGGGATAGTTGTGTCGCGGGTCATCCTTTAATGGACCTGGCTACCATGCAAGCAAGACTGGAATTACAAGTGATTGAAGAGATATTACCCGCAAAGCGGGCTGAACATATCATGCAACTTTTTTTGCAACATTATCAAACACTTAGTCAAATCGAATTACAAGGATTTACATATTTTGTTGCCTCTGCCTTGTTACGTCTTGCGACCGAACCTTTCCGTAAACGTGGAGAACAATGGGCACAACACACTGTCCAATTATTACAGCGCGTCCAAACGTTGCTTAATTTCACCTCAACGCCAGCACCAGTCGCAAAGAATCAACCACAAGATCTGTCTTGGGATCCGATGTTATATGAACTCACGAATCCAATACACATGCAGCCTTTGCTTATGTCGGCATTGCCTACACACTTACAAGGTCGGTTAACGTTAGCCAACTTAAAACGTTATAAAGTGAAACGACGCGCTTTAATTGAATATGTTATCCAGCAGGAACAAGGGCAACAATATATCCTTGGTAAATACCGTAGCAAAGGGGTGGATAACCGCTCTTTCTTGATCCAAAAGGCATTATGGGAACATGGTTTTGATGAAACCGCTCGCATTAGTGTGCCGGAACCTTTAGCCGTTTTGCCTACACAAAAAATCTGGTTACAGCGTAAGGTAGAAGGGCAATCCTTAGCAGAGAGGCTATGTCCAGATGACGAACGATTAGTGTGCTTAGGTCAAGCAGTGGCGGAAGCAATAAAGGCATTACACCAAAGTGCGGTCGAAAACTTTATTGTTTTACCTGTTTGGACAGTCGAGCATGAGCTTGAAATTTTGCGTGATCGATTAGGTAAAGCACAACGCTTATTGCCTCACTGGGCTGAACGCATTCAACGGGTTTTATCTGATAGCGAAAAACTCGCCGCGCGCTTGCCCGAGCTACCTTTTGTGTCTATCCATCGAGATTTCTATCAGGATCAAATTTTAGAACGCGATGGGCTAGCAGGGCATATGGTTTTATTAGATTTAGATCTTCTTTGCCTAGGCCATGCTGCGCTCGATGCAGGCAATTATCTTGCCCATATCCAAGAATTGGCTTTACGTTGCTATCATGATATACACGCATTAGCCCCTCATCAGGATGCATTTGTCACGCGTTTCTTAGCAAACAATGATCAAGCGAGTACATGGGACGTTGAGATTTATACTCTTTTGGCTTTAGCGCGCCATATTTATCTCAGTACACAATTTGAAGATCGCCAGCATACAACGGAACATTTACTGACATTTTGTGAACAACAACTCAATTTTTATTTAAGCAAGCATTGAATGAAATATAGGAGAAAAGTATGAAAATCACTATTGTCGGAGCAGGTTATGTAGGACTTTCCAATGCAATATTACTTGCACAGCAACATGATGTGACATTACTTGATGTGTCTACTGAAAAAGTGCATTTGATCAATAATAAAATATCGCCTATTCGCGATACAGAAATTAGTGAATATCTCGCAAGTAAAAAATTACATTTACATGCTACGGTTAAGGAGGAGGAAGCCTATTTAGGTGCAGAGTATATCATTATCGCCACACCAACAGACTATGATCCTGTGACAGATTACTTTGATACTCGTTCAGTCGAAGCAGTATTAGCTACAGCAATTCAACAAAATCCAGATTCACATTTAGTCATCAAATCAACCATTCCTGTTGGTTTCGTGTTAAGAATGCGTCGCCATTTTAATACGGAACGGATTTTCTTCTCGCCAGAGTTTCTGCGTGAGAGTAAAGCCTTGTACGATAATTTACATCCATCACGTATTGTGGTTGGGGATCATAGCGACGCAGCGAAAAAATTTGCCCAGATTTTGCGAGATTGCAGCCTTGAACCACAAACACCGATCTTGCTTACTAATCCAACAGAAGCGGAATCGATAAAATTATTTGCCAACACTTATTTGGCTTTACGGGTGGCTTTTTTTAATGAGCTTGATTCTTTCGCTTTAACTTTTGGATTAGATACTCGCCAAATTATTGAAGGTGTGTCTTTAGATCCTCGAATTGGTGCGCATTATAACAACCCCTCTTTTGGTTATGGCGGTTATTGCTTACCAAAAGATACCAAACAATTATTAGCTAATTTCCAAGATATTCCGCAAGATTTAATCAGTGCCATTGTGCAGTCTAATTCCACCAGAAAGGACTTTATTGCGCATGATATTCTTAAGAAAAAGCCGAATGTGGTTGGGGTTTATCGTTTAACCATGAAAGCGGGATCAGATAATTTCCGCAGTTCTAGTATTAAGGGTATTATGAAACGCCTGAGTGAGGCGGGGATAAAAATTCTAGTATATGAACCAGAATATCATGATGACATGTTTTTTGACGCGATATTGGTTCGAGATCTCGATAGTTTCAAACAACAAGCTGATATTATTTTGGCAAACCGTATTACTCCAGAGTTGGAAGATGTGTTTGATAAGGTCTATACAAGGGATCTTAAAGGAAGTGATATATAGCTAATTCACACAAGATCGCGAAAAGGTGTCTTCCATTTTATATAAACAAAGCCGGCCAACGAGGCTCGCTTTTACTGTGAAGAAAACATCTTCAAAAAACACCGCACTTGTGTGACGATGACATATCGTAAACAAAAAAAGCCGACTTAAAAGCCGGCTTTGTTTTTTTAATGCTATTTATCAATGGTGCCTAGGGCCGGCAACTGAAAATGAGATAAATCAATAGATTAAAAGACCAGTAGTGCAATTTTGGATCATATTTTTAGGTGAATGGAAAAAATAAATATTTTTTATTTATATGATCTCAATCACAAAAAAAACGATCTAAAAATAGCGTTTTTGTGCGTTGATTTGCGTTTTTGGATCGCTAAAAATAGATCTCGATCTAGTAAGCACGGGCGGGCTTTGAATGAATTTTCTATTTTGCGTTGAAAGCTACATCTTTAGTGCGCGGGCGTGGCGAGGCTTTGACTGCGATTTTTTTAATAAAAAAGCATTGAAAAATAAGAAAAAATAAAGTTTTAACGTTTGAATAAATGGTGTGAATGTTATAATAAAGTGGGGTAATACATAACGAAGTAGAGAGAGAAAGGCTCGTTTTATGGAGTAAAAAAGGCACTTCAAAAAGTGCCGATTTTATTTTTAAATGGATCTATTATTCATTGGTCTCAAGCAATTTATATTTTGTAAATTGGATCACATTCTCACCCAACCAATCATTCAATTCTTCAAGTCGTCTTTGCAACGGTTCAATCTCATTCACAAAGAAAACTTCAGCCGCTTTTTTTACATCACCAAAGCCCGCCGCATTTGTCGGAATGATTCCCATGAGTTGCGGTGGCACTCGGTGCGCTGCAAGAATATCATCTCGGCTCGTATTCTTAATATTTAAAAACTCATCTTTAGCAACAACATCAGAAAGTGGAATAATTTTTAACCCATTTTCTTTGCCATCGGGCGCATAGATAAATAAATTTTTAAAATTGCCTTTTCCTTTAGCTTCTTTTAATTGTCTTTTAATCTCGTCAATATCATCAACACTATGAGCGGGGTCTGTCATATACATAATAAACCCAGCGTGCGCGCCGTTGACATAGTATTTTCTACGAAACAACGTTGCGCTTTCATTTAAGAAAGCAGACTGCAGTGCAGATAAATAATCCGGCAAACCGTAAATTTCTTGGTTCACATCGGGTTTCATCAAATGAAAAATACTATTTTTCTTGAATTCATGTTCTTGATAATAGCTAGTGACTTGAAAATAAACACCTTCATCTTTCCCTTTACGCATATATTTTGCTAGTGGCGCATTCAATGAGATTGGTTTTCCAAACGCATTGCGCACAACTTCAAAATAGGCATTACCGAACACAAGATAATCTTGCACAAATTTTTCTAACTGCGTGCGCTTTAAAAGTGCGGTGGTTTTACACGTTGAAAGTAAAATATTTTTCTTCACCGTGATTGCGCTTTCATGATGAGAACTCGCCCGCAACGAACGAGCCAACCCGCTAAAATCAACGGGTGGACTATAATATTTTTCATACATCAACACTGATTCAAGATAGTTCAGAATGTCAGCACGGTCTAAAACAGGTGTCGGGTCGCCAATGCTGAACGATTCGACTTTAGTTGAATTTTCTTTAGTCATTTTTATTTCTCATCTAGTTAAATGTAAAAATTGTTGATCCGTTTTTGTGATGATTTAAGTTTTCACCGAACGGAATATTTAAAACGCAGTTCATTGTTGCCCAGCAAATATCACCATGGCTTGCTTCTTCGGAGCGATCGGACACATAAGTCATTTGACGGCCAGAGCGAGTTAAACGTTTTTTTACCGTCATAAAACTGCTAATCACTTCTTTCCCGTCAAACTTCAATCGACGTTTTTGAATCAGATTTAATGTTTTGA
Source organism: Bisgaard Taxon 45 (assembly GCA_049888895.1). Taxonomy (GTDB): domain Bacteria; phylum Pseudomonadota; class Gammaproteobacteria; order Enterobacterales; family Pasteurellaceae; genus Pasteurella. The sequence continues at coordinate 23,168 of JBLUWJ010000018.1, read as the reverse complement.
GAACCATTTCATTTTTTAAATCCACGTTGTAATCAAGACCGATTGCCGCGCGATAGAATTTTTTCACTTCTTGATATACCCCAGCACCAAGCCCCGTTTTATCAATCGTAATTTTCGTGACGTTATATTCTTCGGTATAACGTTGAATCTGTTTTGCTTGTGCTTCAAAGTCTAAACCATGAAACGTTTGATAATGCAAAATGCGGTAGTCACCACCTTCAACCCGTGGCGGTGCAACAAGCACAAGTGCCGCGCGGTCGCCAGTATGCGATGGATCATAGCCGAGCCAAACTTCACGATTACCAAATGGCCGTTTTAAAAACGGCTTGTAATCTTTCCAGTCTTCGAGACTGTCAACTTGACACAACTGCAGTTCATTAAACTTGAACACGCTAGATTTATCGTCAGCGAATTGACACATATATAACTGTTCAAATTCTTCGCGTGAGTTTTCAGCAATCAAATCGTCAATATCAAATAAGTTACACCCTCCGGCTTGCGCATCATAAATATTCACAATCTGTCGCCATTGTCTATCTGCGCACAGTTTTCCAAACTGTAAATTCTCGTGAGAAATATCAATCTGAACGCGTTCTTCTTTCGAACGTTCCCTGTTGAATGATTTGCCAGACCAGAACTGATAAGCATCAGATGCAATCGTGGTCGGCGTTGAAAAGTAGGTTTGACGATATTGCTTTTGTGATGCCATTGCAGCGGCAACTTTGCGCATTAATGCAAATTTTGGCACCCAGAAAATTTCATCAAAATACAAATTGCCGTGATAAGACTGTGCTGTCGCCGAGTTCGTGCCTAAAAAAAACAATTCCGCACCGTTCGGCAGTAGGATTGTTTCGCCTTTCAGTGCAACATCAGCCGTTTTTCTCGCATAAGCGGTAATGTATGAGCGGAACTGCAACGCCTGTTTTTTACTTGCAGAGAGAAAAATCTGATTGCGCCCAGTCACCAATGCATCGACTAATGCTTCATGCGCAAAGTAGTAAGTTGCCCCGATTTGACGGCTTTTTAGAATGTTGCGAATACGATGTTGTTTGCCGGCATCAAACCACGTGCGCTGATAATTGAACATTCCGTCAAGAAAGCCATTGATCAGCAATTCTTGTTGTTCTTCAGATATTGGGTTTTTATCACCCGTTTTGCGTGGTCCACTATTTCTATTTTTTATTTTCGGGTTTAAATCAGTTTCATTGCCCTCGCCAAAGCTATATTTTTTTACACGCGCGACTTTTTCCATTTGTCGCCCGAGCAAGTCAATTTCTTTAAAATCTGCACCGCTTTTTTGTTCTTTCGCGATGAGCAAAATCATTCTGCTTTCAAGCGCAAGCTCAACACGCCCAACGGGTGCAATGTCGTCCCATTTGTCACGTTCTTTCCAACTGGAAATTGTGGAAACAGGAATATCAAGCTGACGTGATATTTCAGCGATTTTATACCCGCCAAAATACATCACTTGCGCTTTTCGTTTTAAGTCAATTTCAGGTTTTACGATGATTTCAATGTTTTCTTCTAGTTCTTGCATAACGCCCTCATTTTCAATACAGGCATCATAAGAAGAAAGCTAATACTTTGATTCATAATGATTTTGTGAAAGTCGTTTTCACAATTTGAAGAAATAGACCAGTGAAAATAAAACATTCAACATTGTGGCAATTTGAACAGAAAACCGAAATGGGAAAAGCTATGGGCGATAAAAAAACACAATCGAAATGGTTCGTTGTCGCAACAGAAGGGGCAACAACTGACGGCCGCACAATCAATCGAACTTGGATTGAGCAAATGGCGAAAAACTACGATCCAAAAACATATGGCGCACGCATTAATTTAGAACATTACAAAACCCGCATTTACTGGGATGATTTTGCTCACTCAAAAGCCTATGGCGACGTAATCGCACTCAAAACACAAGAAACGGAAGACGGTAAACTGCAATTATTAGCGCAGATTGACCCGACTGACGACTTAATCAAACTCAATAAAGACCGTCAAAAAGTCTACACATCAATCGAAGTTGACCCGAATTTTTCAGATACTGGTGAGGCGTATTTAGTGGGCTTGGCAGTCACTGACGAACCCGCAAGCTTAGGCACTGAAATGCTTAAATTTGCATCACAAGCAAAAGCCAATCCGTTTACTTCTCGCAAGCAAAAAGCCGAAAACTTATTTACTGCTGCAGTAGAAACCGAAATCGAATTTGAAGAAGTCGAAGAAAAACAGGGTTTCAGCGTGTTTGAAAAAGTCAAAGCATTATTTGCGAAGAAAGCAAAAACAGATGATGAGCGTTTCACAGATCACCAACAAGCCATTGAGCTACTCGGTGAAAACTGCAAAGAAACGTCAGAAAAAACAACCGAACTTTCTGCAGATTTAGAAAAACACTGCGAAAAATTCACTGATTTAGAAAACACAGTGAAAGCGTTAGAGCAGAAATTTGCAGAGCTGGCAAAACAGCCGGAACAAACATACACATCACGCCCGCAAATCACTGGTGCGGAAGGTAAAGAATATTTAACTGATTGTTAAGAAAGGTAGAACAATATGCGTAATCAAACAAAACAACTCTATAACGCTTACGTTGCTCGTATTGCACAATTAAACGAAATTGGTGTAGATGACGTAAAAGAAGGCTTTACAGTTCAGCCAACTGTTGAGCAAAAACTAAAAGAAAAGGTCATCGCTAGTTCTGCGTTTCTCGGCATGATTAACACAGTCAATGTTGAGCAAATGGAAGGTGAAATGATTGGCTTGGGCGTGGCTCAAGTAATCGCAAGCACAACTGACACTGACAGCGCAGACAGACAAACAAAAGACGTACTAAAACTTGACTCACGCAAATACAAATGCGAACAAGTAGACTTTGACACACACGTCAAATGGGCAACGCTTGATGCGTGGGCGAAATTCCAAGATTTCCAAGCGAAATTAGCAAGTCAAACCCAAAAAACCATTGCACTAAACTTAATTATGATGGCTTTTAATGGCACAAACCGTGCTGCAACATCACAAGCATCAAGCAATACATTATTGCAAGATGTGAAAAAAGGCTGGTTACAACAAATGCGTGAAGATCACGCAAAAGGCGTAATGAACGGTGCAAGCACTGATAACAAAGTGAAAGTGGGTAAAGGTCAAGGCACAGGACAAAATGCTGGTAAAGGTTATGAAAACATTGATGCATTAGTGCTTGATGCAGTAGATAACTTAATCCATGAAGTTTATCAAGATGATACTGAATTAGTCGCAATTTGTGGCCGTGGCATCTTAAACGATAAATATTTCAATATCGTGAACGGTGCAGACAAAGCAACTGAACAGCTAGCTGGTCAAGTGTTAGTATCTCAAAAACAAATCGGCGGATTAAAAGCGATTCGTGTGCCGTTTTTCCCGAAAAACGCAATTTTGATCACTCGCTTGGATAACTTATCAATTTATTTCCAAGAGGGTGCAACACGTCGTTTCATTCAAAACAACCCGAAACGCAATCGCATTGAAGACTACTTGTCGCAAAACATCGACTTTAAAGTTGAAGATTACGATTGCGCGGCATTAATCGAAAACATCACATTTGAAGATGCAGCGGGGTAATTTATGGCGAGATTATCACCCGCTCAAATTCACGTGATGAATGTCGCCGCACAACAAGCCAGTGCGGCAGACGATGAGCAATTAGAAAACTATGACGAGTACGAGAAAATGATGTTTTTACTCGCTCGTCATCAGAAAAATTTAAAAGAAATTCAATCAACTGAATTGAAAGCAGAGTATAAGCGTTCAATCTTACAAGAATTTATGCCGTGGATTGAAGGTGTACTCAAAACGGGTAACGGTAAACAAGACAACGTATTGATGACGTGGCTTGTCTGGGCGATTGACTGTGCTGAATATCATCTCGCATTACAAATTGCGGAGTATGCACTACATCAGCAACTCGTATTGCCTGAACCATTCACCCGCACGCTTGGCACGTTGCTTGCAGAAGAATTTGCAGATGCGGCAAAAATCGCACGCACAGCAAACAAACCATTTGAGCTTGCTTATCTCACACGTGTTGAAGAACTCGTGCGTGATGAAGATATGCCGGATCAATCACGCGCACGCTTAATGCGTGAAATTGGCACACTACAAGTTGAAAGCAACAAAGAGCAGGCATTAGTCGCCCTCGAGCGTGCATTAGAGTTAGATTTAAACGTGGGTGTAAAAGGCTTAGTTGAAAAACTACGCAAAGAGTTAGAAAAACAGTCTAACGAAGACACCGACTAAACAGAGCAAAGCGCAACGCCGGCTGGGCGGATTAGAGAATTTACGGTTTAACCGCACTTTCTTCTTCAATCCTCACCCAGCTTTTTTTATACGAGAAGAAAATGAGTGACGGCACAATCTCAATAAAAATCGCACACGACTACGACATGAAGTCAGTGCAACAAGCAGTCGAACGTGACAAACAAGATGAAGAATTCATACAGAATGATGAGTTTTTCCCGAATATTGTGATCAGCGAATTTAGAAATGCATCACGACTAGACGGCACAGTCACAATCGACAGATTAAAAGAAGCGTTATTCGAATCAATCGCATCGGTGAATGATGAACTCAAAGAATTTAGAAAAAAATCAACATACGCAACGCTTGCAGAAATGCCAAGTGGAATGATTGGCAATCAATCTGTGCTTGTTTATCGCTATAAACGGGCGGTCTATTGCTTAGCACTAGCGAATTTATACGAACGCTACGCAAGTTATGACACAACAAACGATGGTGAGAAGAAGATGGAATTATTGCAAGAAAGCATTGATCAAATTCGACGTGATGCCCGTTTTGCAATTAACGACATCCTTGGGCGCAGACGTATCACAACGGAGTTGATTTGATATGCAAGTTTACGCAGAACAAAACGACACGCTTGATGCCGTGATTTTTCGGCACATGGGAACAAGTAATGGATTGTTAGAAGAAACATTGCTACTCAATCCGCACTTAGCAAATCAAGCAGTGCTAGACATTGGCACAGTAGTGATTCTGCCAAGTAAGCAACAACAAATCATTAAAAAAGATTCATTAAAACTTTGGGATTAAAAAATGGTTAAAAACGACTTAGCGGGCGCAAGCTCATACGTTGCATCATTAAGCACTTTCTTATCTGGGATCGGTTTATCACTGCAAGATGTATCGAACATATTCAGTATTTTGGCGACGATTGTCGGCATTATTCTTGCAATTGGTACATTCTTTGTGAACAAGCATTACAAAATGAAAGAGCTAGAACTGAAAGCAAAAAAAATCGGGGTGAGTTTAGATGACAATTAAGAAATATATTAAATATGCGTGCAGTGTTCTCGCTGCCATTATGATTGTGGTGTCGAATTATGGCGATGAGATCAGAACAACACAACGTGGAATGGAGATCATCGGTAATGCAGAAGGTTGCTACACAAAACCCTATCAATGCCCCGCAGATGTGCTAACCGTTGGAATTGGCACAACGGATGCAGTCGAGAAAATCGAACGAAACAAAATCTACACACTGGAAGAAATCGCTTACTTATTCAAAGAGGGCGTAAAGCAAGCAGAAAAGTGCGTAAACACACACGCAAAAGGCAAACAGCTACCACAAGGTGCATTTGAGGCCCTAACATCAATCACATTCAATGTTGGCTGCGGGAAAATGCAGAAATCAACATTATTCAGAATGGCAAAACAAGGCTACACACCGCAAATGTGCGATCAGTTTTTAAGATGGGTCTATGCTGGCGGTCAGAAACTGAAAGGCTTAGAAATTCGCAGAGAAAAGGAACGTCAGCTATGTTTAACGCCGTAAACGCAAAACTAAAAATGATTTTAGGCGGTGTATTTCTCGCACTGATCATTGCGATTGTCACCACATCAACGCTAGCTTTTCACTTTTATGGAAAAGCAAAAACAGAGAAATTGAAAACGGAAATGTGGCAAGCGAACTACATCGCACTAAATCACAAGATTGATGAATTTTCGCAGAAACAAACCGCACTTTTTAACGAAGTGAGAACGCTGCATAAAGCAAACGAACACACAGAAAGAGAGTTAAACAATGCTATTGAAAACAATCAAAATTGGAGTAATCAGCTTGTGCCTGATGACGTTAAACGCTTGCTCAACAAAACAAATCAAAACGCCAATTCTTTGCCCGCAAACAGCAACGTGCGGTAATGTGAATCTGCATATTCACACGAACAAAGACTTAGCACAAGCACTGCTAAAAACGCACAATATGTTGCAATTCTGCTTGTTAGAAAATAACGCATTAAAACAATGCATTGACGATTTCAATAAAAAAGAGAAGTAAAAAATGGATAGATTTGACAAAGCGCAAGAACTAGAGCAAATGCAACGTGATCTCGCAATAAAAAATAGAACAACATCAACCCGTGCGAGTGCGTTTTTCTGTGAAGATTGTGGGGAAGAAATACCCGAACAACGCAGACTGACCATTGTCGGCGTGTGTCGTTGTGTCACTTGTCAGACGATTTTTGAGAAAAAACAGCGAGTGTACAGACGATGAAAAAGCCAAATCAAATCAGAAACGTAATTGAGCAATCAAACCCCGCGTTTAAGACCAATCCTGATTTGTTGCAAGTGTATATTGATCAGGGGCAAATCATCAGCACGGGTGCGCAATCGTTGAGTTTTGAATATCAATACACGCTCAACGTGATCATCACCGATTATGCCGAAGACATCGCCAAAATCATCGTGCCAGTGCTGGCGTATTTAAAAGTGAATCAGCCGGAAATCTTTGATAACCCGCAACGCAGAGAAGGGGCGTTTAAATTTGTCACGGACTTTAATAACAACAACACGCTAGATTTATCACTTGAAATCAAACTCACTGAAAGAGTCGTGCAAAAAAGCGGGGAAAACGGCGAAATTAATTTGAAGTATGCAACAGAGCCCACGTGGAACACAGAAAGCGCACTCACTGCAGAAGAGCTAAAAGTGATACTAGAAGACAGTGTGATTTTTGATCGCGGGAAACTTTATGGCAACAATTGACAAATTTAATTCAAAGCTCACCGCACTTTTAAACAATCTTTCACCAACAGCACAGCGAGAACTTGCGCGTAAAATCGGGCAGAACCTTGCACAAAGTCAACGCAACCGCATCACAGCGCAACAAAATCCCGACGGCACACCATTTGCACCCCGCAAGCCGCAAAAGAATTTGAGAAAGAAAAAGGGACGAATTAAGCGAAAAGCCATGTTTGCAAGACTGAAAACAGCAAGATTTTTAAAAGTCAAAACTAACGGCAATCAAGTGAGCATTGGTTTCGTTGGTAACGCTGCACACATTGCAAAAGTCCATCAATTCGGCTTGAGTTCAGAAGTGAGAACAGGATTAAGTGTGCGCTATGCACAGCGTGAATTGCTCGGATTTTCTCAACAAGATCTGCAGATGATTGAAGATTTAATCATTGAACAAATAGCTATTAATTAAAAGGTTTCATTATGTCGAACAATTTAGAGTTAAAAGTCACGCTTTCGGCACTTGATAAAGCAACCGCACCATTCAAAAGCATTATTGCGACTAACAAGAAGTTAGCGCAAAGCATTGCGAATGCAAAAAAGAATTTAAAAGCGTTAGAAAATCAGAAAAAAGTCATTGCGAATTTTCAAGCATTGAAAAAGTCAGTTGCAATCAATAACGCAGAATTAGCAAAAGCACAGAACGAAGCGCAAAAACTCTCTGCAAAATTCGCACAGCTTGCCACGCCGACAGCAAAAATGCGCAAAGAAATGCAACAAGCGCAAGCACGCGTGAAAGCATTGAAGAATGAAAAAACAAATCTACAACGCAAAGTCAACGAAACAAAAACAACGCTTGATAAATACGGCATCAGCACTCGAAATCTTGGCAGTGCTAACGCAATGCTGAATGAAAAAATCAAGTCAGCAAACAGAGCATTAACAGAACAAAATCGACAGTTAAGTCGCAACGCAGACACACAAGCACGACTTAACAAAGCACGCTCAAGCTACGATAAAACACTATCAATGCGTGACAAAATGGCGGGTGGCGCAATGAAAGCGGGGCTTGCAAGCGGGGCTATTATTGGTGCAGAAATGGCGATGTTAAAACCGGCGTTGAGTTTTGAAGCGGAGTTTTCAAGAGTGATCGCATTGACACGTCTTGATAAAAGCAAGAACGCAGAACAAATCAACGCATTAAGAGAACAAGCAAAACACTTGGGCGCGACTACGTCATTTACATCAACGGACGTGGCCGCGGGACAAGGCTATCTAGCAATGGCGGGTTTTAATGACAATCAAATCTTAAAATCAATGACCGGCATTTTGAATATGACAAAAGCCGCTGATATGGAAATGGGCCGTGTCGCAGACATCAGTTCTGATATTTTAAGTGGTTTCAAAAAATCAGCAGATGACATGACGCACGTGTCTGACGTATTAACGCTCACATTCACAACATCGAACACAAACCTTGAGTTGCTCGGTGACTCAATGAAATACATTGGACCGATTGCCACAAAAACAGGGCAAGACTTTGAAACCATGGCGGCAATGGTCGGTTTGCTCGGAAATGTCGGTATCAAAGGCTCGCAAGCGGGTACATCGTTGCGCTCAATGCTCAACAGATTAGCGGGCCCGCCAAAAAGCGCGGCAAAAGCACTGAAAAAATTAAACGTACAAGCGAAAGATGCAAAAGGAAACTTACGACCTGTCACTGATATTCTCGCCGATATCGCCGCGAAATCGAAAAAATACGGTAATGCGGATCAGATGTCTTTCTTTAAAGACATTTTCGGCGAAGAAGCGGCAACCGCAGCGGCAGAATTAATCACGCAATCCGGTGAAGATGGCATCAGAAAATATGCGGAAATGCTAAAAAATGCATCCGGCACATCTTCAAAAGTGGCCGAAACTATGGCGGACAACTTACAAGGTGATTTGAAAAATCTAGAAAGCGCACGTGAAGCGTTGGGCATCAGTATTTTTGACCAAAACACATCATTATTGCGCGGTTTTACAGCATCACTTACAGAAATGCTACGCGGAATGAATGAATGGATAAAAGCAAATCCAGAACTCGCGAAAACCATTTTTAAATTAGTTACATTTACTGCTTTATTTTTAGGTGGACTAAGTGCAATCGGCTTAATGTTAGTGACTATCATTGGACCATTAGCGGCAACAAAACTGGCTTTCACTGTGCTTGGGATCAAGGGATTTGGTGCAATCAGTATGCTAACAAAAGGGCTTGGATTATTAAAAATGGCAATCATGGCGAATCCACTCGGCTTATTCATCACTGCAGTCATTGCGGGCGCAGTGCTAATTTATAAATATTGGGATCAAGTCAGAGCATTTTTCGGTGGATTTTGGCAAGGGCTAAAAAACGGCATGGCACCTGTGCTAGAAAAGTTTAAACCTCTTGGCGATATGTTCGGCGTTGTAGTCGGTTGGATAGAAAAAGCGGTGAAATGGTTCACGGATTTATTATCACCGGTGCAATCAGCAAGAGAAGATTTAGACAAAGCGGCATCAGCGGGTTATAAATTCGGGGAATGGCTCGCAAAAGGCATTGATTTGGTCACAAAACCGCTACAGTGGGTCATCGATTCAATCAAGTGGGTCATTGATAATATGCCGAGCATTGATAGCGTTATTTCAAAAGACCACGCCCAACAAATTAGCAAAACCGCAGACATGGCGGCAATGACGGGGTTTGCTAGTGGTGGTTATACGGGTAACGGTGGGCGTTATGATCCAGCCGGAATAGTGCATCGTGGCGAGTTCGTATTCAACAAATCAGCTACATCACGTCTTGGCACTGGCTTTCTTTCAACATTACACAGTGCAAAATCAGCCCGTGCGGGTATGTTAGCGGTCGGATTGAGTGCGGGCATTGCTAATGCACAACCGCTGAAAGTTGACAACCGTGCACCACTTTCGGCACGAAGTGCAACAGTTGCAAGCGCACCCATGACGGTCAACATCACGATCAATGCGGGGGCAAGTCAAAACGCAGACGACATTGCAAGAGCGGTTCAGCGAGAACTTGCACGCATCGAAAATCAACGACAAGCACGCAACAGAAGTCGATTAGCTGACTGTGACTAATAAAAGCACCGCACTTTCAAAGTGCGGTGATTGTTAGGCTACATTTCACAATCTCAAACGTTCGCAAAGCAAAATCAAACACTCAACAATACGATTATTTAACGAAAAAGAGCGACACAATGACTGCAGATAACAATCGCAGAATAGAAAACATTATCAGATTTGGTGTGATTGCAGAAGTTGACCACACAAACTGCAAAGCACGTGTAAAGAGCGGTCAGATTCTTACTGATTTTTTACCCTTTTTAACACACAGAACTGGCACAACTCGCACGTGGTCACCGCCAACGGTGAATGAACAATGCATTATTTTGGCAATGAGCGGTGATTTAACGACTGCAGCGATATTGACGGGACTTTATACACAAAACAGCCCAAGCCACAGCGCAGATGAACACGTGATTACATTCGCAGACGGTGCAATGATTAAATACAATCAAGCAAGTTCAGCATTGACAGTAACCGGCATTAGCACTGCACACGTCACGGCACAAACAAGCGTGACAGCAGAAACCCCAAAAGTCATCTGCACGCAAGATCTTGAAGTGGGAGGAAATGTTTTAATTAAAGGTAACGCACAGATAAACGGCGGTGTGAGTGCAAACGGCAATATGCAGTCGAAAGGCTCAATTAAAGCACAAAAAAACATCGAATCAGAAGCAGACGTAATCGCAAGTGGAGTTTCACTCACAGGCCACACGCACACTGGTGACAGTGGCGGAACAACAGGAACACCGAACTAATGAATAGACAAACTGGCGAACTCGTAAAAGATGAGCTTGCACATATCAAGCAATCAATTAGTGACATTTTAATCACGCCAATCGGCACGCGTATTCAACGCAGAGACTACGGCAGTCAAATACCGCCTTTGCTCGCAAATCCTATTAATCACGCCTTACTTCTGCAGTTGTCCAGTGCAGCAGTGATGGCGTTGACGAAGTGGGAGCCACGCATACAAATCACAGCGTTTAAGCCTAAAGTGGAAGAAAGCAAAATCACAGCGACACTTGTCGCACGCCGAACAGACACGCAAAAGCAATTTGAATTAAACGGCATATTTTTGGGCGGTAAACAATGAGCGAACTTGTCGATTTATCAAAATTAGAAAAGCCGAAAGTGATTGAAGACTTGAGCTTTGAAAACTTACTCGAGCAACGCAAAAAAGCGTTTATTGAATTGTATTCAGAAGAAGAACGCCCATTCTGGCAAGCACGATTAGCACTTGAAAGCGAACCAATCACCAAGCTTTTACAAGAGAATTGCTATCTGCAGATGTTAGAACGTCAAAGAATCAACAACGCCGCACACGCAACAATGCTTGCGTATGCAACGGGGTCTGATTTAGATGTCATTGCAGCAAACTTCAATGTTAAGCGTTTATTAATTCAAGCAGAAAACAACGAAGTCACACCGAAAATTCCCGCAATTTACGAAGACGACACTGCACTGCGTTTGCGTGCGCAATTAGCGTTCGAAGGTTTATCAGTTGCAGGCCCTCGCAGTGCGTATGCATTCCACGCTTTATCTGCACACCCGCAAGTTGCCGACGTGTCAGTTGTATCACCGCAACCCGCAAACGTGACAGTCACAATTCTAAGCAGACAAGAGCGAGGAACAGCAACAGAAGATGTATTGAACGCAGTGCGTAACCGTTTGAATGATGAAAACATCAGACCAATTGGCGACCGTGTAACCGTGCAAAGCGCAACAATTCAGGAATATCAAATTAATGCAAAACTGCATATTTATCGTGGCCCTGAATACGAGCCAATCAAGCAAACGGCATTGCAAAATCTCAAGAAATACACAGAAGAAAAGCATCGCTTAGGGCGTGATATTTCACTTTCGGGAATCTACGCAGCACTTCACATCGAGGGCGTGCAACGTGTCGAATTGACACAGCCCACACAAGATATTGTGCTACCGAACAACAAAGCGGGCTATTGCACACAAATCAACGTGGAGCTAGTGACATCAGATGACTACTAATCAAACGCTATTGCCGACGGGTTCGACAACGCTAGAAAAACGTGCGGCACAAATTATGAAAAGTGCGGTGGAAAATCCAATTATTATTGCGGATTTAATCAACCCCGACCGTTGCCCCGCTCATTTGTTGCCCTATTTGGCGTGGGCGTTTTCGGTTGACAAATGGGACGAGAACTGGAGCGAAGAAGTAAAACGCATTGCAATCAAGCAATCATTCTTCATTCATAAACATAAAGGCACAATTGGCGCAGTAAAACGCGTTGTTGAGCCAATAGGCTACCTTGTCGAATTGAAAGAATGGTTTCAAACGCAACCACAAGGCACCGCGGGAACATTCAGCTTAACAGTTGAAGTGTCAGAAACCGGATTAAACGAACAGACATACAACGAACTCGTGCGACTCGTCAACGACGTGAAACCCGTCTCACGACACCTGTCACAACTCGCAATCGCCGTATCGCCAACAGGCACCATGAAAGCATTTTTTGCACAAAACAGCGGTGAGATTATTAGTGTTTACCCTTAAAAATAAAGGTTAAAAAATGGCAAAACAATATTATTCAGTATTAACAACCTACGGTTCGCAACAGCTAGCGACAGCAATCGCAAGCCGTCAACCGCTTAACATCACCCACTTTGCCGTTGGCGACGGCAACGGGCAAGCAGTCACGCCTAACGTATCACGCACGTCACTAGTTCGCGAAGTGCATCGTGCAACAATCAGTGCAGTATCACGAGATCCACGCAACAACAAACAAGTGATTTTTGAACTCACAATTCCAGAAGATGTGGGCGGTTTTCACATTCGTGAAATGGGCATTTTCGACAGTCAAAACAAACTCATTGCGTATGCAAACTGCCCCGAAAGTTTCAAGCCAACACTTTCAAGCGGAAGCGGAAAAATCCAAGTTATGCGAATGATTCTACTTGTTGAATCATCAGATGCCGTCACGATGAAAGTCGATGACACTGTGATTTTCGTCACCCGTGGACAGCTCACGCCGAAAAAAATCACCGCAGAATCACAAAACGGCGTTGACAATGAAGGGCATTCACACGAAATCGAAAGCGCATCAACAACAGTGAAAGGGATTGTGCAATTAACGGATGAGTTAGATCTGAATAATTCAACGCTTGCGTTGACAGCAAAAGCGGGAAAAACACTTGCAGACAGAATTGCGCAAGTGATCGCTATGCTTGCAAATTACATTCCGAATAGTAAGAAATCTGATGCTATCAACTCAAGCTCAAGTGATAACGTTGCGACATCAAAAGCATTAAAAATGGTTTATGACTTAGCAAACGGTAAACAAGACCCGTCAACAACCCTTGCAGGTTACGGAATTACAGATTTTGTTTTAAGCGAACTTACGACAGAAAATTTAAATAATGTTCAGAAAATAGGTATGCATGCCCAGACAAGAACATCAAGCGCAACAATTGAAAGAAACTATCCATTTAGTGAGGCTGGTTCTTTAATTGTTACACCATCATCATATCGTTTTATGCAGATATATATTACAAAATCAGCAAAAATGTACACAAGAAATAAAACAACTGACGGGTGGTCAGAATGGAAACGAATTGACGGGATTGATAAAGCAGAGAGAGAGCATGCACACAATAGTGTTGATATTTCTGATTTTAGTCAATCAGTGAATAATATCATCAAAGAAAACTTCACTTATCAAAAAATAGGGGATTTTGAAGTTAGAAAATATCCTGACGGAACAATGATTCAAACTTATGAAATAGCAAACAATTCATCTCTAGCATGGGGGGGGATTAATCAATTCACCTGGGCAGAATCGTTCATAGAAACGCCGAAAATTTTCGCACAGAATCGTGGAGATACAAATAAAGCAGTAATGATTTGTCAAATCGCAATTTTAAATAGCAGTACAAAATCAATATGCGCGTGGTCAGCATATGATGATGATTATGGAATTTCTAAAATGACATTCCATTTTTTAGCAATAGGTCGATGGAAATAAAAGGATGATGCAATGACTATTTATTACAAAGACGGATTTTTTGTTGATAGACAAGAAGTCCCCGTTGACGCAGTTGAAATCAGCGAAGAAACATACATAGCATTATTGAATGGGCAATCAAATGGTAAGTTGATTATTAGTGATAAATCGGGCAATCCAATTTTAATCGACCCCGCCCCTAGTTCATTTCACGAACTAAAAAACGGTGAGTGGAAAATCACAAAAGCAAAACAAAAAGAACAATTAAACGCAGAAAAAACACGTTTAATTCTATTCACAGCTAACAAAGTTGATGAAATGAAAAGTGCATTATTATCTGGTTACCCGCAAGCTGAAATCGACTCTTTCTACAAGCAAGAGAAAGAGGCATTGGCATACAAAGCAGATAATTCTGCAGATACAACGCTTTTAAAAATCATTGCACAAACAAGAGGCGTGCAGTTTGAGTTGTTGGTTGAAAAAGTGCTAGAAAAATCAAACCAATTTTCACAAGCCATGGGGGCAATCATCGGGCAACGGCAGAAGTTCGAAGACAGAATTTTAGCAACGCAATCTATTGAAGATTTAACAGTCATTGAAAACGAGGTGAAAACATGGCGATTCGAATTGCAAAGTTAAAGCGTTGGGGCTATCACGTTATTATTGCGATAGATCAGCTTTTTAATGCGTTAATCGGTGGCGGTGCAGATGAAACGCTTTCATCTCGCACGTATCGAGGGGCGATTCTCGCAAAGAACCCACGTAAGCGTTGGCGTGTTTTATATAAAATTATCAATGCGATTTTCTTTGATAACAATCACTGTAAAACAGCATACGAAAGCGAAAAAAATCGCAAGCAGTATCCGGAACACTTCAAAACATCTTAAAAAATACACCGCACTTGATGAAAAGTGCGGTGTATATTTCATATTCACAACGGCAACCATTCGACACATCGGCACTTTCTTTAAACAATAGACATCAATTTACAACACATACACAAAAGGCGATCTCTATGTCTGAAGAATATCTACACGGTGTCAAAGTCACAGAAATTAATCAAGCAATTCGCACAATTCAAAGTCTATCAACGGCGGTCATCGGTATTGTTTGTACTGCAAACGATGCAAATGCAGAAACATTCCCACTTAATGAACCCGTTTTAATCACAAACGTGGCGGCCGCAATCGGCAAAGCGGGAAAACAAGGCACGCTTTCACGTGCACTTGACGGCATTTCTGACGTAGTGAACTGTAAAGTGATTGTCGTGCGTGTACAAGAAAGTGCAGAAGAAGACGAAAGCACAAAAGCAAGTGAAATGAACACGGCAATCATCGGTTCAATCACAGAAGAAGGGCAGTACACAGGCTTGAAGGCGTTATTGATTGCAAAAAATAAATTCGGTATCAAACCACGCATTTTATGCGTGCCAAAATTCGACACAAAAGAAGTCGCCACAGAGCTTGCAAGTATCGCCACCAAACTCAACGCATTTGCTTACATTTCATGTCAAGGGTGTAAAACGAAAGAACAAGCGGTGCAATATAAACGCAACTTCTCACAACGTGAAGTCATGCTGATCATGGGCGATTTTCTGTCATTTAATGTCAACACATCAAAAGTTGAGATTGACTATGCCGTCACTCGTGCGGCGGCAATGCGTGCATATCTTGATAAAGAAATCGGCTGGCACACATCAATTTCAAATAAAGGCATTAATGGTGTGAGCGGTGTCACACAACCCCTTTATTTTGACATCAACGACAGCTCGACGGATGTGAACTATCTCAATGAACAAGGCATCACCTGTTGCGTGAATCATAACGGTTTTCGTTTTTGGGGCTTGCGCACTTGTGCAGAAGATCCGTTATTCAAGTTTGAAGTGTACACCCGCACGGCACAAATCTTAAAAGATACCATTGCGGGGGCGTTTGACTGGGCGGTGGATAAAGATATTTCAGTCACACTTGTGAAAGATATTATTGAGGCAATCAATGCGAAATGGCGTGATTACACCACAAAAGGCTACTTAATCGGCGGTAAAGCGTGGCTAAATAAAGAGCTTAACAGCGCAACGAATTTAAAAGATGCGAAGTTGTTGATCTCTTATGATTATCACCCAGTGCCACCGCTCGAGCAACTTGGCTTTAATCAGTACATTTCTGATGAATACCTTGTTGATTTCTCAAATCGTTTAGCATCGTAAGAGGTAGAAAATGGCTTTACCACGTAAATTAAAATTGATGAATTTGATTGTTGATGGGAACAAATATCTTGGTGAGGTCACAGAAGTGACCCAGCCAAAACTGGCAATGAAAATCGAAGAATTTCGCGCGGGCGGCATGATTGGTGCGGTGGATGTCAATCTCGGGCTTGAAAAGCTCGAAGCGGAATTTAAAGCGGGCGGCTACATGGTCGAATTAATTAAAAAATTCGGCGGTTCAATCAACGGTATTCCATTGCGTTTTTTGGGTTCATATCAACGAGACGACACTGAAGAAGTCACATCTGTTGAGCTTGTGATGCAAGGTCGATTTACTGAAATTGACAGCGGAAACAGTAAAGTGGGCGATGACACCGAACAAACATTCAAAGTGCCTTTAACGTATTACAAAATCATTGTTGACGGCAAAGACGTGATTGAAATTGATATGTTAAACAGCGTGTTTGTTGTGGACGGTGTAGATAAACTCGCAGAACATCGCGCCGCAATCGGCATTTAATTAAAGAACACATACACACCTTGCCTCGAAAGAGGCATTTTTCAAATCAAGGTAAGAAATATGACAGCAAAAGAAAAAGAAACAATTCGTGTAATTGAGCTATCAGTTGCAATTCAACGTGGTGATCAAGAAATCAAAGAAGTGCAAGTATTAAAACCCACGGTGCCAGCACTCAAAGGCTTAAAAATGTTTGATGTGTTGCAAGTTGACGTCAACGCAATGGAAATCTTATTGCCACGCATTACCGTGCCGAAATTGCATAAGTCTGACTTTGCGCAAATGGCCGTGGAAGACTTCACCGAACTTGCGACGGCGGCAGTGAGTTTTTTAGGGAAGAACTCGACGGAAACGGAAGAATCTTAATCGCACCAAGCGTTGAAGATGCAATCGCAGATGTGGCAATGGTTTTTCACTGGCAACCGTCAGCATTCGATGACATGACATTTAATGAGTTGATGGAATGGCGAGAGAAAGCACGTCAGCGTGTTGAAGTTGAGAGTTAAAAATTAAAGCAAAGTGCGGTGAGATTTGAACAAAATTGACCGCACTTTTTGTTTCTTTGAGGTAAGAATGTTACAAAACACAGCACTGGCAATCTTAGGAATGTTCGTTTTTGCACGAAGAACAATTCCATTTCAAACGCTTGAACGCTCGTCAAACTGGCGACATCCAACAAACAGCATTGTGGGCGGAATGCCGAAAACGCAATTCACTGGAAAAGAGAGCGAAACAGTCACAGTTAGCGGACGACTCGCACCAGAAATCACGGGCGGTCGGTTTAGCATTAAAATGCTTGAATTAATGGCAGACAGCGGGGGCAGTTTTCCGCTAATTGATGGTGCAACGTTTGAGCTAGTCGGTTTTTTCGTCATAGAATCAATCAGCGAAAGCCGAAGTGAGCTGTTCGGTGACGGTGCGCCACGCGTGATTGATTTCACAATGAACTTGAAACGTACAGACGATCCAATTTTGATTGCCCTCGCAGACAAAGTAATGAGTTTATTATGATAATTGATGACTTAATCAACGCAACAAATCACAGAAAGCCCGCATTTAGAATTATCGTTAAAACAAAAGACGATAAGAAAGACATTACACAGCTTGTCAGTGACCGTTTAATCAATCTGACGTTGACTGACAACCGAGGATTTGAAGCTGATTTGCTCGACTTAGAATTAAGTGATCATGACGGCAAACTGGCAATCCCGCCACGCAACGCCACAATTGAAATTGCAATCGGCTGGAAAGGAAAAGGCTTAATCGAAAAAGGTGAGTTTTCAGTAGATGAAATTCAGTTCAGCGGTGCGCCTGATAAATTGAATATCCGTGCAAGAAGTGCAGACTTAAAAAGCACGTTGAGCGAAAAAAAAGAGCGGTCATTTCACCAAATCAAACTCGGTGAGTTAGTGAAACAGATTGCTGCAGATAACAAGCTGAAAGACATTTGTGCCGAAAAATTCAAGTCACAGCTTATCGAACACATCGACCAACAAAACGAAAGCGACATCAATCTATTAAGCAGAATTGCCGAGCAATATGATGCCATCGCCACCGTGAAAAATGGCGCATTGCTTTTCATTGAACGTGGCAAAGCAAAAACAGCCAGCGGCAAAGATATACCGCAGATCACCATAACAAAGAAAAGCGGGGATAATTACACGTTCACCATCAACGAAAGCGACAACTACAAAGCCGTGCGGGCGTACTGGCACAATCTCGACAACGGCAAGAAAGGTGAAGTGATCATTGATGAAAATACCGATGTGCAACGTGTTAACCGCACAACAAAGAAAGGCAAACAAAGCAAGTTAAAGAAAAACGTAATTGTGCAAACGCAACCACTCACTAGCGACAGTGAGCAGATTAAAACCCTACGCCACACCTACAAAACAGAAGCAACCGCCATTCAAGGTGCAAAAGCGGCATTTGACAAAATGAAACGTGGCGTGGCATCGTTCAGCTTAACTATGACATATGGTGAGCCTGAACTCATGCCCGAAATGCCCGCGGAATTGAAGGGATTTAAAACGGAAATTGACAGCAGTGACTGGATTATCACAAGCGTGACCCACAACATAAACGATAGCGGGTTTACAAGTGCGGTAGAATTTGAGTTAAAACCGGAAGAACAAGACAAGCAGTTAAAGAAAGATGAAAATTAAAAAAGGGCATTTAGCCCTTTTATTTATTCATCGTAATAGTTATCTGAGAAAAAGTTTGGTGTGATCGCTAAATTAAGTTTGGTAACAAGCTCATGTCCATTTTCGAAATCATAACGATAAAGGAAATTTACACCTTCAACAACTTCAGCAGTTAAGCAATCAACCGAACCACGTGTATCATAAAGTGAAAGTTTATTTCCTTCATTATCGTAATAATGAGCATCTAAAGTGAAATGGCAAAAATCAGGTGCTTGATTTCTTAACACTTCATCAATTAAATCTTCGATAATAGCAACTCTTTTATTAAAGTCGGCCATATATTCTTCTCTTGATTCATATTCTTCCACTTCAAATTTAATTTTGCGACCATCAAAATTTTCTTTGAAAACACTTAATTCTTCTTCAAACTCTGAAACACTTGTTCTAGGTGGTAATGCATAAAAGAAGTTGGTTGTTAATTCAATGAAGTTGCCTTGTTTTTTTGGTTGTACGTTTAACATTTTAACTCTCCTTTGTTTTGTTTGTGTGTATATTATATAATATACATTAAAGAACACAAGCTATTTTTTGTAAAAATCTAACATTTTTTTTAGCATTTCTGGTCTACTGCAATTTTCATTCTTACAAAGCGAGTCGAAGTCTTCTAGTGTCTCTTTAGATAGCTTTAAATTAATAGATTTATATTTTTCTTTAGAATAGGCATTTGCATTTGCTGAAATATCTTTCTTTCTCTTTTCAGATAATTTTTCATAGCTCATTCTACAATCTCCATTTCTTCTTTTCTTAATAGTGCTAAACATTGATTTTTCATAATTTCAAACGCTTCTTTATCTTTCTCAATCATGATTGTATGTTTGATTTTATGCTCAAGGCAAGCAAGTAATGTTGTGCCACTGCCAGCAAATGGATCTAGTACACTCTCAACATCGAAACTTCCAACAAGATCGTTAATCATGTTCTGGTTCTTTTGATACTTGTACACAAGATCGGTTTTTGGTGCATGAAAAATGCTTGGAAAATACGCTGTTTTCTCATCGCTGTAAGTGTCGTATCGTTGCACTCGACGGCGGTCAAATGCGGACTTAACGCCACGTTTTCTAAAATACAGAATGTTACTATGCAACATATTCGGCATGGCGTAACTACGGCTTTTTTTCGGTGAAATGTGGCTTACAACTAAATCAAAGCCGAACTCTAAATCTGAGTGTTTGACAAACTCTAACGCTTGGTGCATTGAGCAGATAAGTAGTAAATGCTTATAATCGAATTTATTAAATAGCCCGGCTAATTCTTTACCGCTCATCTCAAAAGGTGGGTCAGTAAATATCATGTCAACTGCTGGAATCTCTACTTTTGAGCTATCGCCACGAATGAGTTTGATCATAATTTCACTCCTGTTTTTTCTTCATAGATTTTTTTCACCGCACTTTGTGCATCGGCTTTCTTGTTGCTTTGTGTATACTGTAAAAAGTGCGGTAGATAAAAGTTAAATTCATTGAGTTTATATTGATATTTTTTCATAAACTCGTTGTATTCTCTGCACTTGAGCATTGTTTTTAACTGCTCGCAGAAAGTGTTAAAAAACTCTTTTGTTTTATTTCCGACAAGCGTTTGTGGAAACGACACGTAAACGTCTTGGTATGTTTCATTAAACAAGCGTTCTTTCTCTGCCTTTTTCTCTTGCTCAATACGTTGTTTTTCGGCAATGCGTAATTCTTTGCGTTGCTTTTCAATCAACTTGGCATCGTAAAAATAAGACTTGATGAATGGAATTTTTGAACTGGCTTGTTCTGGTGTTTCTGCACCACAATCTGGACATTGTTTTAACTTAATGCTGTATATGCGACCGCAGCACTCACAGAATACAAACTCTTTTCTCGTTTTGGCTTTTTCTTTGACGTTTTCCCAGTCAATTGGATCTGACGGTAAGCCATGTTTGGCAATGTTGTAGCCTGTCAAATCGATAATTTTTGCCATTTTGTCAGCCCGAGGACGCAAGACACGTCCGCACACTTGTCTGTACAAGCCAAAGCTTCTGATTTTTCTTTTCAAGATGAGAATATCTGCGTCTGGAACATCAAAGCCCTCGCTTATCATATCGACCGCAATCAGCACTTTGATTTTCTTATTCTCAAAGAAGTCTAGAATGCGTTGAATTTCGTATTGTGGAAGTTCGCTATGAATGACTTCTGCCGAAATACCATGTCTTTGCATAATACTTACTTCATCGTTCGCATTCATGATGCGTGGCACAATCACGATTGCTTGCTTACCTTTTCCATAATTAAGATAAGCACCAAGGGGTGACATGGCAACATACAGATCTTTGACTTTTTCCCGATAGTAATCTGAATTTCTGTCAAGACTTTTCAAAAACTCAACTGGGTCTCTGCTGTTTTTAATGCTGTCTTCGAGAATGTTATTCGCACTTTCTCTTTCTTCCTGTCTGAACATTCTTTGAATAAGCACGTCTAGCGGAGTATTGTAATCATAGCCAGCCATGGCTATGTAAGCTTTATATTCAGCAAGGTAGCCTTCAGCAATCAGTCTTTCAGTGCCGTTTTGCTGGTAGCCATCTGCTTGCACGATGCGATCGAAAAAGCCTTTAAACTTCTTGATGAGTGGTAGTCCGTCGTTGCGGATTGGCGTTGCTGTAAAGCCAATACACCGACCGCCAATAGTATTAAGCATGGTTTCCCATTTGTTATCTTCTGCGAAGTGATGAGCCTCATCAATTAAGATGATGTATTCTTTTGAGAAGTCGAAGTGAAGTTTTTCACGTTTGAAATGTGAATTCCAAGTATCGATTGAAATTAAAACAAGATGTGATCGTGGAGAAATAAAGTGCGAACCGTGCTTTCCTGTATTATTTGTTGCACAAATGCGTTTTGTGGCGTTTGATGCCATGACTCTGTGAGTAAGACCGAACGCCGCCAGTTTCTCACTGGCTTGTTTAACTAGCACGTTACGATGACAGACAATAACTACTTGCTTGTAGTGTTCTGCAAGCTTTGCAATAATCGGTGTTTTACCCGCACCTGTATCTAACTGCACTAAGTCATTAGTACAGCTAGATATTAATTGTTGAAATATGCTCTCTTGATACTCTCTTAATTTCATATTATTTTCTCGGTAAAACGTGTTTGTACTTCTCGATCCAATAGCTTGCCTTTTCAGATTTCAAACCACGTCCCAACTCTTTCTCGCTCATTGTTTCCAAGCAACGTTTGCGAATACGTTCTGCGTACTCGACTTGCTTTGGTGTACCTTTTAATACAGGTAACCCAAACACTTTAGCTGTTTCTGCTGTTTTTTCCGCTTCTTCAATTAATGCTGCATTTTCTAATGCTTCTATTGCATTTAAAACTTCTTGTTGTGCGATTTCCACGTTACGAATAGCTTTTAAAAATCTCACGTTAGAGATGTTATCTAAGTTTGCAACTAATTCTTCAACAGTTTCAAATAACCATTTAACATCATCTTCTTGCTCTTGCATTGTTTTTTGAGTTTCATATAAGCAAGAGTTGGCGATTCTTGCCAAGCCATCTCTATTTGCTTGTCTTGTTTGGAAATCACCAGTATAAACTTGTGCTAAGTAACTATCGCTTAAAGCTTTTAAATCATCTTCTCTTAGCTCGTTTCTTCTGCTTGTTCCCAAAACAGCAAATACATAGACAGCTAATAAATGGTCATTTCCTTCAAATCGTCTTGTATTGACGATTGTGTCTAATTTTTCTTTTGTTGCTAGAGTTAAGCTTGCCATTTTTTTAATCTCCTGTATTTCGTTTGTGTGTATATTATATAATATACATTGAAGAACGCAAGTGTTTTCTAGAAAAAATATAAAAAAAGCACTCTTTTTTAGAGTGCTTCTTGAAGATGTTTATTGTGTGACGTTATCAATGTCAAAACCTTTTGTTATAACAATAACCCGTGGTGGTTCTTCATATCGCCACAACATATCTGCAGATGAATTTGAGAGTTTAAGATTTATGCTTTCACCTTTTTTGAATGTTTTATTGAATAAATCAACTGGGGAATCTTTAACATAAGCAGAAACGAAGGTTACATCTAAGTCTTTGTCAGTATCGTTTTTAACATTTAATAACAAGCTTAATAGTAAATTAGAGACGTATTCTTTTTTTACAAATTCGCGAATATTTTTTGCAAGATTTTCACTTGTTCTCACA
>JBLUWJ010000017.1:0-41843 GCA_049888895.1 Bisgaard Taxon 45 | reverse complement strand
AAATAAATGTATTAAATTAGTCTCATAATAGAAGAATAAATAGAAAGGCTGAATGTAAAACAACCAACTAGATATAAAAGACTATATCTTAATATTTATTAAAAATAATTATAACAAATTTATTTATTAATCTATTTTGTTCTATAAATGCGTTGTGCGCAAATTATAATAGGTTGAATATTTAGCTATCAGGGAGAGAGAAAATGGAAGGGTAGAAATAAACAATGTAAGGAAATAAGCACCAAAAAACTAGCCAGCAGCCATTGAAAGCCATTAGAGAAATAACAGGCATAAAAAAGGACGCGATAGCGCGCCCTAATCTTAATTCTGACTTTAAATTAAAGTGCAGATTTTGCTTTTTCTACTAATGCAGTGAAAGCAACTTTATCGAATACCGCGATATCGGCAAGGATTTTACGGTCGATTTCAACAGACGCTTTTTTCAGACCGTTGATGAATTTGCTGTATGATAAACCGTTTTGACGCGCAGCAGCGTTGATACGTGCAATCCATAATTGACGGAATTGACGTTTACGTTGACGACGGTCACGGTAAGCATATTGACCAGCTTTAATTACTGCTTGGAACGCAACACGATAAACACGTGAACGAGCACCGTAATAACCTTTAGCAGCCTTAAGAACTTTCTTATGGCGTGCTCTTGCAATAACACCACGTTTTACACGAGCCATTATTTAATCTCCTATTGTCTTAATTTGAAATAAAATTTAACTAATCGTACGACTGTACTTAAAACGCAGCTTATGCGTATGGTAAGCACGCTACTACTAAAACTTGGTCTGCTTTCGCAACCATGGATTTATGACGTAAATGACGTTTACGCTTAGTTGTCTTTTTAGTCAAAATATGACGTAAGTGAGATTGTTTACGTTTGAAACCGCCAGAAGCTGTTTTTTTGAAACGCTTCGCAGCACCACGTACTGTTTTAATTTTAGGCATTGTTTAATAACTCCGCATTGTTTCTTGTTAAACACTGATATTCAGGCGAATGTCCGAAGACATTACTTGTAAAGCACTGAATATTTCTTACTTTGAATAACCCTATTTCAGGTTATTCTCTCTAAAACGCTCAGGCTGCGTAGTTTGCCTGCTCCGTTTTGGGTTTTTCATAACGAAAAACAGACGAATTCTATAGAATTCGTCTGCCTTTAGCAAATCATTTTTTCAATTTGTGTAAAATTTTGATCTTTACTTATCAATATGGTCTATTGCGCCCGTATTATTCAGCATTTGTCACATGGTAAAATTGGCTTACCGCTATACATCAATACATTACACAAATAAAAAATGCAATCATTATGCTATTGATTGCATTTCAAGAAAATTATTTCTTTTTCGGCGCCAGTACCATCACGGCTTGTCTGCCTTCCAATCTACCCGGTGCAGACTCGACCACAGAAATTTCAGCTAAATCGTTTTTGACACGTTCTAATACTTCTAAACCGATATCTTGGTGTGCCATTTCACGTCCACGGAAACGCACGGTGATTTTTGCTTTATCACCCTCTTCTAAGAAACGAGTCAGACTACGTAATTTTACTTGATAGTCGCCTTCATCTGTACCCGGGCGGAATTTAATTTCTTTTACCTGAACAACTTTTTGTTTTTTCTTCTGCTCTTTTGCCGCTTTTCCTTTCTCATAAAGGAACTTACCGTAATTCATGATGCGACACACTGGTGGCTCTGCGTTTGGACTAATCTCAACAAGATCTAATTCTGCATGTTCAGCCATTTCTAAAGCTTGTTGAATTGATACAATACCTGCTTGTTCGCCATCTTGGTCAATCAAACGAACTTCTTTTACTCGAATTTCATCATTAATGCGATTCGGACGGTTAGCTACGGGTGCTTTTTTTACGGTTTTAATAGTCGTATTCCTCTATTAGTTTATCTTGCGTTCATCTGCTTAGCAGAAGAAAAGTCTATCTTGTTCCAAAAGAACAAAACGAACGAAATTCTACTGTATTTTAAGTATTTATGCAACAACCCTAGTTTGATTTTTTCCTCGCTAAGGTCACGCTGATTTTTTCACCAAAATGTAACGGCTGATAGATTCGAGCGGTTTCAAGGCAAAGCATATTTTGGTAATCGCGTTCTTGCATAGCGCTCATGACAGTGTTCCACGGGTTCCATAACACCGTTTCTGTTGCATTTTGATGGGTGACCTCAATTTGACGATTAAATTGATGATCGAGAATATAATTTGTGGGGGTTTCTAACGTATAAATACAATCAGTATGTTGTGTAATGCGACGAGAAGAGGGCACCTTTTCCTGTTGTTGTGTCACCGCATTGAAACAAACCGTTGGTAAATGCGTTATCTCAACCTGCTCAATATTGCCCACATTAAAATAAGTATGGAATGCCACTTGTGCCGCTTGTTTACCATAATGCGTAAAAATAAGTTCGCACTTTTCACTAAACAACATCACCATTTTGGCTTCAACAAGATGTTGTTGATCTAATAACACAAACTCAATACGCGCTTGTTCAATACCAATCTGAAAATGACTCAGTTTCCATAAGGCTAAACGCGCAGTGCCATGTATCGGTTTTTTCATTGCACCAAACCAAGGATAACAAATCGGTATCCCACCGCGAATCGCTTGGCCAAACAGAAAAGGTTCTATTGGACTTAACCATAATATATCGTGTTTTTCACCTTGAGGTGTCCAGCTTAATAACTGGGCACCTTGTAACGCAATCTTCGCGTCTCCCAAACGAGGATGATTTAATTCTAAAACGGGAATTTGATTATAATAAGATAAAGTTAATTCAGGGCTAACTTGCTTAATTTTTTTATATTGAATCATGATTGACGCCTTTATTCTTTTATTATGCTTTAGCAAAACGAATTTGATTACTCATCTGTTTCATGTCTTCTGCTGTTTGACGGAAGAAATATTGATAAGAAGCACATAAATAATTGTGCTTAAAATAGTCACCTTCTACGGTCAAAATTCGGTGTTTAGGACATCCCCCTTGGCAAAGGGATTTAAATTCACATTGGCGACAAATTTGGGTCAATTGACCTTGCTTAGCAAAACCAAAATGAGATTGTTTAGGCGACTGAACCAGTTCGGCAAGGGAGGCGTGATTAAGGTTACCAATTTTATAGTCGGGATAAACAAAATGATCGCAAGAATAGACATCACCGTTAGCCTCTACAACGAGTGACTTACCGCAAGTGGGTTGATGAATACAGCTACTAGAAGGATAACCTAACCATTGTCCTAACAGATTATCAAACTCTAAAACGAAGATACGTCCAATATCTTGTTTTTTCCATTCATTAAATACATCTACCAAAAAATGTCCGTAACCTTCCGAGGGAACAGAGAATGTCTGTAGATGGTCAGCATGCTGTTCCACAATAGGAATAAACTGCATGAAGGTAGAGCCTAACGCTTTTAAGGCGAGATAAGTTTCTTTTCCTTTATGCCAATTTTGATCATTAACTACTGTCAAGGTATTAAAATCGACTTGATATTCTTTTAATAAAGCTAACGCATTCAGGACGCGATCAAAGGTCGGTTGCCCATTACTGGTAATACGATAACGATTATGTACCGCACTTAATCCATCAACAGATAAACCAATCAGGAATTGGTGTTGTTTGAAAAAAGCGGCCCATTGGCGATTAAGCGCAATACCGTTAGTTTGAAAGGCATTAGTAATGGTTTTACCCTTCGCAAATTCTTGTTGAAAACTGACCGCTCTTTTGAAGAAATCTAAACCTAATAAGGTCGGTTCTCCCCCTTGCCAAGCAAATTCCACGCGTTGCCCTGCATGTGATTCAATGTAATTCTTCACATAATTACGTAACGTTTGTTCTGACATGAAGGGGGCTTTTGAACCAAAAGTGTGCTCTTTTTCTAGGTAAAAACAATATTCACATTGAATATTACAATGAAAGCTACTTGGTTTTGCCATCAAATGGAAATTCGTTTTAGGTGAGAAAAATGCCATATTATGTGTCTCTTATTTCCCCTTGTGATGATGAGGTAATAATTCGGTAAACAAACCATTTTGCCTTAATTCTTTTGCTATACGAATGGCGGTTTCCGTTTCACAACCTGCGTATTCCGCGATTTCTCGATAAGTCCAGTTATAATAAGGAAAATTACTTGTCAAAAAACACATGCTATCAATGACACGATCTAAAGTACGTAAATAGGCACTTTTCGCTAAGCGCTGCTCAGCATCCCGTAATTCATTGGCCAGCGTTTGGAGTAAGACTTTGCTTAGTTGTAAGTTATGTAAGAAAAATAGATCGATGTTTTCTGGCTTGATTCGAATAACTTCGGCTTCAATTAAGATCTTTGCGCTACAATGATAACGACTGTCACCTAAGCCAAACAAGGTCCGAAAACCAAAATAATCGCCCTGACGATATAAGCGAACTAAGCTCTCTTTACCATTATCTAAAGTGTGATATAAACCGACTAACCCTTCTTTAACAAAATAAAACTCTTGTGCAACTTCACCTTGCTGATAAACCGTCATTCCTTTCGCTAATTGATGTAAATAGGTCAGTTGGCAGTGCTGTAAATTGGTTGGTCCAATTGACGTGTTATCCATATATTCCTTCTTATGTGATATTTATTTTTCATGGTTAAATCTTTCAAGATAATGAGGTTAACGCTTAAAAAACACTAAAAAACGTTAACCTCATTACCTTACTTGAATCAGCGGAGAAAAGAAAGGCGAACCTATGTCGCCTTTTAGCTCAGCGATTAAATTTCATCGATAATTCGATAAACCCAGTTTTCCAATGGATCACCCAAGCGCTTCATCTCCACACGCATTTCTTCAAGCATTTCTTTTTTTACGTCCTGATAGCGTTCATCGTAGAATAAATTGTGCATTTCTTCCGGATCGCGACGAACATCATAAAGTTCGCATACATCGGTGGCATTAAAAACCAATTTATAATCTTTACGACGCCACATCCGTTGTTCGAAATACACAAAATGTCCTGCAAGTTGCGCTAAAATCCCTTTTCGGTCATTTTGTTGTTTTTCACGCGTGATCGGCAGTAACGTTTCCCCTTGAAATTCGGTTGGAATTTTTTGCTCTGCAATATCATAGACCGTAGAAGTTAAATCATGTAAATAAACTAAGTTATCATCTTGTTCATTGACACGATTCGATTTTGGATCTTTGATAATTAAAGGAATGTTGTAGGTCGTATCAAACATGAACTCCCCTTTTTCAATCATTCGATGTGCGCCCATTGCATCACCATGGTCAGCCGTAGCAACTAAGAAGGTGCTTTCATATAAATTGTGTTGCTCAAGAAAAGCAAATAACTCGCCAATCGCATCATCAATTAAAGTAATATAGCCCCAGAATTTTGTGATCACTTCTTTCCAATGATCTTCACTTGCTTCCCACATGCCCCACATTTTAGAAATGGTGCGGAAATGACCCGGTTTACCTTCTAGTGGTTTAAAGAAACTTTCATCCAATACAACATCATCTTTGCTATACATCGAATAATATGGTTCAGGCACGATACAAGGGGTATGAGGTCCCCAAAAGTTAATCCAAGTAAAGAAAGGCTTGTTTTCCTCTAGTGATTCTTGGATATATCTTTTCGCCTCATCAATGATGAAATAAGGAATGGTTTGTTCTTTCGTCCCTGATAAAAAACCACAAAGTTCTTGTACCCGTAAATGCGGATTATCGCCAAAATACGCCTTACTGACTTCAGGAAACTCAAAACCTTTTTCCTCTAACCATTCTTTATAACGGTTAGAATGTGTAGGCGGTTGATTGAACACCAAATTTTTATATACACCACTTCCTGGATAACCATAACCATCAAAATTATGTCCCTTGATAGCATAATCTTCTGGCACAGATTTGGTTCCGACATGCCATTTCCCCACGACATAAGTATTATAGCCTGCTAATTGTGCAATATTGGGCGCTTGTCGACTAATCTCTCCCGTTCCGCCTTTTTCTCCATTCTTGATAATGCCATGTGAAGATGGCATTAATCCCGTAAATAAAGACGTACGCGCAGGACCACAAACCGAAGCTGGCGTAAAGGCATTATTAAATCGAATACCGTCTTGTGCAAGCCTGTCAATATTCGGTGTTTTAACCACTTGGTGCCCGTAAGCACCAAGCATATCTTTCCTTACTTGATCTAAGAGAATATAGATAATATTCATTATTTAAGCCTCTTTTTTGCTACGAAATACAAACAGAAAAATCACTTGTAAGATCGCATAAATACCTAAAATTAAGAGTGGTTGACCTTCTGTTGAAGCTAAACCAAGCGGTGAAAGTAAAACATGTAAGGAAATCAAACCTAACACTAATGATGCCACGGTGACACGAGCATGTGCCCAGTTGGTTAAATCAACACCTTCTTTATTTTCTTTACTTTCTTCGTATGGTTCGCGTTTTAAGAATTGACCTAATACTAACATCACAACGACATCAAAGACGAACAATGCTGCCATTACGTACACGAAATTGACTTTCACTTGGAACACCCAAACGATAGAGAAATATAAAATAACATGTAACAATAACGCAATACGAGCCGCTAAACCTGAAACGGTTTTATTAAACAAACCGACTGCAAACAGCGCCACAATTGGAATGTTGACAAAACCTGCAAAGCGTTTGGTTAATAAGAAAATCCCGTCTGTACCGAACATTAATAAAGGACCAATAATCATCGTCAATACTGCCATAATCGCAGAGACTTTTTTGGCATGCAAAATAAGTTCTTTTTCTGTGCGTTGTTTTTTGCTGATTGACGGTAATAAGTCTTTACAATAAATCGTTGCGGCAGAGTTTAAGAAAGAGTTAAACGTACTTAAAATCGCACCAAATAATGCGGCAATGAAGAAACCTTGTAAGAAAGTTGGTAATACGCGATTGACTAAGGCTGGATAAGAGGTATCAATAGGATTTAATCCTTCGCCAAGAATATGGAAACTTAATAAACCCGGTAAGTTAAGAATTAAGGGCAATGTTAAGAGGAATAATGCCGCAAGGAGAATCCCTTTTTGACCAGATTTTAAATCTCTCGCCCCTAACGCACGTTGTACAATCGCTTGATTTGTGGTCCAATAAAAGAAATTCACAATCAAAATACCTGTAAAAATCGCTGGCCAAGGGACCGCATCCTCTGCACCACCAATCGCATTGAATTTTTCCACATGTGTTGTTGTGATCGTTTGCAAACCTGCCGTAATGCTACCATCACCTAAATGAATCAAGGCAAAGATTGGGACTAATAATGCCCCCACAACTAAAAGTACCGCATTGACTGTATCTGACACCGCGACCGCTTTTAAACCACCAAAAATAGCATAAATTGCCCCGACAACACCGATTGCCATGACGGTATAAACAATTGATTGGCCATAGCTAATGCCAAACACCGTCTCTAAATTGAAGATTTTATTAAAAGCAATCGCGCCCGTATAAAGTGCGGTTGGAATAACAATAAAGAGATAAAATACCAAAAAGAGCGCAGACATAATTAAGCGCGTTTGGCGGTCAAACCGATTTTCAAAAAATTCGGGAATAGTGGTATAACCGTTTTTAATATATTTAGGTAATAAATAAAGTGCTAAGAAACACAGAGGAATAACAGATTGTACTGTCCACGCAATAATTGAGAAGTTACCTTTATAAGAAACAGCATTCACACCAATTAATTGCTCCGTTGATAATGACGTCAACACCATTGAACAACCAATGACCAGACCACTTAATCCCCGCCCAGCTAAGAAATAACCTTTAGACGTGCTTAAATCATCATTTTTGGTTTTTTTCCATGAAATCAATGCCACAATTCCCGTTACGAGGAGAAAGGTGACGATAGTGATAAACATAATATCCTCCTTGCGCATATTAAGATAAATAAAAATATCTAAAAAAAGATACGCAATTAGAATAATACAGGCGTTATTGAAGGCTTATGATATTTATCATATGGTCATGGTGAGTTAGATCACAAATTTTAAATGAGAAAGAAAAAATATTTCTCAATATGAGCATGATCATAAATTGTCAGTTCAAACTCAAGGCATAATGCAATAAAAAAGATGGAGGCTTTTTAGTTATGGGCTTGCAATTAATTTTTATTCTGATTGTGTGTGGTGTGCTGACCAACTTTATGTCCGCTATTTTTGGCATTGGTGGTGGTGTATTGATGGTGCCAATTTTATATACCCTCTTTCCCGATTTCCCCTTACAAATGGTGGCAGCGACATCGCTTACTATCGTGATTGGTTCTTCTCTCATTAACCTTATTTATTTTTATAAACAGAAAATTCAGATTAATTTTAAAGCCATGTTGCTTTGGTCTGTTGGGATGATTATTGGTGTTCAGTTAGGTTTTGAAGCCAGTTTTTATTTACCCGATACGCTGATTGTGATTGTCTTTATTAGTGTATTAACGATCTTAGCAATACGAACAATTTTTCATGCTAAAATCGTCAAAAGCGATCAAGCAGAACGCCCTGAAAATTTAAAAGGCGCGGGATTGTGTTTATTTGGCGGCAGTGTAGCGGGGATGACCGGCATTGGCGGGGGGTCGATTATGGCGCCACTAATCGGTCAACTTAATAGTGTCAAACCTCATCAAATTGCCCCTTATACCAACTATATGATGGTTATTGGCGGATTGGGAAGCTTATACGGTTATTTATCCAAAACACCGCCATTCCATTTGGACTACGGCTGGCAAATTGGTTACGTGAATTTTTCTGTTGTCACGATTGTCGTATTAAGCTCATTTGTTACTAGCTTTATTTCAATGAAAATCCGTGGCCTTTTACATCCTGATGTTGCCAGAAAAATGCTCGGCCTGATTTTATTAGCGATTGCGGCTTATATGTTGATTGCGCATTTGCTTAAATAATCCCAACAAAGCCCTTCAAAGTGCGGTTGTGTTCACAAAAATTTTCACAGTTCTACACAGGACGCCTCTGGCGTCCTCGCTTTTTTATGATTTTGATTGATAAGATGTACGCACCACATAAGTAGTCATGCCATTAATTTAAGATGAATGGCTGCGACTTGATAAGGCACAACAGCAAAAAATATGTTGATAGGATAAACAGATCAAGAAAACATATTTAAAATTTCCTCTCTTTAAACATTT
Organism: Bisgaard Taxon 45; assembly: GCA_049888895.1. Taxonomy (GTDB): domain Bacteria; phylum Pseudomonadota; class Gammaproteobacteria; order Enterobacterales; family Pasteurellaceae; genus Pasteurella. The sequence continues at coordinate 32,683 of JBLUWJ010000017.1, read as the reverse complement.
ATTTCTCTACTCAGCTATTCTCTCCGCATAAAAAATGCGGTCAAATATGACCGCACTTTGTTGTTTTCTTAAAGAAAGCGAAAAACTATTCTTCACCTAACAATTTCAGTTCGCGAGAACGCACTTGTTTTTTCAGAATGTCTAAAAATTCTTCAATGGTGAATGTACCGAGGTCGGCACCTTTACGGGTACGCACCGCTACTTTACCGGCTTCGATTTCTTTATCACCACAAACTAACATGTATGGCACGCGACGTAAGGTATGTTCACGAATTTTGAAACCGATTTTTTCATTACGTAAATCTGATTTCACACGTAAACCCGCATCAGATAGGGTTTTGACCACTTTTTGCACATAGTCAGATTGTGAATCCGTGATGTTCATCACGATCGCTTGTGTTGGCGCTAACCATGCAGGGAAGAAACCGGCGTATTCTTCGGTGATAATCCCGATAAAACGCTCAATCGAGCCTAAAATCGCACGGTGAATCATCACAGGTGTACGGCGATCATTATCTTCTGCCACATAAGACGCATTGAGGCGACCCGGTAAGGCGAAGTCTAACTGAATGGTGCCGCACTGCCATTCACGATCTAAGCAGTCGCGTAATGCAAATTCAATTTTCGGACCATAGAATGCCCCTTCCCCTTCTTGAATTTCATATTCAAGACCGTTGTGGCGTAATGCATTGGCTAAGCCTTCTTCTGCACGATCCCACATATCATCTGCACCAATACGTTTTTCTGGACGGGTTGACAGTTTGACTTGAATATTTTCAAAACCGAAAGTGCTGTAAATGTCGTAAACCATTTTGATACACGCGGTTACTTCACTTTCAATTTGTTCTTCTGTACAGAAAATATGCGCATCATCTTGGGTAAAACCACGCACACGCATTAAACCGTGTAATGAACCAGAGGGCTCGTTACGGTGGCAAGAACCAAATTCCGCCATACGAATTGGTAAATCACGGTAAGATTTCAAGCCTTGATTGAAAATTTGTACGTGACCTGGGCAGTTCATCGGTTTAATCGCATATTCGCGATTTTCCGATTGGGTCGTGAACATTAAATCACCGTAGTTTTGCCAGTGACCTGTTTTTTCCCAAAGCACGCGATCCATCATAAATGGCCCTTTGACTTCTTGGTAATCATACTCTTTTAATTTAGTACGTACGAAGGTTTCAAGTTCACGGAAAATTGTCCAACCGTCGTTGTGCCAAAACACCATGCCCGGTGCTTCTTCTTGCATATGATATAAATCTAACGCTTTACCAATTTTACGGTGGTCACGTTTTGCGGCTTCTTCTAAGTGAGTTAAGTATTCACTTAATTGTTTTTTATCAGCCCAAGCGGTGCCATAGATACGTTGTAACATTTTATTTTTACTGTCACCACGCCAGTATGCTCCCGCCACTTTCATTAATTTAAAGTGATGGCAAAAACGCATATTAGGTACGTGTGGACCCCGACACATATCAATGTATTCTTGGTGATGATAAAGTCCCGGCGTATCACAACGGTCGATGTTTTCATCTAAAATCGCCACTTTGTATGGCTCGCCACGAGACTCAAAGGTATCACGCGCTTCTTGCCAGCTGACCACTTTTTTCACCACATCATAATTAGTTTTTGCTAGCTCAAGCATGCGTTTTTCTAATGCATCTAAATCGTCTTGGGTTAACGAGCGATCTAAATCCACGTCATAATAAAAACCATTGTCGATGGTTGGGCCAATTGCCATTTTCACATGAGGAAAAAGTTGTTTAATCGCATGACCTAATAAGTGCGCGCAAGAGTGACGAATAATTTCTAAACCGTCTTCGTCTTTTGCGGTAATAATTTCAAGTTTGCTATCTTCAACGATAACATCGCAAGCATCTTTACGCTCACCATTGACCCGTCCCGCAATACAAGCCTTCGCAAGACCTGCACCAATACTCGCGGCAACATCCATCACAGAAACTGGTTGTTCAAACTGACGCTGTGAACCGTCAGGCAAAGTAATAATTGGCATAAGTTTTCCTTTACAGTGGTAACCCATACGAGAGGTTACTTGTTTTCGCTAAAATTTCTCAAAAATAAACCGCACTTTAGACTCATTCCTACTCTGAATAAGGCAAAAGTGCGGTCGGAAATTGTATCATACTTGATTTTATTTGGCGATTTGGATTTTCACTTCAACCCCTTCTATCACAAGTAAACTTGCTCGCACAGCTTGATCAAGGGATAAACAAAAAATAGCCATTTTTATAGCAATCTGTTATAAATTAAAACAGCAAATTCTTTGGTTATCCCTCACCATTTCACTTAGTATACAGGGAAACAATATATTTACTTATAAAGGAGACTGTATGAAGTTGACCACTAAACTCTCATTCATTGCCGCAGGATTGATGATTTTTAACAGCGCACAAGCCAGTAATAAAACCTTTGTTAATTGTGTAAGCCGTGCACCAAGTAGTTTTAGCCCTGCCCTCGTCATGGAAGGTATTTCGTATAACGCCAGTTCTCAACAAGTGTACAATCGTTTGATTGAATTTAAACGAGGATCGACCGATATTGAGCCAGCTTTAGCCGAAAGCTGGCAAGTCAGTGATGACGGTTTAACTTATACGTTCCATTTACGTAAAGGCGTAAAATTTCACAAAACCAAAGACTATCAACCAAGTCGTGAATTTAATGCCGATGATGTGATTTTCTCTTTCCAACGTCAATTAGATAAAAATCATCCTTATCATGACGTGTCTAAAGGTACCTATCCGTACTTCAATGCGATGAAATTTCCAAAATTACTAAAAGCAGTGGAAAAAATTGATGATCACACCGTGAAAATCACCTTAACCAAACCTGATGCGACTTTCTTAGCGAGCTTAGGGATGGATTTTATTTCTATTTATTCTGCCGAATATGCCGATAAAATGATGAAGGCAGGTACACCAGAAAAAGTAGATACCACCCCGATTGGTACCGGGCCATTTATTTTTGCGGGTTATCAGTTAGAACAAAAAATTCGTTTCCTTGCTAACCCAGATTATTGGCAACCCAAAGCTGACATTGATCGCCTGATTTTTGATATTGTGCCTGATGCGGGGACGCGTTATGCCAAATTACAATCGGGCGCGTGCGATATGATCGACTTCCCGAATATTGCGGATTTAGCCAAAATGAAAGCTGATCCGAAAATTCAGTTGATGTCAAAAGAAGGCTTAAACATTGCCTATATTGCCTTTAATACCGAAAAAGCACCGTTTGATAACGTGAAAGTGCGTCAAGCCTTAAACTATGCGACTGATAAAAAAGCCATCATTGATGTGGTATACCAAGGCGCAGGCGTGATGGCGAAAAATGTCCTACCACCAACGATTTGGAGCTATAACGATGATGTACAGGACTACCCATTTGATATTGAAAAAGCTAAACAACTGTTAGCCGAAGCCGGTTATCCAAATGGATTTGAAACTGAAATTTGGGTGCAACCGGTGGTGCGTGCCTCAAACCCGAACCCACGTCGTATGGCTGAAGTGATTCAAAATGACTGGGCAAAAGCGGGCGTGAAAGCTAAATTGGTGAGCTATGAATGGGGTGACTATATTAAGCGCACCAAAGCCGGTGAATTTACAGCGGGAACGTACGGTTGGTCAGGCGATAACGGTGATCCGGATAACTTCTTATCCCCGTTATTAGGCACCGAAAACATCGGCAACAGTAACTATGCCCGTTGGAGCAATGCAGAGTTTGATGCGTTATTAAGCAAAGCAATCAGCTTATCTAACCAAGCAGAACGCGCTGAACTATACAAAAAAGCGCAAGTGATCGCGAAAGAACAAGCCCCATGGATCACTGTCGCCCACTCCATCACCAACACCGCACTAAGCCCACGTGTCAAAGACTATAAGCAAAGCCCATTTGGTTATAGCTACTTCTACGGCACCAAGTTAGCGGATTAACAAAATCTTAGCAAAAAATAACCGCACTTTAGTGATAAAGTGCGGTTGTTTTTTATAAAATCTTTATGTGCATATTTATTATTACGTAGCGTATTATCTGATTCACTTCCTTATTTTTCCCCCAACACCTGAAGCACAGAATAGTCTAAACGAAATTGGTGTTTTTCTGCTGGTTCGGGCAGATACAGAACAACTTTAGTGATATCCCCGCTGTAATAGCTCGTTATTTGCAGTCTCTGTTGTTTTTCATCGACATCTGGCGGGAAAGGTTGGCGAGATTGGAAAAATTGGCGAATTTCTGCCTCTGTTTTGATTTTATCCAGCTTGACTAAGCGATGTACTTCAGTAAATAAGTTCGCTAATTGATGATGATACGTTTTTTCTGCCTCAGTCAGTAACAGATGACGTAGTGTTTCAATCGGGGCTAATGCACGTCCATCTTGATAAAGGGCATACACCATCATTTTGTCGGCGATGTTTGCTGGCACACGATAAACCAACGCATTACCAATCACTTGTAAAAACTCAATTTTTCCCCAAGCAGTGTCTATTGCATAAGGAAAATGTGTTATTTGCTGTGTGGTAAAACGCGGTAATGTTAGTTCAATGTTAAAAGAAACCCGTTTAAGCGGTTCCTCGCTTTCAATCACCACTTGTGTATAAGGTTCGGTTTGAGTGGCGTACACGGCGTGTTCAATATCAGATAAATGGTGGATCGGAACCTCCCCATCAAGCTCACGTTCTGCCACGATTTTGGGCACAGACAAATACGCAATCTGATGTTCGACATTCCCCTTAATGTCTTGTGTTACGGTGGGGATAAAATTCGGTTGAAATGCCCTATTTTTGCCTAAATAAGCTTGATCAACACCTAATAAGGTCGCGAGTTGATCCTCCTGTTTCGCAATATTAAAGAAATGATAAGGCGCTTGATAGTGATACTGCACTTCACTTTGCGTAAAGAACGCCTGTAATGCCGCAATATTGTGCTGTGTTTGGGCAGGCAAAGGTATAAAATGCTGAGCTTGTTTGGGATCAAAAGGGTGAGGTGGTTTTAGCGCTTCAAAAACGATAGGTTCTAGTGAGCCACGTGTTGCAACACCTTGCATATAAGTAATGGAAGACTGTAACTCCTCCAGTAAACGTTGTTTTTCAGTTGTGGCGTGAGCTTGTTGTGAGAAACAAACTGTTAAACAGACTAAGTAAGCTATCGCTTTGATCATTTTCTCATTTCCTCTTAGATTCAGTCACTTATCATTATATATACAATAAAATAGCTATCGCACCTATTTTTTCTACATATAATCCGTTATGCCACGCTTCCATTGCGGTCACTTAGCTCACACTTTAATCACACATCAAGTAAATTCGTCTTATTTGTTTCAGTATTCCATTTAATTTTAAATTAAAAATAAAAGAAATTTGATGTCAATCACAGTAATTTTTGCCGAATCTTTTACACTAAAGTTGACTGTGCTCAACCATAGGAGGATGCTATGTGGAAACATGTTTCTCAAGTCTTAGCGGATCAATTTGGAGCTTACTATTCCATTAAACACAAAGAAAAAATCCATACAGGTGAAATGCACGAAGCTTGGATCATTGATGATGGTATCCAACCTGTTTTTCTCAAAGTGAATGATAAAACCTTCCGCTCTATGTTCCGTGCAGAAGCTGATCAACTCCTCCTTCTCGCTAAAACGAATACGATTCATGTGCCGAATGTTTATACTGTAGGCTGTTCCCATAGCCATAGTTTTTTATTACTGGAAGCACTTAAGCTAGATAAAAATAATCCTGTCGATGCCATGAGTAAATTTGGCGAACAACTTGCAAAACTCCATCTGATTAAAGGTGCGGATAATTATGGCTTGGATTTTGATACTTGGCTTGGACCTGAATATCAACCCAACGATTGGAAAGATAATTGGGCAACCTTTTTCAGTGAACAGCGTATTGGTTGGCAATTGCAGATTTGTCGTGAAAAACAATTAATCTTTGCTGACATTGATATGTTGGTGAAGAAAGTCGCAGAATTGCTGGCTAAACATAAACCGCAACCGGCTTTATTACATGGTAACTTATGGATTGAAAACTGTGCTACGGTAAATCAAGTCATTTACACTTATGATCCTGCCTGTTATTGGGGGGATAGAGAGTGTGATTTAGCCTTTAGTGAACTGTTTGAACCGTTTCCTCCTCAATTCTATGAAAGTTATGACCGCACTTATCCTATTGATCCAGGTTATGCTGATCGTAAAGCGCTCTATCAACTCTATCATTTATTAAATTTTAGCCATCGTTTTAACAAACATTATATTGAGTTAACCCAAAAATTTATTCACGATATTTTGTCAAGATAAATCAAAAAAACAAAGGGCGCTGATAAAAGCGCCCTTCTCTATTACAGATTCATAGACTATTATTTTCTATAAAGTGGTGCAGGCCCTGTAGTTCCTGCTTCCATGCCTTGGGCACCTTGTTTTAACACGGTACCAGAAGCAGTGATTTCAACACGACGGTTAGGACGTAAGCAGTCTCTTAATGCCGCACCTTGTACATCATCACACGCTTTCACTTGCTGTGCTTTACCATAACCCACAGCGTGAATATTTGCTACGACACCTTGCTCAATTAAACGTGCTTTAACACGTTCTGCACGACGTTGAGAAAGTTTTAAGTTATACGCTTCTGAACCTAAACGGTCAGTAAAGCCTGCCACTTTCACCTCTTTCGCATCGGATGCTTTTAATTGTGTTGCCACACTGTCAACAACTTCTTTACCTTTTGCCGTTAATGCATCATTATTGAAATCAAATAAGAAATCACCACTTAAGCTAAATGCTGAGCTGCCATTACAGCCATTTGGATACCAGAAGAAACTTTGTGCATTCATGTTTTTGTCAAATAACACTTTATATTGACAAACTTTGTGAACACCATTTTCACGGTAGTTAAACACATAGTCCCATTCACGCACACCGTATAAACCTTCCGAGAAATGTGGACGACCTAGCAAGTTATAAAGTTGATCTTTATTCATACCACGTTCAACCATGCGTACATTATCCCAGTTTGGCCAAGAACCGAATTGGCTTCCATCATGATTAAATACAGATTCGTCAATTTTTGGCCAGACTAAATTGTCAGATGTACCTTCTGCTGTAACTTGACTTAAATTACCACAGGCAGCCAATGTCGTCGCAGCAGCAATGGTTAATAAAACGCGAGATAATTTCATATATTTACCTTAGTTCCCTTTTATTATTAAAATTCGTCATCCCCAAAATAACAACAAAACAGAAGAGAGTGACTCTCAATAAAAAACAATTCGTCTATCTTCACTGTGTCGTTAAATAGTCACTTTTGCTAAACAACGGGGATATCCAAAATTGCTTAAAATTCAGCTCAATATAGTAAGCCCAATTTTTCATAAAGTAAATCAACAAATACTTAATATTTCGAAACTTTTAGTCAACTACTGTAAAGATGCTTCAGCTAAAGTAATGTACTGTTATTTCGTCTTAGCCAACGTAACAAAAAGGCATCCGTGCTTTCTTCTGCTTGTTTACCCACTTTTTGCAGGAAAGAATGCTTTATATGATATTTCACTGATAAAACCGTTTTATTGGCTTTTATCGCGTTTAAAATCAAATCATCACTCGTTGAAATCGCATCCACTAAATTTAATCCGAGTGCCTGTTGACCAAACCAATGCTCCCCTGTTGCAATTTGCTCAATATCTACTTGAGGGCGGTTTTCTGTCACAAATTGTTTAAATAATTGGTGTGTGTCTTCCAATTCTTGTTGGAATTTTTGTTTTCCTTTTTCTGTATTTTCACCTAACACCGTCATGGTACGTTTATATTCACCCGCCGTCATCACTTCGACATCAACATCATGTTTTTTCAATAAACGATGAATATTCGGAATTTGTGCCACAACCCCAACTGATCCCAAAATGGCAAACGGTGCGGCAACAATTTTATCTGCGACACAGGCCATCATATAGCCTCCACTGGCAGCCACTTTATCGACTGCAATGGTTAATTTAATACCATGTTGTTTTAAGCGTAATAACTGTGAGGCAGCTAAACCATAGCCATGCACCATGCCACCTGGGCTTTCTAAGCGCACTAAAACTTCATCTTCTGGTTTGGCGACCCCAATAATAGCACTGACCTCTTCACGTAGTGCACTGGTTGCAGAAGCGGCAATATCGCCTTTAAAGTGTAAGACATAGAGGCGGGGTTTATGTTCATCTTCAATAAGCTCACCTTTTTTCCGCTTTTCCTTTTCGATTTTCGCTTTTTCTTTCTCTGCTTTTTTTTCTTCTTTTTCTAATTGTTTACGTGTTTCTTGCGTCAAACTAAACTCACGCAATCTTTTACTATGTTCTTGGTATTGTTCCGATAAATCTACCACCACAAGTTCGCCCGTATTTTTTGCTTTGTGTTGTTTAAATGTCACAATCATAAAAACAATACCCGCTATGACCAATAAAATTGTTAAGATCTCTAAAATAAAAAGTCCATATCCTGTTGCAATATCAGACCACATGTTTTTTCTCCTTGAAATAAATGATGGTTAATCATAGCGAATTTAAGTGAAAGTGCAACTCAGACTAGGCAAATCGCGCTAGTTTCTCTTCTCAATTCTCTCACTGATGAGCAAATATTGATCTAATGGATTTTATGTCAGCTCTTTCCGTTCGTCTTTTTTAACTTTACTGCCCATCTATTTTTAACACACGCCAACTTGACAATAAACCTTTAAACTAGTTTAATAGTACAAAATAACAAAACAAGGACACCTATACTATGTCATTCGCTTTTATTCATACCTTGACTCAGTCAATGCCTTATTATGCCGATCCCACTCATGTTTTTGCGACACTTTGTCAGGATAAAACGAACACGCTGTTACTGGAATCCGCTGAAATTCACAGTAAAAACAGTTTAAAAAGCCTTTTAATTATCCAACCCGCACTGAAAATAACTTGCCATGGATTACGTGTAACCTTCTGTGCGAAAACACAAAATGGCATTGGCGTTTTAAATGCACTAAGAGAAAAGTTACAATGTCACCACAAAATCATTGATAGCACAGATGTGCAATTTTCACTTGTCTTTCCTAAACTTGACAAAAACCTTGACGAAGACAACAAATTACATGCCTCAACTAGCTTTGATGCATTACGCGCACTCCTCTCACTGTATCAACATAGTGAAGTACCTGTGTTATTGGGCGGTTTATTTGCCTATGATTTAGTCACCCAATTTATCCCCATGGATGACATCCAATTACAAGATGACGGGCTCCGTTGTCCTGATTATTGTTTCTACTTAGCAGAACATCAATTAACACTGGATCACCAATTACAGCAAGCTCAGCTACACAGCTTTTGTTTTACCCCGCAATGTCAAACCACATTACAACAACAAGCCGATCAGATCCTACAAAAATGCGCAAAAATTGAACCGCACTTCAATCCGATTGCAGCCAATACCGCACTCACAACCAATCTTGATGATAGGCAATTTAAACAAGTGATTCAGGTATTAAAACAGCATCTTTATCAAGGGGATGTGTTCCAAATTGTGCCTTCACGTCGTTTTTCTTTAGCGTGCCCAAACACATTGGCAAGTTATCGTCAGCTGAAGCACAATAATCCGAGTCCTTATATGTTCTTTATGCAAGACGAAGACTTTACTCTGTTTGGTGCCTCCCCCGAAAGTGCCTTGAAATATACACAACAAACCCGCCAACTGGAAATTTATCCGATTGCCGGTTCACGTCCGCGTGGTTTTCATCCTGATGGTCACATTGATCCAGAATTGGATGCTCGCTTAGAACTTGAATTACGACTAGATCAAAAAGAACTGGCTGAACATTTAATGTTGGTGGATTTAGCTCGCAATGACATCGCTAGAGTGTGTGAAACGGGAACCCGTCAAGTCGCCGATTTAATGCAGGTGGATCGCTATTCTCACATTATGCATTTAGTGTCCCGAGTAGTGGGTAAATTACGACCTGAATTGGATGCGTTACATGCTTATCAAGCTTGTATGAACATGGGCACCCTCACTGGTGCACCCAAAATCAAGGCTATGCAACTACTCTATCAAGTTGAACGACAAAAGCGACACAGTTATGGCGGTGCCGTGGGCTATCTCGCCTCGAATGGCGATTTAGATACCTGCATTGTGATACGTTCTGCTTTTGTGCAACAAGGTATTGCCTATATCCAAGCGGGTTGTGGCGAAGTACTTGATTCCGATCCACAAAAAGAAGCCGATGAAACGCGACATAAAGCTCAAGCCGTCATTAACGCGATTATTCAAACTCACCAAACGTCCTACCAAGCATAAGGATAGCATTATGGCAACAATTGTATTTTTAGATAATTTCGACTCGTTTACCTATAACTTAGTGGATCAATTTCGCTGTTTAGGACATCAGGTTCACATTTATCGTAATGATTGTGATCTCGATTTATTAGAACAAGTGACCCTTGCTCAGCCCAATACTATTTTGGCCCTTTCACCCGGTCCGAGTACTCCACAACAAGCGGGGAATATGTTGCCCCTGATTCAGCGTTTAAAACAAAACGTCAGAATGATTGGCATTTGTTTAGGTCATCAAGCAATTATTGAAGCTTTTGGTGGTCGAGTTACCCATGCTGGGGAAGTTTTACATGGTAAAGTGTCAAACATTACACATGATCAGCAAATGATGTTTGCCCAATTACCGAATCCGATGCCCGTCGCACGCTATCATTCCTTAATGGGGGTCGATTTATCTGATGAATTTATTGTCAATGCGACCTATCGTGACATTATCATGGCGATTCGACATAAAACATTACCAATTTGTAGCTTCCAATTTCATCCAGAAAGCATTTTGACGGTACAGGGGTCACAATTATTAGCGCAGTCTATTGAATGGTTACTGGCGCATGAAATGTGAATAGCCTCAAGCGCAATGAGATGAGTGATGAAAAAAATAAGTAACCCTGTCACATAAACAGTAAATACTAGGTTTCTAAAATAATCAAATTCACGGCAAAAGCGTAAGTGACATCCGTTCTCCTCCATGCGGTCATCCTGACATACGTTATGTTTATGCCATTTTGATCTAGATGTAACGTATTTTTCTGCTAGATGTAGAATTTAATCCTTGACATTATTATTTTGCACTAGTTTAATAGTTCAAAATTACAAAATAAAATACAAAGGAAAGCACATGCAAACTGAGCAGTTACTTCATCAACTTTTTGAAAAAAAAGCGTTAAATCAACAACAAACTGAATATCTGTTTACCGCTATCGTACGTGGACAACTGGATCACTCACAACTCAGTGCCGCATTAATTGCGCTAAAATTACGTGGTGAAACCCCTGAAGAAATCAGTGGTGCCGTCATTGCGCTACAAGCTGATGCGGCCTCTTTTCCAAGACCTACCTACCCTTTTGCTGATATTGTCGGAACAGGTGGGGATGGCGCAAATACGATTAATATTTCTACCGCCTCAGCCATTGTGGCAGCCAGTTATGGGCTGAAAGTCGCGAAGCATGGTAATCGTAGTGTCTCAAGCCAAACGGGGGCCAGTGACTTATTATCAGCTTTGGGGGTGAATGTTCAAATGTCTGCCCAAAAAGCACGACAAGCTTTAGATGAAATTGGTTTATGTTTTCTCTTTGCTCCACAATATCATCTGGGTTTCCAACATGCTATCCCCGTACGCCAAGCCCTCAAAACACGCACTATTTTTAATATCTTAGGTCCCTTGATCAATCCCGCGAAACCGAAACGCCAATTACTCGGTGTGTATTCACCTGACTTAATTCAACCTTATGCAGAAACCGTTGCGCGTTTGGAGCATGAACATAGTTTGGTCGTACATGGTGCAGGCTTAGACGAAATTGCGTTACATGGTGTCACCGAGGTAGCCGAGATCAAAGCAGGACACATTGAACGTTACAGCTTGACTCCAGAGGACTTTGGCTTTCAGCCACAGTCACTTGATGCACTCCGTGGCGGAAAGCCTACCGAAAATGCCAAACTATTAACCGCACTTTTACAAGGTAAAGGTAAACTTGCTCATCAACAAGCTGTTGCAATGAATAGTGCGATGTTGATGACCTTATTTGGCTATCCAGATATCAAACAAAATGCACAAGAGATAATGAACCTCATCGCCAGTGGAAAACCTTTTGAAACCTTACAACAATTAACCCAATATTAATCGTTTTTTATGATTGAATCTGGAGAAAAGATCAAAATGACACAGCCTCTTCCCTCTATTCTGCAAAAAATTATTCAGGATAAAGAAATTTGGATTGCGGAAAAACAAGCACAGTTACCGTTGTCTGCTTTTCAACATCAGATCACACCGAGTGATCGTGATTTTTACCAAGCCATTCAGCAAAGTACAACGGCACAGCCTGTGTATATTTTGGAATGTAAAAAAGCCTCGCCCTCTAAAGGCTTAATTCGGTCAAACTTTGACTTGGCTGAGATCGCTGATGTGTATAAACACTATGCGACAGCAATTTCAGTCTTAACCGATGAAAAATACTTTCAAGGCGCGTTTGCCAATATCGCCGAAGTACGGCAACGAGTGACACAACCAATTTTATGTAAGGATTTTATCCTATCCGAATACCAAGTGTATTTAGCACGATATGCACAAGCAGATGCGATTCTACTTATGCTATCTATCCTCAATGATGAACGCTATATGCAATTAGCCACACTCGCTCATCAATTAGGGATGGGAATATTAACGGAAACTAGCAATGAAACCGAGTTTGCCCGTGCATTAGCATTAAATGCCAAAGTGATTGGCATCAATAATCGGAATTTACACGATCTCAGCGTGGACGTGCAACGTGTCGTCAATATTACACAACACTATGCGGATAAAATTCCGGCTGGAACCAAAATTATTAGTGAGTCGGGTATCTATCAACACACACAAATTCGTGAATTACGCCATGTGGCTGATGGTTTTTTAATTGGTAGTAGCTTAATGCAACATAGTGACTTAAATCAGGCAGTACGTGCGCTTATTTTTGGGGAAAATAAAGTCTGTGGACTGACTCGCAAGCAGGATGTCAGCATGGTTTATCAACAGGGGGCACTTTATGGTGGACTGATTTTTGCACCAAATTCAAAACGTTGTATTAGTTTACGTCAAGCGCAAGAACTGGTGACACAAGCCCCCTTACGCTTTGTTGGGGTATTTCAAAATCAAGCCATCGCGTTTATTTGTCAGATCGCCAGCCAATTATCGCTTCACGCGGTTCAACTACACGGTAATGAAAGCCGCGACTTTATTTACCAATTACGCGAACAATTACCGCCTGAATGCGAAATTTGGCAAGCCGTCTGTATTGATCTGACGACAGCGAGCCCCATTCAAATTGTAGAACATGAACATGTTGATCGTTATGTTTTTGACAGTAAAACCAATACGCAACAAGGGGGGACGGGGCAAGCATTTAATTGGCAAACCATTCCCGCTCAATTCAAACAAAAAAGTATGTTGGCCGGCGGGATCACACCAAACAATATTAAACAGGCCCTCGCTCAAGGTTGCTTGGGGCTAGATTTAAATTCAGGGATTGAAGCCTTTCCGGGGGTTAAATCAGAAGAAAAAGTCATTGCAGCGTTCGCCCAACTTCGCTAAGTTAAGCGAAGAGACAACCTAATTCAAAAACATATTGAGGTCAACATGAAAAAAATAGCATTAGTTACCGGTGCCACCGCTGGATTTGGGGCGGCAATTTGTCGTACATTGATTCAACATAACTATAATGTCATTGGAACAGGACGACGGGCCGAGCGCTTAACCGCACTACAACAAGAGTTGGGCGCAGACTTTTTGCCGCTTACCTTTGATCTCAGTGATCGACAAGCCACAGAAATGGCGATAAATAACCTACCACCAAGTTGGCAGGCAGTCGATCTGTTAGTCAATAACGCGGGCTTAGCTTTAGGTCTGGAAACCGCAGATAAAGCCGATTTAGATGATTGGATGCAAATGATCGATACCAACATCAAGGGCGTCGTGACCATCACGCGTTTGCTCTTACCACAAATGGTTAGCCGTAATCATGGACATATTATTAACTTAGGTTCGATTGCGGGCACTTACCCTTACCCAGGTGGCAATGTTTATGGCGCGAGCAAGGCCTTTGTTAAACAATTTAGCTTAAATTTACGTGCGGATCTCGCAGGTACCGCTATTCGGGTTACCAATATTGAACCGGGATTATGTGGTGGTACAGAGTTTTCTAATGTGCGTTTCAAGGGCGATAATGAACGTGCAGCAAAATTATATGAAGATGTTCAATTTGTCACGCCCGAAGATATTGCCAACATTGTCTTGTGGGCAAATCAACAACCTGAACATGTCAATATTAACCGTATTGAAGTGATGCCGACGGCACAAAGTAGTGCCCCCCTTAATGTGGTGAGACAGAAAAAATAAATCGCTCCCACTCTTTTTCACACTATTTCATGCAATACTCAAAGGGGCAAGCGGTGTTTTGCCCCTTTCTCGCCCGACAGTTTTCTTGACGCTGTATTTATTTTGCATAAAACACTTGCTTTTTAACTTTTACACTAGTTTAATAGTACGAAATAAAAATTAGTTCTTGAGCGATATCATATTCTCCAAGGATTTATCACTATCATTTTAAGGAATAATCATGTCAGAAACCTTACTTAATCCCTATTTCGGTGAATTTGGTGGTATGTATGTCCCCGAAATTCTGGTACCAGTATTAAAAAATCTCGAAAAATCATTTGTTGAGGCACAGCAAGATCCCACATTTAGACAAACCTTCCTTGATTTGTTGAAAAATTATGCGGGTCGTCCTACTGCCCTCACCCTGTGTCGTAATCTCACCTCCGGCAGTCAAACGAAACTCTATCTCAAACGTGAAGATTTATTACACGGTGGTGCGCATAAAACTAATCAAGTATTAGGTCAAATCCTCTTAGCCAAACGGATGGGCAAAACCCGTATTATTGCAGAAACGGGGGCAGGGCAACATGGTGTAGCTACTGCGCTCGCTTGTGCCATGCTCGATATGCCATGCCAAATTTATATGGGAGCGAAAGATGTCGAACGCCAATCACCAAATGTTTTCCGTATGCGTTTAATGGGGGCAACCGTCACCGCAGTGACGAAAGGATCGGCATCGTTAAAAGACGCCTGTTGTGAAGCCATGCGCGATTGGGCAGAAAACTATGAACACACTCATTATTTACTCGGTACCGCAGCCGGCCCTCATCCTTTCCCCACAATCGTGCGCGAATTCCAGAAAATCATTGGTGAAGAAACCAAGCAACAAATTTTAGCACGTGAAGGACGCTTACCCGATGCCGTGATTGCTGCAGTTGGTGGTGGCTCAAATGCGATTGGCATGTTTAATGATTTCATCGAAGAAAGTACGGTGCGTTTAATTGGTATTGAACCAGCTGGAAAAGGGATTGCCACTGGCCAACATGGTGCCCCCTTAGGGCATGGCACAACAGGGATTTATTTCGGTATGAAAGCACCGCTGATGCAAACATCGGATGGGCAAATTGAAGAATCCTATTCGATTTCAGCAGGGCTTGATTTTCCTTCCGTTGGACCACAACACGCACACTTACAAGCGATTGGTCGCGCACAATATGAGTCCATTACCGATGATGAAGCCTTAGCCGCATTTCAAGCCTTAGCACGCCATGAAGGGATTATTCCCGCATTAGAAAGTGCCCATGCCCTTGCCTATGCCTTAAAACTGATTCGCCAACAGCCTGAAAAAGCGCAACTCTTAGTGGTGAATTTGTCTGGTCGAGGGGATAAAGATATTTTTACCGTGGATCGCATTTTATCGCAAAAAGGAGTTTCACATGAGTCGTTTTGATACCCTCTTTTCACAATTACAACAAGCACAACAAGGTGCATTTGTGCCCTTTGTCACCCTGTGTGATCCTAATTTAGCGCAGTCATTTGAGATTATCCAAACGTTAGTGGAAAATGGCGCGGATGCCTTAGAATTAGGTTTTCCTTTTTCTGATCCGTTATTAGATGGTCCCGTGATTCAAGCTGCCAATCAACGTGCATTAGCTGCGGGTTGTAGTACGGAGGCCAGTTTCCGTTTATTAGCACAAATACGCTCGACTTATCCAACGCTACCGATAAGTTTACTGCTTTGCGCCAATCTCGTTTACGCACAAGGTATTGAGGGTTTTTATCAACGTTGTGCCGACGTGGGGGTAGATGCGGTATTAATTGCTGATTTACCCTTGCTCGCTCATCCAGAATTCACGGTTATGGCAGAAAAATATGGCATTCAACAGGTTTTTATTTGCCCACCTAACGCCAGCGAAGACACCATTAAACGCGTTGCCCAGCAAACAAAAGGTTATACCTATTTAGTTTCTCGTGCAGGTGTCACAGGGATTGAAAACCAATACACTGCTAGTCATTTAGAATCATTAGTGACACGCTTGAAAGCCTACCAAGCCCCACCCATTTTGCAAGGTTTCGGTATTTCCCAACCCCAACAAGTCAGTGATGTGTTAAAAATGGGCGTTAATGGTGCCATTTCAGGTTCAGCCATTGTTAAAATTATTGAACAACATCTACACGACCCACACACCTGTTTAACCGAGTTAGCTGCTTTCACACAAAAAATGAAAAAAGCGACCACCCGTTAAACTTGTCATACCACCCTGTTTAGCCTGTTTAGATTTATGCTGACATAAGCTAAACAGGCTATTAGCCCGCTAACTTGATAAAAACCAATTTCCTCGATTTCATTTTGTACGCTATACTAGCCCTCTTAATTTTTGCTGTATAGGAATCACTCTAATGAAAAAAATTGAACAACTTTTTGCCAATAATTATAGTTGGGCGTTACGGATGAAAGAGGAAAATTCCTCTTACTTTAAGGAATTGGCTGATCATCAAACCCCGAGTTATCTTTGGATTGGTTGCTCAGATAGCCGTGTTCCTGCAGAAAAATTAACGAATTTAGGGCCAGGTGAACTGTTTGTTCATCGTAATGTTGCCAATCAGGTTATTCACACCGATTTAAACTGTTTGTCAGTCGTGCAATATGCTGTTGATGTCTTAAATATTGAACATATTATCATTTGCGGTCATACCAACTGCGGTGGGATTAAGGCGGCCATGGCAGATCAAGATTT
This sequence comes from Bisgaard Taxon 45, assembly GCA_049888895.1. GTDB lineage: Bacteria > Pseudomonadota > Gammaproteobacteria > Enterobacterales > Pasteurellaceae > Pasteurella. Next base: position 15,519 of record JBLUWJ010000017.1, on the reverse strand, counting down.
AGGTTTGATTAATAACTGGTTACTGCATTTACGCGATATTTGGTATAAACATAGTCATTTGCTGGGTAATTTATCGCCTGAAAAACGTGCTGATATGCTGACTAAAATTAACGTGGCTGAGCAAGTGTATAATTTGGGACGCTCTTCTATTGTGAAATCAGCATGGAAAAATGGGAAAAAACTGTCATTACATGGCTGGGTTTATGATGTCAATGACGGTTTCTTAATCGATCAAGGTGTGATCGCCACCAGTCGTGAAAGTCTTGAAATCTCCTACCGCAATGCTATTGCTCGTCTGTTAAAGCTTAATGAAGACGAAATATTAAAAAAAGATCATACGGAAGACTAATCTCGAAAAAGAAGCAGCAAGACTGACATAAGCTGTTTCTTTTTACTCAAAATATACGCCTATTTTCCTCACCTAATTTTTGCTAGAATGCTAGCCAAAATAAAACGTTTTACAATAGGAAAAGATGAATGACGACTTCTCCACATCTCGTTGAGGTCAATGCACAAAACCTCACTGACATTTTACAACAATCGCAACAAACCCCTCTGGTCTTAACCTTTTATGCACCAAGTCATCAGCCTTCTATGGAATTTATGACGTTGTTAGCACGTTATGCAGAACGTTATCAGGGGCAATTTATTCTCGCCAAAGTCAATTGTGAAACAGAACAAATGGTGGCAGCACAATTCCGTATTCAAACCTTACCGACCACCTATTTATTTAAAGAAGCACAAGCGCTAGATGCTTTTCCCGGTATTTTAGATGAGCAAGCCTTACAACAACGCTTAGCGCTCATTTTACCGAAAGAAGATGAAATTAAATTTATGCAAGCGCTCGAATGGCTTGAGTCAGAGAACTTTGAACAAGCGCTTCCCCTGCTCAAAGAAGCATGGGAACTTTCAGCGAAAAAGAACAGCGACATTGCTTTACTTTATGCCGAAACCTATATTGCCATGAAGAAAGTCGAACCAGCACAGGAAATCTTAAACCAAATTCCCCTACAAGATCGTGATAACCGTTGGCACGGCTTACAAGCCCAAATTGAATTACTTATTCAAGCAGCAGATACCCCCGAAATCCAACAATTACAACGTGATTTTGCCCAAACCACCTCCCCCGCGATTGCCTTAAAGCTTGCCTTACAATTACACCAAGCCGAGCGTAATGATGAAGCGCTGAGTCTTTTATTTGACTTTTTAAAGCGCGACCTCAATGCAGAGAATGGAGAAATCAAACAACAATTTTTATCGATATTAGCTGCAATTGGACAAAATGATCCAATGAGCAATAAATATCGCCGTTTACTCTATTCCTTATTATATTAATAGGCAGGTAGTGATAGATTGACCTCGCTGAACAGTCTATAATGCAAACTAAATTTTCGTGATAGCAAAGGATAACAAAATGAATGCAATCAAACACAGCCCACTTTTGATTTTAGGATCGGGTCCTGCCGGTTATACTGCGGCAATTTATGCAGCACGTGCAAATCTTAAACCTGTTTTAGTGACAGGATTACAGCAAGGCGGACAACTCACAACCACCACTGAAATTGAAAATTGGCCGGGTGATTTTGGGGAAACGACCGGTCCAGAATTAATGCAACGCATGTTACAACACGCGGAAAAATTTGATACGGAAATCATCTTTGATCATATCAATAAAGTGGATCTCGCCTCTCGTCCATTCAAATTATATGGTGATGTACAGACTTTCAGCTGTGATGCACTCATTATTGCGACAGGGGCTTCCGCTCGTTATCTAGGGTTACCTTCAGAAGAAGCCTATAAAGGGCGTGGTGTGTCTGCTTGTGCAACTTGTGATGGCTTTTTCTATCGCAATAAACCAGTGGCCGTCGTCGGTGGCGGTAATACCGCCGTAGAAGAAGCACTCTATCTCGCTAATATTGCCTCTGAAGTCCATTTAGTGCATCGTCGTGACAGTTTCCGCAGTGAAAAAATTCTAATTGACCGTTTAATGAAAAAAGTCGAAGAAGGCAAAATTATCTTACATACCAACCGCACTTTAGAGGAAGTACTCGGTGATAATATGGGCGTGACGGGCGTTCGCTTGAAAGATACCCAATCCGAAGCCACTGAAGAACTCAGCCTAGACGGTGTGTTTATTGCGATTGGACACGCACCAAATACCGATATTTTTGCTGATCAGCTTGAATTAAATAATGGCTATATCGTGGTCAAATCAGGCCTAGAAGGCAACGCAACCGCCACCTCGGTGGAAGGAGTGTTTGCCGCGGGTGATGTGATGGATCATAACTATCGCCAAGCGATCACCTCTGCCGGTACCGGGTGTATGGCTGCACTGGATGCAGAACGTTATTTAGATGCGCAAAAATAGCGCATTAATGTGTTGTTTTATTCGTCCAAATATGTTTTTGGGCGAATAATTTTTTTTACGGAATACATGATAAGTCAATTATGGAAAAAACTCGCCAAAAATATTTACAAAAATGGCTTTGGTCACAACAGAAACCAATCAAAAGGCTATTAAATCTCAATATCTTACTTGCCTCAATTTCCTCTGTGATCTTAGTGATCAATACTTATCTTTTAGCGAATCTTCTCCATCACTTGATCATGCTCAATACGCCTCGGCACGAACTCCTCCCCTCTTTTATTGGATTAGTCATCGGCTTTGCCTTACGCGCAATCATTTTATGGGGACGTGAACAAATTGGCTTTAAGTGCGGTCGGATTTTACGCAATATAGTGCGGCAAAAAATCTTGGATAAAATTCACCAAGTGGGCCCCGCCACGATTAACAATAAACCAGCGGGGAGTTGGGCGACCATTATGTTAGAGCAAGTGGAAAACCTCCATAATTACTATGCGCGCTATTTACCCCAACAGGCACTGTCTGCCATTGTCCCCGTTGTCATTTTAATCGCGATTTTTCCCTTAAACTGGGCGGCAGGTTTAGTTCTCATGATCACCGCGCCACTCATCCCGATTTTTATGATTTTAGTGGGGATTGCGGCGGCAGACAGTAGCCAGAAAAATATGGCCACCTTAGCCAAACTAAGCGGACAATTTTTAGACCGTTTACGCGGTTTAGAAACCCTACGTCTCTTTAATCGTACCGAAGAACAAACACAACATATCGAAAAAAATACCGAAGATTTTCGCGAAACCACTATGGATGTGCTGAAAATGGCGTTTCTTTCTTCTGCTGTATTAGAATTTTTTACCTCTATTTCGATCGCACTGATGGCGGTGTATTTCGGTTTCAGTTATTTAGGTGAATTAAACTTTGGCACCTATGATACCCCGCTTACTTTATTTGTTGGTTTCTTTTGTTTAATTTTAGCACCAGAGTTTTACCAACCCTTACGTGATCTCGGTACGTACTACCATGACCGAGCTGCAGGGATTGGGGCAGCGGACGTGATTGTCGACTTTTTAGAAGCCAATCACACAACGGCACAATCAACAGCACAGCAGAATCCCCATATCGAAAGTGCGGTGGAAATCTGCGCAGAAAACCTTGTGATTCTCTCGCCACAAGGAAAGCCATTAACTCAAGCCCTCAATTTTTCGCTACCTGCAGGAAGTCACACTGCTATTGTTGGGCAAAGTGGTGCAGGAAAAACGTCCTTATTCAACGCAATTCTCGGCTTTCTAGCCTATCAAGGAAGCTTAAAAGTCAATGGTGTTGAACTCAAAGAGATGAATATTACCCAATGGCGCAAACATATTGCGTGGGTCGGACAAAACCCGTTGTTATTACAGGGCACCATCAAAGAAAATCTTTTATTAGGCGATATTGTGGCGACCGATGCACAAATTGAGCAAGCCTTACGTTTAGCACAAGCCAAAGAGTTCACGGATAAACTGGGGCTTAACAGCGAAATTAAGGATGGCGGGCTGGGTGTTTCTGTCGGACAAGCGCAACGTTTAGCGATTGCTCGCGCCTTACTGCGTCAAGGTCATTTACTTTTACTCGATGAACCGACTGCCAGTTTAGACGCACAGTCTGAAAATCTCGTTTTGCAAGCTTTACAACACATGAGTCAGCTACAAACCACTTTGATGATTACGCATCGGATTGAAGATTTAAAACAATGTGACCAGATTTTAGTCATGCAACAAGGTGACATTATTCAACAAGGGCATTTTGAACAATTAAAAAATATCGGTTTCTTTGCTGAATTATTGACCCAACGAAAACAGGATGTGAATTAATGCGTGCACTTCTCCCTTTTTTACGTCTTTTTAAACATGCCAGATTCACGCTGTTTCTCGGTGTAGTATTAATGATCACTGGCTTAGCTGCCAGTATTGGTTTACTCACCCTATCAGGGTGGTTTTTAGCTGCGACGGCAATTGCTGGCGTAGGGACGTTATTTAATTTCTTCTACCCTTCTGCGGGTGTGCGTGGACTTGCTATTGGACGGACAGTCGCGCGTTATTTTGAAAAAGTAGTGACTCATGATGCCACTTTCCACGTGCTCGCTAAATTGCGCGTGCAAGTCTTCCGTCGCATTATTCCGCTCAGTCCAGCTGTACTTAACCGTTATCGCAACAGTGATTTATTAAATCGTTTAGTGGCAGATGTAGATACGCTGGATAGCTTATATTTGCGTTTAATTGCCCCCTTTATCAGCGCCATTGTCGTGATCGGTTTGATTACATTCGGATTAAGCTTTATTCATGTCCCATTAGCACTGTTTATTGGTTTAACCTTACTCTGTTTTTTATTGATTATCCCTACTGTTTTTTATCATTTAGGCACAAAGTTTGGTGAGAAATTAATTAGCTCACGTGCCACTTATCGCACGCAATTTGTTGAATTTATTCAAGCCCAAGCAGAATTATTGTTATTTAATGCTAACGAACAGCGCCAACAAAAACTCAAGCAAACAGAACAAACGTGGCAAACTTATCAACAAAAAGAAGCCAATTTAGCGGGGCTTTCCAGTGCAATTTTATTACTGGTAAATGGGTTTATTTTGTCAGCGACTTTATGGTTTGCTGCAGAAGCCGATCTTGGCAATGGAACCTATAAAGCCGCACTGATGGCATTGTTTACCTTTTCAGCACTGGCTTCTTTTGAAATTTTAATGCCCATTGGTGCTGCGTTTTTGCATATTGGACAGGTGATTGCCTCCGCAGAAAACGTCAATGACATCATTGAGCAGAAACCGTTGGTGTGTTTTGAAGGCAATCAACAAGTTGAGTCAACAGACCAACTGCTAATTGAAGCAGAAAATCTGTCATTCCGTTATCCTACACGCGACAATTTCGCGCTAAATAACCTTAATTTAAGGATTTTTACTGGACAAAAAGTCGCGATTTTAGGTAAAACAGGGAGCGGGAAATCCACCCTTTTACAACTCCTTGTGCGTAATTATGATGCAGAACAAGGCAACTTACGACTGGCCGGCAAGCCTATCCAACACTATAGCGAGCAAGCATTACGTGAGCAGATTTGCTTTTTGACTCAACGTGTTCACGTGTTTAGTGATACCTTGCGCAATAATTTGCAAATGGCGAGTGCAGATGTGATCGACGATGAAAAAATGATCGCGGTATTACAGCAAGTCGGATTAGAAAAATTACTGACCCAAGATGAAGGGCTTGATAGTTGGCTTGGCGACGGCGGTCGTCCGCTTTCTGGAGGAGAACAACGGCGTTTAGGTTTGGCACGTGTATTATTAAATAACGCCCCTATTCTTTTATTAGACGAACCCACAGAAGGGCTTGATCGCGAAACTGAACGCCAGATTTTACGTTTGATTTTAAATCATGCGAAAGGGAAAACACTATTAATGGTAACTCATCGTCTCACTTTCATAGAGCAATTTGATCAACTCTGCGTGATTGATGATGCCAAATTAATTGAACAAGGCAATTATCACGAACTGAGTAAATTAGAACGAGGTTACTTCAGACAGCTGATTGAACGGATTTAAGAAAAGTAAGATTGAGTTGGGTGGAAACCTCCCCAGCTTGATCTCGGCACACGGAAATTCTGACTTTGGCTGCTTTCTTCCGAACCTGACCGGGTAAACCAGACACCATTGCGAGGAACCGAGAAGGTTTCCATAGGATAATCACCGTACTTTCGTCAAGTGATTAGGTCGCGTATTATGCAACAAGATTTGAGAGATTGCAAACATTGATGTGCGATTTCCGTGGAATTGCTTATATTTTATAACGTTTAGCGGTTTTCTAAACAAAAAACCGTTCTCGTATTCTATACCCTATTCACCATAAGGAACAAAATATGTCGAATGTCCTGAATAATTTAATTGCCTTATTACAACTTGAACGCCTCGATGATTTCCTTTTTCGTGGCAAAAGTGAAGATTTAGGTTTACGCCAAGTATTTGGTGGTCAAGTCGTCGCCCAAGCCTTATCCGCCGCCATACAAGTCGCGCCTCCCGATCGTTTCTTACATTCTTGCCACGCCTATTTCCTCTCCCCAGGCGATAGTCAGCATGGGATTATTTATGATGTCGAAACCTTACGTGACGGGCGAAACTTTACTGCTTTACGCGTCAAAGCGATTCAACACAATGAGCCGATTTGTCATATTACGGCGTCTTTCCAAAAAGCAGAGCAAGGGTTTGATCATCAAAGTCGCATGCCTGAGGTGGAATCACCTGATCAATTGATTGCAGAAAGCGCAATGATTCAAAAACTGGCACCGCATATTCCCGAAGCCATTCGTGCCAAATTCACCGCAGAGCGCCCATTTGATATCCGCACCAAATATATCAATAATCCTTTTCAGGGCAGCCAACTGCCCGCAGAACAATTTGCTTGGGTGAAAGCCAATGGTCATGCACCACAAGATCACAAAATCCAACAATGTTTACTGGCTTATTTTTCCGATTTTCATTGTTTATTAACCGCACTTCATCCCCACCAAAAAGGCTTTTTACAAGCGGGGATGAAAGTGGCAACGATTGACCATTCTATTTGGTTCCATCGCCCTTTCGATTTAAACGATTGGTTGCTCTATGCCATTGAAAGTAATAACGCGTTTGCTGCACGTGGTTTGGCACGAGGACAAATTTTTGACCGCCAAGGTCGTTTAATTGCTACGACGCAGCAAGAAGGCTTAATTCGTTATACACCTGAAAAAGGAGGTGAAAAATGACCGCACTTTGGCATGCCATCACAGAAGCATTAACTGAAACACGCCCAGAAGAGAAATGTGCACTCGTCAATCATTTATATGATGAATTACTGCCTCAAGTGCAATTCTCTTGTGTATCAGATTTTCCTGAAGTCAATGCCACACAAGATATCGCTGGTTTTCCAACTAGACCCCTTTGTGTTGCGCCGAAAGACGTGCCCAAACGCGCTTTTGCCACAGAGGAAGGTTATGCCGCGACACTCCATGCCATTGCACACATTGAATTTAATGCGATTAATCTTGGACTGGATGCTGCTTGGCGTTTTGGTCGCTGTGCACAACAAGAACTGAATCAAGGCATGGCATTTGTTAAGGATTGGCTACGGGTAGCGCGTGAGGAAAGTACCCACTTTAGTTTGCTCAATCAACATTTGAAAAGCTTAGGCTATCAGTACGGTGATTTTGAGGCACATGCGGGTTTATGGGAAATGGCACAAGCGACCGCACATGATATTTGGGAACGTATGGCACTCGTTCCGCGTGTTCTTGAAGCGCGAGGTTTGGATGCCACACCAGTGTTACAAGATAAAATCCGTCAACGGAAAGATTTTGCAGCAGTGGAAATTCTTGATGTGATTTTACGTGATGAGATCGGGCATGTTGGCATTGGTAATCACTGGTATCATGCCCTGTCAGAGAAACGCGGACTAGATGCGATGCAATCTTTTGCTGAATTACTGCGTAAATATCGTATTGTGATCTTCAAAGGTGTCATTAATACAGATGCACGTTTACAAGCGGGTTTTACACAATATGAATTAGATTGGATCTATGAAATTGAACAAACCTTAAAAAGCTATTTAAAAACAGGCAATCAGTAGTGTCCTCTCCCCTGCCTTTCAGATAAAAAATCAAAAAAATACACCGCACTTTTATCAGGGCGGTGTAAGTTTAACATATGATTAATCCTGTGGTTTGACGGCAATATGTACTGTGATTTCTTCCCTATCATGATATAAATGTTTCGCTTGAATGCGATAACGGAATCCCTGTTTTTCTAAGCTTTCCTCAATCATCTGTAAACATTTTTTCACTTCAAGATAGCGCTTTTTCATCGGTAATTTCAAATTAAAAATCGTTTCATGGCACCAACCATTCACTAACCACTTGAGGATTAATTGGCTAATTCGGCTAGGCTGTTCCACCATATCACAGACTAACCAATCAATTTTACTGCGTTTCGGTGGTTGGAATTTAAAACCATCTTCCGCACAATGCTCAATACGCCCTGTATCATGCAAACTCGCTGCCATTTTGCCGTGATCGACTGCGTAAACAAATAAACCGCGTTTCACTAATTGGTATGTCCAACCGCCTGGACAAGCCCCTAAGTCCACAGCATACATATGCTCATTCAAGCGTTTCTTTTCTTCTTCCCTAGACAGGAAAGTCAGAATGGCTTCTTCTAATTTTAAAGTTGAACGGCTTGGCGCATCTAGCGGAAATTTCAAACGCGGAATCCCCATAAAATGCTCAGAATGATTATGGTTATAAGAATACCCCACATAACATTGAGTTGAATATAACATCAGAATATGTAATGTCAGCCCTTGTTTATGATGTCGAGTGCCCTGTAACCAACCTTGTTTTTTTAAGGCTTGGCGTAATGGCACGGTAAATTTGCGACAAAAAGCAGACAGTGACTTGGCTTCATTGGTATCGGCTGTTTCAACAAGTAATTCGGTGCTGTATGATAAATTGATTTGATGAGCTATCGCTTGGTATTGCTGAATAATCGGACTAATGCGATCTTGCACAGGTAGCTCGGCTAAAAGATCAGACATGACGATCATCTGACGTGCAAAAATCAGTTGATTAAAAGGAATCTCACGCGCTAAACGATCAGCATCATCCGCTTGATAGCATTCAAATATCACATACCCCTGATTTTCTTCTACTCTGGCAAAACCAAATACACCTAATTCCGCTGCTTTTTCGGTAATTTCGGCAGCGAGTTCTTTTTCAAAGCCAGAACGGCAATATAATGCTAATTTGTTCATTATTTCTGTTTCATTGTTTCAATGATCCACGCTCGGAAAGCGTGGATACGTTCATCATTTACATCAAAATGATTCACCACATAAAAAGATTTAGGATCATGTAAATTCGTCGGCAACACAATTTGTAAGTGGCCGTTGTCAATTTCTTGTTGGGCTAATAAACGATTAGCCAATACTAACCCTTGTCCATGAATAGCGGCTTGTAGCGCCATAAACGTATGGCTAAACAATGAACCTTGCTGAATATTTAAATCTTCTAATTGCAAAAAATTCGCCATGTTCTGCCAATTATCACGAGTATGAATATGAATCAGGGTGTGATGTTTCAAATCTTCTTTGTGGTGAATAGGATTGTGCGCTAAGAGTTTTGGTGACGCTAGAATCAGAAGGTTTTCTTCCACTAGCTTTTCAACCTGTAGATTATCCCAGTTTCCTTGCCCATAATAAATAGCAATATCAATATCTTTACTTAAAGATCCTTCATCTTGGTCCACCCCTTTTAAACGTACTTCGATATCGGGATAGCGTTGATTAAATTCACTGAGATGAGGCACCAACCATTGCATACCAAAGGTCTGCGGGACACTAATGGTTAAGTGTTTATCATTTTTTTGGGCTAATAACTTCTCTGTGGTTTCCACTAATCGCCGTAAAATTTTGTTCACATCCGTAAAATAGGCTTTACCTAATTCGGTTAATTCAAGCGACCGATTTTTACGTTTAAATAAAGTTATACCTAAAAAATCTTCTAATAATTTTATTTGATGACTAATTGCTGCTTGTGTTACAAACAATTCGTCTGCAGCTTTTGTGAAACTTAAATGCCTAGCGGCGGATTCAAATGCTTTCAATGAATTCAAGGGAGGCAAACGTTTATACATATTTCTTCTCAATGTTTATTTTTTGATCTATAATAAAACGTGTTTCTTCGCATTAGTTTTTCTAATGTGTCATATAAAAAAATATCGATTGTCCACACGCTTATTTCCCTCTAAAATGCGCGCATACTTAATGATTGGTAATTCCTTACTGGTTAAGAGTTTCGGACTTAAGTATGATGTTGTGTTTGCATATTGTTTGGGAAACCAAACAGAGTAACTTTTTTTGAAGTTACTTATTTTCACTTCCTGTATATTTATTTTAGACCTTTTTGGTTAAACACCGCTCTTTCGAGCGGTGTTTTTTTATCTGCTCGATTCTAGCACAGACCCACTCATATTGCTTGTGTTCCAATTAAATATTTGCGTTTCTGTTTTTTCTTTAATCTTTATCTTTTTTCAGATAAAGACTTGCAAGCCATGAAGAATGGTGTAGATTAAAAACATTACCAAACACAATAAAAAGGACATAATAATGACACAAGATCTTGACTGGAAAAATTTAGGCTTTGGCTATATCAAAACGGATTATCGCTACATTGCATACTGGAAAGACGGAAAATGGTCAAAAGGTGAACTTACACAAGACAATGTACTGCATATTAGTGAAGGTTCAACCGCACTCCATTATGGTCAGCAATGCTTTGAAGGGTTAAAAGCTTACCGTTGCAAAGATGGTTCCATTAACCTTTTCCGCCCCGATCAAAATGCAGAACGTATGCAACGCAGTTGTCGCCGTTTATTGATGCCTGAAATCCCGACAGACATGTTTATTGATGCCTGTAAGCAAGTAGTCAAGGCCAATCAAGCATGGCTTGCCCCTTATGGCACGGGTGCCACCCTCTATTTACGTCCATTCTTGATTGGTGTAGGTGATAATGTCGGTGTTAATCCTGCGCCAGAATATATTTTCTCGATTTTCTGCTGCCCTGTTGGTGCTTACTTTAAAGGCGGATTAAAACCGACCAATTTCTTAGTATCGAATTATGATCGTGCCGCCCCGCAAGGCACTGGTGCCGCAAAAGTGGGCGGAAATTACGCCGCCAGTCTTTACCCAGGCAAAGAAGCCAAGCACAATGGCTTTGGCGACTGCATTTATTTAGACCCGACCACCCATACCAAAATTGAAGAAGTGGGTTCCGCAAATTTCTTCGGGATTACCAAAGAGAATAAATTTGTCACCCCACTTTCACCTTCCATTTTGCCAAGTATCACAAAATATTCTTTACTCTATTTAGCCAAAGAACGGTTAGGGTTAGACACGGAAGAAGGTGATGTGTATATCGATCAATTAGATCAATTTAAAGAGGCCGGCGCTTGTGGCACAGCCGCAGTGATTACACCGATTGGTGGTATTCAATATGGTGATCACTTCCATGTATTCTACTCTGAAACGGAAGTGGGCGAAATAACGACCAAACTTTACAATGAATTAGTGGGTATCCAATTTGGTGATATTGAAGCCCCTGAAGGTTGGATTGTTAAAGTAGATAACTAACCTTTAACCAAGCAACATAAGTGCGGTCGAAAACTTCAAGATTTTCGACCGCACTTTTATGGATTATTTATGGCATAACATACTAGCAGTAAGTAATTTGCTCTTTCTCCGCAAGATAAATTTGCGTTTCCGCCAATTTTGTTTCCGCAATAATCTTACCCTGACGAATGGAATAACGTGTTGGCACTTGTCTTCTTACCGCATCAAAGCCATTTTTTGCAGGTAAAATAATCAAGTTCGCTGAATGCCCAACCTGAATACCATAATCCGTCAAGCCTAATGCTTTTGCGCTATTTTCGGTCACTAATTTTAATCCTGCGTTAATTTGTCCGTAGCCCATTAATTGACAAACATGTAATCCCATATGTAAAACTTGTAACATATTGGCGGTACCTAATGGATACCAAGGATCAAACACATCATCATGACCGAAACACACGTTGATGTTATTTTTCAGCATTTCTTTCACTCTGGTAATACCACGCCGTTTTGGATAAGTATCAAAACGCCCTTGCAAATGGATGTTCACCAGTGGATTGGCCACAAAATGTATACCAGACAATTTTAACAAGCGGAACAAACGCGAGGCATACGCCCCATTATAAGAGTGCATTGCGGTGGTATGGCTCGCGGTAACTTTATCCCCCATTTCATATTTCAAGGCTAAAGCAGCCACGGTTTCCACAAAACGCGACTGTTCGTCATCAATTTCATCACAATGGATATCAAGCTGCTTTCCATATTTACGCGCAATCTTAAAGGCAATGTGCATAGACTCCACCCCATACTCGCGCGTGAATTCAAAATGTGGAATCCCTCCTACAACATCCGCCCCCATCGCCATTGCTTGATCAAGCAATGCTTCACCATTAGGGTAAGATAGAATGCCCTCCTGTGGAAAAGCCACAATTTGCAAATCAACCCAAGGCGCCACTTCTTTTTTCACCTCAAGCATGGCTTTCAGTGCCGTTAATGTGGGATCAGAGACATCCACATGCGTCCGCACATATTGCACCCCATTTGCAATTTGCCATTTTAAGGTTTTCCATGCACGAGCTTTGACATCTTCATGACTTAATAAGGACTTACGCTCTGCCCAACGTTCAATCCCTTCAAACAGGGTGCCGGACTGATTCCAATTTGGTTGCCCTGCTGTTTGTGTTGCGTCTAAATGAATATGCGGTTCAACAAAAGGTGGATAAGCGATGCCCTTTTCCGCATCGATAATCTCACCTTCATAGTCTATTTGCTCATCATTGGTGCAAATTTTCACTATTTTTTGGTTCTCAATCAAAATTTGCCAAAGCCCTTCTCGATCTGCTAGGTGAACGTTTTTAATTAACATGATGCACTCCTATTTGGTTGCCAAAATTTTTGCACAAAATGGATTGAGAATAAGATAAGAAAGCGCCCCACCTAATACCGCGTTGACAGGGATAATGCCCGGTAAATATTTACCACAAGCGACCCCAATCGCAACGGCAATAATCGCGGTCCAATTAATTGTCACAAATTTTGCTTGGTCAAAATCTTGGTAAGATTGACGACGTAACAAGTAATCCGCAATAATAACGCCCCCCACTGGTGGAATAGCTGAAGATAAGAAAGTAAGCCAGCCAACAAAATTATTGTATAACCATAGTGCAGAAAGTGTGCCAATCACGCCATTTACCATGGATAAAATACGACTGCTTAGACCGGTGATATTAGCAAAGCCTAAACCTGATGCATAAAGTGCGTTATCGTTAGTCGTCCAAATATTTAAACCTAATACAATGATCGCAGGTAGGATCAATCCTTGCGCCACCATAACATCAGAAATATCTGCCATGCCTTTTACTGACGCCCCTGCGGCACCAAAAATAAACATCAACGAGTTACCTAAAAAGAAAGCAATCATACTAATAATAATCGCTTGTTTCGGGACACGACCAAAACGAACAAAGTCAGCCGTTAAGCTCCCTGCACTAATAAAAGACCCCACCACGAGTGTGATCGCCATAGAGAGCGGCATCGGTTCTTGAGGGATAATGCTTTTTAACACTTCCAATCCGCCCGCATCGGTAATCGCTAAATACACAGAATAAGAACCTAAAACAGCGATTGCTGGTACCGCAACGGCAGATAATACCGTCAGTGCAGAAATTCCAAAATACACCGTGATTGTCATTAATAAGCCTGAGACAATAATTAAGGTATTCACATCAATACCAGTGACTTTATTGACCGGAATCGCAAACATTGCCACCCCTACCCCAAACCAACCGACTTGTGTACCACCGAGCAATAAAGACGGTAACCACGAACCTTTTATCCCAAAAGAATAACGTGCGAGAATATGAGTGGTTAACCCTGTTTTGGCACCGATATAACCTAAACAAGCGGTATAGACCCCAAGCATTAAGTTACCAATCAAAATAGCCGTCCAAAAATCGTCATAGTGCAGTGAGGTGCCTAAAGTGCCACCGGTCCACATACTGGCAGAAAAAAAGGTTAAACCGAGCATCACAAATGTCAGGGCAATCCCCCCTTTACGTTCATGTTGTGGTACCGGTTTCAAACTGAAGTTATCTAAGCTCATGTTTAATTCCTATTGGTCAAAAAATAAAAATCGCTGTATTATAATCCGCTTCTTTACAAAGGCAAACGTTTGCTTTTAAGAAATTAGAAAATAATTAATGGACGATATTTATGCGAATAAACGCAAGGGAAAATCAAAAATAAGGCAAGAAAAGGAATAAGACAATGTAATTGAAAGGAAAATAAAAAGCGCCAGACTCACTGACGCTTTAATCTGAATTTATTTGTGCAAATTTCGGCGTTTAATCACTGCATTTGAAAGCGATTCCAAGACTTTCTCACTGTCTTCCCAACCAATACAAGCATCAGTAATACTTTGTCCGTAAGTCACTGCTTTGCCTTCAACTAATTCTTGACGCCCTTCAACAAGATGACTTTCTACCATGACACCAAAAATTTGCGTCGAGCCCGTGGCAATTTGCTGACAAACACTGTCGCAAACGTCCAATTGTTTTTTGAATTGTTTACAACTGTTTGCATGACTGAAATCGACCATCACATGTGGAATACGCCCTGTTTTTTCAATCTCTGCACAGATAGTGGCGATATCCTCCGCACAATAATTAGGGCCTTTATCACCACCACGTAAAATAATATGGCAGTCTTCATTGCCTTTTGTGGATACAATTGCAGAATGCCCAAATTTCGTCACGGAAAGAAAATAATGAGGCGCTTGTGCCGCACCCATCGCATCTAACGCGATTCTCACCCCACCATTGGTGCCATTTTTAAAACCAACAGCACAAGACAAGCCTGAAGCAAGCTCACGGTGTACTTGTGATTCGGTCGTTCTGGCACCAATTGCCCCCCAGCTCATAAAATCAGCTAGGTATTGTGGGGTAATCATATCTAAAAATTCACCTGCAGCAGGTACCCCTAAATCATTAATATCGGACAATAGTTTACGTGCAAGACGTAATCCTTCATTCAGTTCGAAAGTCCCATTAAGGTAAGGAT
The DNA here is from genome assembly GCA_049888895.1 of Bisgaard Taxon 45. Taxonomy (GTDB): domain Bacteria; phylum Pseudomonadota; class Gammaproteobacteria; order Enterobacterales; family Pasteurellaceae; genus Pasteurella. The sequence continues at coordinate 432 of JBLUWJ010000017.1, read as the reverse complement.
CATTAATTAACCCTTTCCAACCCACAGTAGTACGAGGTTTTTCAAAATAGACACGCATAACAATTTCAAGGCTGTCATGGTATTTTTCACGCATGACTTTAATCCGTTTGGCATACTCTAGTGCAGAAACAGGATCATGAATTGAGCAAGGTCCGATGACAACCAATAAACGGTCATCTTTTCGATGAATAATATTATGTGCTTTTTTACGTGTTTGTCTGACGGTTTCTACCGCCACGTCACTAGCAGGAAATTTCTCTAATAACGCCACAGGCGGTAAAACTTGTTCAATTTTATCAATTCTGGTGTCATCATTTTCGATATAAATTTCATTTTTGTATTCTGTCATACTACACTCACTTACTTCTCATCAAATAGTTCGTTTTTTTAATCTTTATTTTTCAATAGGTTATTTTATCAACATTACAGATG
>JBLUWJ010000016.1:0-43135 GCA_049888895.1 Bisgaard Taxon 45 | reverse complement strand
CAGTTTCGGAGGTATCCTTAACAGCATATGGATATGATCTTTCATTGCATATGCCTCTATTATCTCTACATTCTTGTAGTGACATCATTGTCTTAGTATCCCTCCTATATCAACTCGCAATTTTCCATAAATTGCTTTTCTCCTATACTTAGGGATAAAGACTATATGGTACTTACAGTTCCATCTTGTGTGTGATAGACTTGAGTCGTCATTGGATTTACTTGCCATGGCTTATCCTCCTATATGTTGAATTTTGGTTGTCAGCCTTGTTCATTATAGGAGGATGTTTTGTTCTGCTCACCGCTTAAGCTTTTCCGCTCCATACGCAAAGCGTATGGTTTTTATAGCTAGACAAAGTCTAGCTATAATAAAAAAGAAGGTGGAATTGATTTCCACCTTCTTTTTATCTCTGTATACGCCTTATTCTTTCTTATCCAATAATTGGTGAGTGATAGTACCTGCGACCATCGAGCCATTCACGTTTAAAGCCGTTCGTCCCATATCAATCAAGGGCTCAATCGAAATCAATAAACCCACTAAGACGAGGGGTAAATTTAAAGTTGATAACACTACAATGGCGGCAAAGGTTGCACCACCACCCACACCAGCAATCCCTAGCGAAGAAATGGTCACGACTAAAATTAAGGTGGCTAAATAGCCAAGACTAAAAGGGTCAATCCCTACCGTTGGAGCGACCATCACGGCTAACATAGCAGGATAAATGCCTGCACACCCGTTTTGTCCGATTGTTGCACCAAAAGTCGCAGCAAAATTGGCAATCACATTGTTATTCCCTAATTTACTGGTTTGCGTTTCAATATTTAACGGTAACGTGGCCGCACTTGATCTCGAAGTAAAGGCAAAGCTCAAGGTTGGTAGCACTTTTTTGAAATAAGTAAATGGATTTACCTTGAATACAGCGAGTAACAAGCCATGTACAATAAACATCAAGAAAATGGCAGCATAAGAGGCAACAATAAAAGTACCTAAATTCACAATATCTGCCCATTTTGATGTGGTCGCCATTTTAATCATTAACGCAAACACCCCATAAGGCGTTAAACGGATCACCATACGCACTAGACGCATGATCAATTTATTTAACGTATCGACACCTTGTGCAATACGCTCACCAAGCGCGTGATCTTCTCTGGCTAAACTTAATGAAGCAATACCCAATAAAGCAGCAAAAATCACCACACTAATAATCGATGTTGGATTTGCACCAGTGAGCTCTAAAAAAGGATTTTTGGGAATAAATGATAGCAACATAGAAGGTATTGTTAACCCACTGACTTTTTCAACCCGTCCAGCCACATTCATTTGCGCAGCAAGTTCTCGCTCTCCTGCGACTAATCCCTCAGCTGTTAAATTAAATGCATAAGTCATCGCAATACCGATGGCGGCCGCAATCGCGGTGGTAATCAATAAAACGGAAATCACACTCAAACTGATCTTTCCTAAAGCACTGGCCTGATTTAATCGTGTTATTGCGGAAAGAATAGAAATAAAAACCAATGGCATCACAATCATTTGTAATAAACGGACATAACCATTGCCAACCAAATTAATCCAGTCTAATGTGGGTTGAATCATGTTTTCTGGCGCAAATTGTTGCAATAACACGCCACATACAATGCCCAATAACAGACCAATTAATACCGTCGTTCCCAGTTTTTGGGTACGAGTATAAATCACACCCAATAGGACTAACAGTACACTGAAAATAATAAGATTGCTAATAACCATAAAGTACCTTAATTTAAAATAAATAGATGGGTATGAATTAAAGGGGAATTTCTTATAAATAACAACTCTTTTTTAGAGATTATTTATATTATTTTGCTATATAAAATAGGGGAAAAAATCAATAAAAAAGCCCGCACATGAATAAGGATCATCTGCGGACATATTATTATGGCTAGCTGCTTATGCGGCAACCATCACCATCGCTGGACGAATGACACGTCCATTCAATAGGTAACCTTTTTGTAATACTGCTGTAATTTGGTTGCTTTCAAAGCCTTCCATTGGTTGCATCGAAATAGCCTGATGCACGTCTGGATTGAAATTTTCACCGACGACACCCACCGCTTCTACACCAAAGCGAGAAACGGTAGCCAACAATTCTTTTAAGGTTAATTCCACGCCATCAAATAATGATTTAATACTTTCATCTTCTAAATTTGCCGGTGTCGATAAGGCACGTTCTAAATTATCAATAGTATTTAAAATATCTTTTGAAAATTTTTCTAATGCAAACTTATGGGCTTTTTCTACATCTTGCTCTGCACGGCGGCGAATATTATCCATTTCAGCACGACTACGCAGTAAGAAATCTTGTTCTTTTTTGCCCATTTCTGCTAACTGTGCTTCAAGTTCCTGTACCCGTAAGATCGCTTCTTCAAGTGGATCAACTTCATCAACCACTTCAACTTCCGTTTCATCGACTTTTTGTTGTTCCTCTTGTTTTTCTTCTTGAAGCTGTTCTTCGTTTTCAATATGTTGCGCTTTATTTGACATCTCATTCTCCATTCATGTAAACCTGTTGGCTCATTCTAACAAAAATATAAAAGTCAGCCTATCTATAGATACTTGCTGACAAATAAAAGGATTTGTGTGTAATATAATGATTAATTTTTTTAATTCAAGTGCGGCTACTTTTTTTAGCCGATGGAATAAAACATGAAACGCCCTAACACCATTGATATTAAAGCCCTACAATCTTCCTTTCATACCATCGGATTACTGGGTAAACCTCGCCATGATGTCACTTTACAAATGCATAAAAATCTTTTCCAATGGCTCATTGAAAAAGGCTATCAAGTATTAGTAGAGCGCCCTATTGGTGAACAACTAGGATTGAATGAAAACCATTTAGCCTCAGTAGATGAAATCGGCCAACGGGCCCAATTAGCGATTGTGATTGGTGGTGATGGTAATGTATTGGGACGTGCTCGCACCCTTGCCAAATATGATATTGCGTTAATTGGTATCAATAGAGGTAACTTAGGTTTTCTCACCGACATCGACCCCAAAAATGCCTATTCACAACTACAAGCCTGTTTAGAAGATGGGGATTTTTTTGTGGAAGAACGTTTTATTTTAGAAGCCAGTGTCGAGCGAAATGGAAAAATTATTGCACGTGGTAATGCCGTCAATGAGGCGGTAGTTCATCCTGCTAAAATTGCCCATATGATCGATTTTCATGTTTATATCAATGATAAATTCGCTTTTTCACAACGTTCTGATGGATTGATTATTTCTACACCAACAGGATCAACGGCCTATTCACTCTCTGCGGGAGGGCCTATTTTAACACCACAGCTCAATGCTATCGCGTTAGTGCCAATGTTTCCCCATACGCTCTCCTCTCGCCCACTTGTGATTGATGGTGACAGTAAAATCTCAATTCGCTTCGCAGAATATAATACGTCACAACTGGAAGTCGGTTGTGATAGTCAAGTCGCATTAGAATTCTCGCCAGATGACATTGTCCATATCCAAAAAAGTCCAGATAAACTGCGCTTGTTGCACTTAAAACATTACAATTACTATAAAGTATTGAGTTCAAAACTAGGTTGGCTACGCAATTCTGTTTAAAAATGCTTAAAATTTAGCAAAAGCACTTTACTGTATATAAAAACAGTTATAAACTGATAAATATACAGTAAGGGAGATTTTGCAATGCTTATTCAACTCACTATTAATCATTTCGCGATCGTTCGTCATCTGAATATTGAATTAACGCAAGGGATGTCCGTCATTACAGGCGAGACAGGGGCAGGGAAATCCATCGCGATTGATGCACTAGGGGTTTGTCTTGGTCAGCGTACTGACATCACAATGTTACGTGAAGGACAAGAACGTGCGGATATTAGCGCCACCTTTGCACTTGATAAAAACAATCCTGCGCGTCAATGGTTAATACAACAGGAATTACAAGACACTGAAAATCCTGAAGAGTGTATTTTGCGCCGTATTATTAACCACGATGGTCGCTCTAAAGCCTTCATTAATGGCATTCCGGTTTCAGCCAGTCAGTTGAAAGAATTAGGGCAATATCTCGTCCATATCAACGGACAACACGCCTCCCAATTATTACTCAAACCAGAGTATCAGCTACAGTTATTAGATCGTTTCTGTGGTCATACTGCCTTGCTTAGCCAAATGCAAACAGACTATCAAACGTGGAAAGACTTACAGTATCAGGTACAAACCTTCAAACAACAAGTGAGCGAAAATGAGGCGAAAAAACAGCTACTGCAATATCAGGTTGAAGAGCTTGACTCCTTCAATTTACGTGAAAATGAATATATTGAATTAGAAGAAGATCACAAACGTCTTTCTAACACGGAACAATTGACGACACTTTCACAGTCCACCTTACAGCTACTCAGTGAAAATGAAACGGTGAATATTGACGCGTTACTTTATCGTGCAACACAACACCTGAGCGAGTTGTGCGAGTTAGATCAACGCTATAGCAATGTTGGTAATTTATTGCAAGAAGCCTTGATTCAAGTTCAAGAAGCTAGCCACGAAATGCAACAACTGGCAAGCGATATTGAGCAAGATCCTGCCTTACTTCAGGAGATTGAGCAACGTATGGGACAAGCCTTACAGCTTGCACGGAAACATCATGTCAAACCTGAAAATTTAGTGGAATTACACCGCTCTTTACAGCAAGAACTCGCCCAACTCGTCGATTTTTCTGAGAGTGAACAAGCGTTAATTGCACAAGAAAAGATCGCTTATGAAAAGGCGCAAGCTACCGCATTGGCATTACATCAAAGTCGCGAGCTAGGGGCGACACAATTAGCCCACCAAGTGACCAAATCGATTAAACAATTAGCCATGGAAAATGGTGAGTTTTTTATTGCGCTCAACCCTGACAGTCACAGACTCAGTTCGCTTGGCATCAATAATGTCCAATTTAACTTACGCAGTAACCTCGGTCAGAGTGCACAACCTCTCAATAAAATTGCCTCTGGTGGAGAGCTTTCACGGATTTCGCTAGCGATTCAGGTCCTCACTTCAGATAAATCCGCCATTCCAACCTTGATTTTTGATGAAGTGGATGTAGGAATTAGTGGTGCCACTGCGAGTGTGGTCGGAAAACTATTACGTAAACTTGGTCAGCGTTGCCAAGTACTATGCGTCACCCATTTACCGCAGGTCGCGTGCCAAGGTCATCAACACTTTAGTGTAGAAAAACACATTATTGACGAGAAAACGGAAACCAAAATGACCGCACTTTCGCCAACACAACGGGTAAAAGCGTTAGCCAAACTGTTAGGCGGTAGCAAAATTACTGATAGTGCGCTAGCTAATGCCCAAGAGATGTTAGCGCTCGTTTCTTAATAGCGTTCACCACAAAAAATGGGCAAATCAGATTGCCCATTATTTTTGTATCATTTTCAAGTTTAGAAACGATAACCTAAGCCAACAAAGAATACCGTTGGATCTAATTTCACATTCACTTTATGCTCTTCCCCATTAAGTTTAAATGTGGCTTTACTTTTGATTTTGGCATACCAAACCGCAGTATTTAAGAAGAGATTCTCTGCCACTTGGATATCCACCCCAGCATTGAATGCAGGTCCCCAAGAATCTTTTAATTTCAGGTCAGTGACGCCACTTAATCTTTCTTTTTCACTAAAGAATGTGGTGTAGTTGACGCCAGCCCCCACATACGGGCGTGCCTTCGCATCTTTATCTAAGAAATAATATTGTGCGTATAAACTTGGTGGTAAATGTTTGGTTTTACCGACAAGCGTATTGCCTAATGTAATCTCATGGCTGAATGGTGTTGCGGCTAATAACTCTACACCAAGATTATCTGTTGCCATATAAGTGGCGGTTAAGCCTAATTGTGCATTTGAATTGACATCAAATTTAAACACGTCATGATTTGTCGAAGCGTTTGGTACCACTAAAATTGGACCACCTCGTACAATAACACTACCCGCTTGATGTGCCACTGCTGAACCTGCAACTAATGCAGCCATTACACCTAATGCTAATACTGTCTTTTTCATTGCCAACCTCATCTGTCTATCAATTGTCAAAATCCGCTAAAACACTATGCTGTTTTAGCTTATTTAACATACCATATCACAGATTGCTATTTACTGATCTTTATCAAATTTTTAAATTTTTGTTAAAAAACAGTATTTATTGATTCTTTTTTTCACTCGATAGAAACCAAAACAAAAAGAATGCACGAGAAAAAAACGCGCATTTTGTATTAATTTTGCAGTAAAAAACGGTATAATGCGTTAATCTGTTTGTCTTAAAATGAGTGTTGATAAATGACCATAAATTTTACAAAAATTTTTCAAGATAGTTGGAATTTTGTGCGCAATCAGCGCCAAATCACCCTCACATTTGTATTTGCTTTTTTTCTCAGTAATTTTCTAATTAGCTTATTGATAAGTAGCCTTTCATCAACTGAGGTGATGTCACTACGCAATAGTAGTGACGATTTGGCCCAAGTTTTAGGCATCACCAAGACTGCCCCCAATGACATATCCTTATATTTTTTTCACCAAGTGATTAATTTTATCCTTGCGGCATGGTGCTTAATTTCTATCCATCACATTAGTCAAAGTAACCCTTCTCTCAATGCCAGTTTCAGCCTAGCATTACAGCGTTTCTTCGGCGCCCTGATCATTAATATCCTATTAATCACCCCAATTATTATTGGTTTATCTGAAATCTTTTTCTCATTAATTGTGAAAAAATCACAACCCTCGATGTTTTCCTTGTTGTCTGTGGGATTCGGTTTTTATCTGTGTATTCGTTGTTGTTTAACATCGACGCATTATCTAATCACGCGTGAGGGTCTAATCCAATCATTCAAAACAACATGGAAGGCGGGGATCAAACGGGTTATCCCATTATTTTCATATTCTATGATTGTGTATTTCTTATTACCTGTAGTGATCCGCCAATTCGCAGCAATCGCAAGCAATTTAATCGTAGAAATCGCCGTTGCCTTGTTAATTGCATTTTTAACCGTCTTCTCATTGGTTTTCACTTACCGTTTCTATACTATTTTTATGCAAAAGGCGTAAACCAACATGAAACAATTATTAGAATTTATTCCACTTATTTTGTTCTTTGCGGTGTACAAGCTCGTGGGCATCCGCGAAGCCGCAATTACCTTGATCATCGCGACCCTCATTCAATTACTGATTCTAAAAATCAAATATGGCAAAGTTGAAAAACAACAACTGTTTATGGGGATCGCTGTGGTATTTTTTGGTACATTAACGGCGTATTTTAATCAACTTGAATACTTAAAATGGAAAGTGACCATTGTCTATGCTCTTTTTGCCTTGATTTTACTGGTTAGCCGCTATGGCTTTAACAAAAATCTAATCAAACTGATGTTAGGCAAAGAAGAGGCGCTTGATTTACCCGAACCAGTGTGGAATCGCCTCAATCTCGGTTGGGCACTTTTCTTTCTGCTCTGCATGTTAATTAATCTTTATATTAGCCAATATTTATCGGACGATCTGTGGGTAGATTTTAAAACCTTTGGTATTCTCGGGATGACCCTGATTGCCACAATCATTACTGGCATATATATTTATCGCTATCTTCCGCAGACTAAAAGCAACCATAAGGAATGATCATGACAAATAAGCTTGATACCGCGAAAAGCTGTGATAACCGTGGCACATTACTACTACGAACTCTTGCGATGCCTTCCGATACCAATGCGAATGGTGATATTTTTGGTGGTTGGATTATGTCCCAAATGGATATGGGGGGGGCCATTTTAGCAAAAGAAATCGCCCATGGACGGGTTGTAACGATAGCTGTTGAGAGCATGACCTTTATTCGTCCGATTACAGTAGGTGATGTCGTGTGTTGCTACGGTAAATGTTTAAGTGTTGGGCGTTCATCCATTAAAATTAAAATGGAAGTGTGGGTCAAAAAAGTCTCCAGTGAGCCAATTGGTGAACGCTATTGTGTGACGGAAGCCGTTTTTACTTTCGTTGCAGTTGATAACGCGGGACGACCTCGGGTCGTACCACGAGAAAATAACCCTGAATTAACACAAGCACTCTCTTAAGCGTCAACAGAAGGAAAGAAACGATGATGTACTATGTGATTTTTGCACAAGATAAACCGAATACCTTAGCACAACGTTTGGCGGTGCGTGAAAAACACCTCGCCCGTTTAACACAACTCCAAGCCGAAGATCGTTTATTAGTGGCCGGCCCAAATCCAGCAATTGATGATGAAAATCCAGGTAACAGTGGGTTTACAGGTTCAACCGTGATAGCAAAATTCACCAGTTTAGAGGAAGCCAAACATTGGGCAAGTCAAGATCCTTATGTGGAAGCAGGGGTGTATGACGACGTGATCGTCAAACCGTTTAAACGTGTTTTTTAATTTTATTTATCTGATTGTTCTTGGGGACGAACCGCTTCTCGTCCCTTTCCATTCGAAATAAATCCACAACACACCGCACTTTTCCGCTAAAATCAGGTCTAATCCTGTATCATTTTTATCCTTAATCTGTTCGAGAAATGAATGAAATTAACAACAATTTCCCTCGCTTATTTGCTGACGTTACTCTCCATTTCGGTCACTGCTACGCCAGTGAGTCGATCAGCAGATCATGTGCCACATACTGAACGCGCGCCTATCACAATGGACCGAATACAAGCGCGCCAAATTTATCAAAAAATACAACAATTACTTCAGCGTTCCCAATCAGATAATACGCGAGATCTGGTGCAAGCCTTATTAGCCAAAATTGAAGACTATCCCCTTTATCCTTATGCCCAATATGCTTACTTAAGAGCGAACAAAAATACATTAACTCTGGCTCAAATTGAGGCATTTCACGCCCAGTTTCCGTCTTTTCCTTTAACCACAGAATTGCAAAAGCAATGGTTACAGCAGGCTCAAGCGAAAGCGGAATGGCAAAGCATTATTCGTGCACCTTTACGACTGAAAGATATCGCTTCACGTTGCATACAGTTGCAAGCAGAATATGAACAGGCACCGAATATGCCTACTGTGTCTCTTACACAATGGCAACAGCAGGTGACACAACTTTGGCTGAATGGCGCAGCATTACCGCCAACCTGTGATGGGCTTTTGGCTCGTTGGAAAGAAAATGGTCACCCTCAGGAAGCCGAATTAAAAGAACGTGCTGTTCTTGCCTTTGAGCAAGGTAATCAAGGCGTGCTAGCCCATTTGGCGCAACAAACGGAACAAATAGAGACGAAACGTTGGCTACATGAACTGCGACTCCTCAGTAAAAATCCGTTGCGCTTACAACATCCTCAATCTCTCTTTTTTATTGACAACCTTTCTGCCGACCAACCATTTGTACAACGGATCGTGCTAAGTCATTTCCCTGCCTTGATAAAAGCACTAAAAGAAACGGATATCAAAAACCCGCACGATCCCTTTGAACCCTATGCACAATGGGCAAATCAGTTAGCATTATCTACAACACAACAACGCCAATGGAAGAAAACACTCATCGCTCATCTCTTTGATAGTGAAAATCCTCACCTACAACAATGGCGAGATAGACAATTACTGGCGTTGAAAGATGATGCCCTTACAGAACGCCGTTTACGTACCGCACTACGCGAAAAGGGCGATCTCTCCCCTTGGCTAGATTTGTTGTCCAAGAGTGCGAAACAAAAAGAGGAATGGCGTTATTGGCAAGCGAAACTCCTCGCACAGCAGCAAACAAGCCACGCTCAAGCCCAACACATTTTTCAACAATTAGCAAAACAGCGGGGATTTTATCCTCTATTAGCCAGTGCAGAACTGAATATCGACTATCACCCGACAGTTAAAACGTTTAATCCACCGCCCTCACTTGATATTAAAGCGACTTTTTCAGTTGAATTAGACAGAATCGCTGAATTACGCATTCTCAATGCGACACAATATATGAATCTTGAGTGGAAGGCGTTATTAGACAAAGCAAGCTTTGAACAAAAACTTGCCTTATCCCAATATGCAACTGAACAAGCTTGGTTTGATTTAGGGGTAGAAGCCACTATTCAAGCCAAAGCATGGGGCTATCTTGCCCTACGTTTACCCAATGCGTATTTAGAGTGGTTCGATTTACATCTAAAAAATAAAAATATCCACCGCACTTTTGCCATGGCGATTGCGCGCCAAGAAAGTGCTTGGAAGCCCGATGTTTCTTCTCATGCCAATGCACAAGGGCTGATGCAACTGTTACCGAGTACCGCAAAACAAACGGCTCGGGAAGCAGGTTTGCCTTATACGCATCAAAATCAACTTTTTGATCCCTTTGATAACATTATGCTCGGCACCGCTCATTTGCAGCAACTGTATGATAAATATGGTAATAACCGTATTTTAATTGCGGCGGCTTATAATGCGGGGGCAAGTCGAGTGGATCGTTGGCTAACAAAAGCAGAGGGGAAATTAAGTATGGCGGAATTTATTGCCTCAATTCCCTTTTATGAAACAAGAGGCTATGTACAAAATGTGTTGACTTATGACGTGTATTACCAGTGGCTACAACAGCAACCCCAGCAAAAATTTAGCCAAGATGAATATAATCGATTATACTAGTGTGATAGTTAAAGGGAGAAACTACTATGTACTTAAGTCGCAATCTTGAACAATGGCACGCTTTCGTCGAAATGTTACGCACTGCATTCGCGCAAGGCAAAGAACAAGAGATCTTAACCCTCTTGCTCACCCCTGATGAACGAGACTCCGTTGGGCTCCGCTTACAAATTGTGGCGCAATTATTAGATAAAAGTGTGCCACAGCGAGAGATTCAACAAAATCTTAATACCAGTGCAGCAACCATTACCCGTGGTTCAAACATGATTAAAACCATGCCACCTGAATTTATGACGTGGGTAAAAGAACAATTAGATGAGCAAGCGAAAAAAGACTAAACATCCTTTTCCTTGTTTCAGTCTTTGGCAACAGTTTAAACGAAAAATTTACCGCACTTTTGCGATCTTTGTTCTGATTTTCCTCTCAAGTGTGTTGCTGTTTCGTTTTGTACCGATTCCTGTGTCTGCCTATATGTTACAGCAAAAAATGGGCAATTTGCTGGAAGGGAATTTGAGCGCACCGCTCCATTATCAATGGATTCGCTTTGAGCAAATGAACCCATCTATTCAACTGGCAGTGATAGCCAGTGAAGATCAACGTTTTGCGAGTCATTATGGCTTTGACTGGGAGGCCATTAAAGCCGCGTTACAACACAATAAAAACGGTAAAAGGATTCGAGGTGGCTCGACCATTAGCCAACAAACGGCTAAAAATCTATACTTATGGCATGGGCAAAGTTGGTTGCGTAAAGCGATTGAAATGCCCACCACGCTTGTACTTGAAACGCTTTGGTCAAAAAAACGTATTCTTGAAGTCTATCTCAATATTGCGGAGTTTGGGCCTAATATTTTTGGTGTGGAAGCAGCAAGTCAACATTATTTCAACAAATCAGCCAAGCAATTAAATTACGCTGAAGCGGCATTACTTGCTGCCGTCCTGCCCAATCCGATTATCTTTAAAGTGGATAAGCCGAGCGCTTACGTGAAAAAAAGACAACAGCATATTCAGCGTCAAATGCATTTATTAGGTAAACAATATTTAAATCAGTTAAATGAGGGCTAGCATCAGTGCGGTCAAGCTGAGAAAAGTTTTGGTAAACAGAAAGGCTCAACCTTGTTGAGCCTTTTACTTATTCTTCACGTGCGTGGTTTAAACTATATTTTGGAATTTCAACCACTAAATCCTCTTTGCCCACCAAACATTGGCAGCTCAAACGACTATCTACTTCGAGCCCCCACGCTTTATCAAGCATATCATCCTCCATATCCGTGCTTTCATTTAAGCTATCAAAGCCTTCACGAATAATCACATGACAAGTGGTACAGGCACAAGATTTATCACAGGCGTGCTCAATATCAATGCCCGCATTCAGTGCCGCATCTAATAAGTTTTCTCCCTCTGCCACCTCTAAAGCTAAACCTTCTGGGCAAAGTTCTTCGTGGGGTAAAAATACAACTTTTGGCATTTTCTATCTCTTAAGGTTATTTTGCGTTTTTCATTACATCATCAATCGCTTTGCCAGCAAGGGCTTGGCGAATTGACTTATCCATTCGACGCGATGCAAAATCTTGTGTGGCAAGATCAAGCAGTTTAATACCTTGCTTAATATCTTGCGTGTCACCTTCTTTTTGCAAGCGTTGCAAAGAAATAATGGCGTTTTTCACCGCACTTAATTCTTCGTCATTTAATAAATCTTGATCGGCACTTAATGCGGAACGTACACTTTCTAATACACGTTGTGCTTCCACGCGTTGTTCAGCCAATAAGCGCGCTTGAATATCTTCTTTGGCATTCAGCATGGAGGCTTTTAGCATATTAGTAATTTCATCATCACTTAACCCATAAGAGGGTTTAACCTGAATGGATGATTGTACACCTGTCGATTTTTCCATCGCGGTGACACTTAATAAACCATCTGCATCCACTTGATAGGTGACGCGAACATGAGCAGCGCCTGCTGCCATAGCAGGAATACCTTTTAAGCTAAAACGCGCAAGAGAACGGCAATCTGCCACCATTTCGCGTTCACCTTGTACCACATGGACAGACATCGCGGTTTGTCCGTCTTTAAAGGTGGTAAATTCCTGTGCTCTTGCCACTGGAATGGTCGTATTACGTGGAATAATTTTTTCCACTAATCCCCCCATTGTTTCAATACCGAGTGAGAGCGGGATCACATCTAACAATAACATATCCGCATCGGGTTTATTCCCCACTAAAATATCGGCTTGAATTCCCGCACCTAATGCTACCACTTTGTCAGGATCGATCGAGGTTAACGGCTCTTTTTGGAAAAATGCCGCCACTTGTTCACGCACAAACGGCACGCGTGTTGAACCACCGACCATCACCACTTCACACACTTCCTCAACACTCACGTTGGCATCTTTTAAAGCTCGGCGACAAGCCAGTAATGAGCGTTTGACCAACGTTTGGATCAGCTGATTAAACTGTTCACGCGTAATATTGCCTTGCCAACCCTGATAGTCAATTGTTGTTTCCTGATTATCGGTTAGCGCAACTTTGATTTGTGTGGCAAGTGCGGTAAGTTGACGTTGTTGTTGCGCATTTTGTGGTGCAATACCTGACTGCGTCACGATCCAATCCATTAATTGGTGATCAAAATCATCGCCGCCTAACGCGGTATCCCCACCCGTTGCCAGTACTTCAAACACGCCTTTTGACAAGCGCAAGATCGAAATATCAAAGGTTCCGCCACCTAAATCATAAACCGCAATCACCCCTTCTTGTCCGCTGTCTAAACCATAAGCAATTGCTGCCGCGGTGGGCTCATTTAATAAACGTAATACATTGATACCTGCTAATTTTGCTGCATCTTTCGTACTTTGGCGTTGCGCATCATCAAAATAGGCGGGGACGGTAATCACTGCCCCAGCTAACTCACCCGCTAAGCGTTTCTCCGCAAGTGCGGTCAATTTTTTCAAAATTTCAGCAGAAATTTCTACTGGGCTGAATACGCCCTTATCCGTACGAATTAATGGCAAACCGTTTTCACTGGCTTCAAATTGATACGGCAAATTTGGATAACGTTGTTGCACATCAGCAAGACTTCTGCCAATTAATCGCTTAACCGATACAATCGTATTATGCGGATTTTGGCTGGCTAACTCCGCCGCTTCATAACCTACGATGACGTTATCTTGTTCAAAATGCACCACAGAAGGGACTAAAGGTCGTTCTTTTTCGTCTAATAAAATATCCACTTGACCACTACGCACGGTCGCAATTAACGAGTTAGTGGTGCCCAAATCAATCCCTACCGCTAATTTATGTTGATGAGGACTTGCACTTTGACCGGGTTCTGCAATTTGAAGTAATGCCATGGTTTATCTCTATTCTCTTCTTATTATTTCATACTGACTTTTATTATAGCAGTTTTATCTTGTGGTTGTTTTAATCTACTTAAAAGTCTAATAGCTTTTCTTCGACACGTTCTACTTCAACCAATAATTTTTTAATAAAACGTAATTTATCATTAATGCGATTTGCTTGCTGCCATTGTTGGTTTAACAATGCCTCAGATAATTCATTTAATAAGTGCTTTTGGCTTTGCTCAATATCCGCACTGAAATCCATTAATTGCTCACTGTCTTTTTGCTCTTCGATTTCGTCTAACTGTTCACGCCATTGCATTTGCTGCATTAAAAAGGCCATATCACGGCTGCTCGTTTGTTCGATATTTTGTTGTTCGCCCGTGTGTAGTGCAATGATACTGTCTGCACGTAAAATCGGATCTTTTAAAATTTGCAATGCATCGTTCACTTCCGCAGAACGTTGCATGGCTAAGCGTTGTTCTTGTGCAGAGTGTGTCGTGAAATTATCAGGATGCAAGGATTTTTGCAAAGCGAGATAACGTGTGGATAATTCACGTTGATCAACATGAAAATCGACGGGTAAACCAAAAATTTCAAATGGATTCATCTTTCACTCAAATCATAAGGTTAAAAGGGAATTAAACGTGGAAACTTTCTCCACAACCACATTGATCTTTGACATTAGGATTATTGAATTTAAAGCCTTCATTTAACCCTTCTTTGGCGAAATCTAACTCCGTACCGTCTAAATAAACCAAGCTTTTCGCATCGACAATAATTTTGACACCATGTTGTTCAAATACCTCATCATCAGGATTTAACTCATCCACAAACTCGAGTACATAAGCTAAGCCAGAACAGCCTGAGGTTTTGATGCCTAAGCGTAAGCCAATTCCCTTACCACGATTGGCGAGGAAGGTTCTGACCCGATCTGCGGCCGTTTCAGTCAGTGAAATACCCATTAAATTCTCTACTCCATTGCGTCTTATAATGTGAAAGGGGCAATATTGCCCCAATTGAATTTTAGATAATTATTTTGCTTCTTTTTTCGCTTTGTAGTCTGCAATCGCAGCTTTGATGGCATCTTCAGCCAAAATTGAACAGTGCACTTTTACCGGTGGTAATTCTAATTCTTCTGCAATTTGGCTATTTTTGATCGCTTGTGCTTCATCAAGTGATTTACCTTTCACCCATTCTGTAATTAATGAGCTTGAGGCGATGGCAGAACCACAACCGTATGTTTTAAATTTTGCATCTTCGATAATGCCTTCTTCACTGACTTTAATTTGCAGTTGCATCACATCACCACAAGCCGGTGCGCCCACCATGCCCGTACCAACGTTCACATCCTTTTTATCTAAAGACCCAACGTTACGTGGATTTTCATAATGATCAATCACTTTATTACTGTATGCCATAATCTATTCCTTCCAATTTAAGCAAAGTGCGATTATTTCCTGAACGAAAATATTTTGAAAATCGACCGCACTTTTTGTATTACTGCTATGTCATTGAACGCTAGCCTAGCGTCCCTATGTCTTAAGTATAATTTAAAATATAGCCTGTCTTACGAGCCGCTCAGTTGAAGTCAGTGCATACGCATAAGCAAACTGAACAACAACGCAAGTACAACGCCACTCTTTTTCAGATTAGTGATGAGTCCATTCAATGGTACTTAAATCAATACCTTCTTTAAACATATCCCAAAGTGGCGAAAGCTCACGCAGTTTGCTTACTGCGTTTTTCACCAATTCGATGGTGTAATCAATTTCTTCTTCCGTGGTATAACGACCTAGTGTGAAACGAATCGAGCTATGCGCTAATTCATCATTTAAACCTAATGCACGTAACACGTAAGATGGCTCAAGGCTCGCAGACGTACAGGCCGAACCTGAAGAAACAGCAATATCACGTAGTGCCATCATTAACGATTCACCTTCAACATAGTTAAAGCTAATATTTAAGTTACTGTCTAAGCGGTGTTCCATCGAACCGTTTACGTAGGTTTCTTCAATATCTTTTAAGCCATTGTATAAACGATCACGTAATGCTTTTAAGCGTGGCATTTCGGTTGCCATTTCTTCTTTACAGATACGATATGCTTCGCCCATTCCGACGATTTGGTGTACAGGCAATGTCCCTGAACGCATACCACGCTCATGACCACCACCGTGAATAATGGCTTCTAAACGGACACGTGGTTTACGACGGACATAAAGTGCACCAATCCCTTTTGGTCCGTAAAGTTTATGGCTAGACATCGACATTAAATCCACTTTTAATTCGGCTAAATTAATGGGTAATTTGCCCACACTTTGTGTCGCATCAACATGGAATAAGATTTTGCGGGCACGGCATAATTCACCGATCGCAGCGATATCTTGAATCACACCAATCTCATTATTGACGTGCATAATTGACACTAAAATGGTGTCATCACGCATCGCCTTTTTTAATTCATCTAAATCAATTAACCCATCTGATTTTGGATTTAAATAGGTCACTTCGAAGCCTTCACGCTCAAGCTGACGGCAAGTATCTAATACGGCTTTATGTTCGGTTTTACAGGTAATGATATGTTTACCTTTACTTTGATAAAAGTGTGCGGCTCCTTTAATGGCTAAATTGTCTGACTCTGTTGCACCAGAAGTAAACACAATTTCACGTGAATCGGCACCAATCAAATCCGCAATATGGTTACGTGCAACATCCACCGCTTCTTCTGCCTGCCATCCAAATTTATGTGAACGGGAAGCGGGGTTACCAAAGTTACCCTCTACCGTTAAATATTCCATCATTTTTTTTGCCACACGCTCATCAACAGGACAAGTCGCCGCGTAATCCAGATAAATAGGTAATTTCATTTCTTTCCTCACTCCTAACAATTCATTTTTACCGTACAGCTGCCGGCTTAATTATCTAAAATAATCAGATTATCAAAGTCACCTTGGAACTCAATGGTTGCGCGTTTTTGACGATTTTTCTCAACCAGTTCTTCAAGGGTAATTTCATTTAAAAACGCTTCGATACGAAGACTCAACTCTTTCCACAATGAATGGGTTAGACATTCTGTGCCTTTTTGACAGTCGCCCTGCCCTAAACAGCGTGTAACATCAATATTTTCATTCACGGCATTGATCACCATACCAACAGAAATGTGATGTGCAGGAAGACCTAACTGATATCCACCACCCGGTCCACGGACACTTTTCACCAATCCATGACGACGCAACTTAGCAAATAGCTGTTCTAAGTAGGAAAGCGAGATATGTTGTCGCTCAGAAATATCAGATAAACTAACTGGGCCTCTGTTTGAATTTAATGCAATATCAAGAATAGCTGTTACCGCATAGCGTCCTTTAGAAGTTAATTTCATCTTTATCTTCCTTATCTTCCTTTAAGTTAATCAACAGTTGGCGAATATTTACATATCATACTAAATTAGTCAACTATTCCTCTGCGCTATTTCAAACGCTTTTCCACTGCGGTTAGCATCCCACGTAAAATATTAAGTTCATTTTTTTCTAATTGAACACGCTGATATAAACGCCGTAACTTCTGCATAACACCTTGATTTTGAATAAATCCTAATGCAGTATAAAGTCGCTCTGTATGCTGAAAAAAGTGTTCTATTTCAGTATGCGTTGGATAGGTATTGGCTATTATTGAAAGTGATGCTGACGTTGCTTGTTGCGATAAAAATGCCACTCGCAGTTCATAACAAATCAGCTGTACTGCCATCGCAAGATTCAACGAGGCATAGTCAGGATTAGCCGGAATCGTTAAATGGTAACGGCACTTGAGCAATTCCTCATTCGTCAGACCAATCCGTTCACGCCCAAACACAATCGCCACGGGGGCCTGTTTTGCATAAGTCATTGCACGCGTACCACACTCACGCGGTTCAATTAAGCTATTTTGTAAGTGACGTAATCTTGCACTGGTGCCAATGACTAATGCACAATCTGCCACGGCTTCATCGAAAGTTGTCACAACCTTCGCCTGTTTCAACACATCTTCTGCCCCAGCTGATAATGCAATCGCTTGCTCGTCAATAGCTTGTTTAGGGGACACAAGGTATAAATGAGTTAAGCCCATCGTTTTCATCGCCCTTGCCGCAGAGCCAATATTGCCACTGTGCGAGGTTTCAACTAATACAATTCGGATATTTTCTAACATAACTCAAGCTCTTTAATAAATAGAGACTATTTTAACATAATAACCCTTAAATTTAGTCAACAATTTATCATTTTTCTGCTAAATATGCCTACCGACACAGTCCTTTCACTGTATTCTCAGCTCAATAGCGACATAAAAGAGATAAAATTTCTCTCGCCATTTTTCATCAAATTACCTATAATACTTGCCACTTTTCTGTTCTTTAAAATCTGGTGGAAACAATGAATCCAATGTTAAATATTGCTATTCGTGCGGCACGAAAAGCAGGCAATGTAATTGCTAAAGGTTATGAACGCCGCGATGATATTCAAACAACCTTAAAAAGCACAAATGACTATGTAACCAATATCGATAAAGCGTCTGAAGAGGCGATTATTGAGGTGATTAGAAAATCTTATCCTGAGCACACAATTATTACCGAAGAAAGTGGTGCATTAGAAGGAAAAGATAGCGATACACAATGGGTCATTGATCCACTCGATGGCACCACAAACTTTGTCAAAGGTTTACCTCATTTCTCTGTTTCTATCGCTATTCGTGTTAAAGGTCGCACCGAAGTCGGTGTGGTTTATGATCCGATCCGTAATGAATTATTCACCGCGGTGCGTGGAGAAGGCGCCAAAATGAATGATATGCGTCTACGCGTGGAAAATAAACGCGATTTATCAGGTGCTATCTTAACAACCGGCTTTCCTTTTAAACAAACACGCTTAATGCCAACACAATTTGCCATCATGCATAATCTAATCGAAGATTGCGCGGATTTCCGTCGCATGGGCTCTGCCGCATTAGATTTGTGCTATGTAGCGGCCGGACGTGTTGATGGTTATTTTGAAATGGGTCTCAAAGCTTGGGATGTCGCTGCGGGTGATTTAATCGTACGCGAAGCTGGCGGTTTAGTATGTGATTTTAATGGCGGACATAGCTATTTAACCTCTGGTCACCTTGTTGCTGCCGCCCCTCGTATCGTCAAAGAAATGCTAACGAAAATACAACCCTGTCTTTCTGACGAATTAAAAAAATAAGCGTAGTAGGCTTAGATGATCAAAAGCATCCCTCAATAATCTGTTATTGAGGGATTTTTTCAGTTTATAAGTCACGCAATAATGTGCGACGTTGCGGTCTATCTTCTAATTTTTTCTCTAAAAGCAGTAACTCTGGCGCAGAATAAATGATTTCTGCCGGCTGAGGAATGCCATTATAAGTCAACAACGTTAAAGCAACCGTCCCTTTCGCAAACTGATAAGTATCTAACAACGCACTCTCATTTTTTCTGCGTTTTCTTATCTTTCCTTGCAAAATATCTTCTTCAATCAAATCTCGCTGTTCAACTGATATCGTTTTACCGTATTTTTCTTCTAAAACATGTAATAACAATTCTGCTGGATATTTCGGGTATTCTGGCATTCTTAATTCAATCGACTTGAGTTGTCCGCCAATAAAACGCAATCTTGCCACCGCATAGCCATCATCAAAACGGAATTTATCACAGACCCAATAGCCTCTCACAACGCGGCGCCAATCATCATCAGCCGGTAAATGCCATTGGTCCTCACATAGTTTCGTTGCTTTGGCTTGTTCAATTGTCATACCAAAATGAAGATCCTTATAACCATTAACCGTCGTATTGGGGACAACGAATGGCATTAAAAAGGCAGATAATACTGCAAATATTTTCATAGGGAATCCTTAAATACAATGCATCAGTTAAAAATAGAATAGCATTTATTTTTGCTGAATTTAAATAATTAATATTCTATTTTACACCTATTAATTTTTTATTTAATTAGACGTAATACCATTAATAACGTTTTATTTATGCCTGTTTAGTTAAATAATATTCTAATGCTTCAACATCCAATAGCCAATATTGTGTTAATTGCTGTATCCAGTCATGAATATTCACCCTCCATTCCTGCAGTGCTGGATCTTGTGCTTGTGCTGCAATTTGCTGTATTCGTTTTAATCCAACAGACGCTGCCGCCCCTTTTATTTTGTGCGCACAAGACAACACATCGGCCTTGCGGCTTTCATCGAGTTGGTAAGCAGAATACGCGGTTATTAAGGCTTGCATATATTCTGGCATCGTTTCTTTAAACAAGACTAAATTCTTTAACACAAAATCTACGCCTAACATCTCGATTAATTCACTCAACATATGGATATCAAAGCGAGTCGCATCTAGTGTAGTCGAAGGAGGAACTGGTGTCTCTAACGGTAAAGAGACATCATGACCAAAATAGTCCACTAAACAAGCCGTTAATTCATCAATCGATAAGGGCTTACGTAATACATCATCCATACCTTGTTCGTGATATTCTTTCTTGTCATGCATAACGTTAGCGGTTAAAGCAATTAAAGGCGGTAAAAAATCATACCGACCATGCTCATACCCCTCTCGTAAATATTGTGCGACGGAAAAACCAGACATATCGGGCAGTTGAATATCGAGTAAGAGCAAATCATAATACTGTTGTTCAAATTTCTCAATGGCTTGTTGTCCTGTCATGGCGACATCAACGACATAGCCTAGTTTTTCAAGGACGGATTTTGCCACCACTACATTGACTTCAATATCTTCAACTAAAAGAATATGTAAGGTACTCGGGATTTGCGTTTGTATATGTACTGGCTTTTCCACTTCCTTAACAGGCAACATTAGGGTAAAACAAGCGCCCTTTCCTATTTCACTGGTTGCATATAAATCGCCCCCCATTAATTGAGCAATGGTTTTAGAAATCGCTAATCCAATCCCACTACCCAGTGGTTTGTGCCCGCTCGATTGCACCTGATAATACATGTCAAACACGCGAGATAATTCATTTTCTGGAATACCAATCCCAGTATCGCTGACACTAAAAGCAATTTGATGTGCGGATACCCGTTTTACATTCAAGGTAATCTGCCCTTGTTGAGTAAATTTCACCGCATTACCAATCAAATTCCATAAAATCTGGCTCAAACGAGCATAATCGGTCATAAACCAATTAGGTAAATTTTTGTCTGTCAGCAACTGAAAAGCGAGTTTCTTTTGCTGCGCCAATAAGCTTGCCACATTACTGATATCATTAAGAAAACTACTTAATTCCACCTCTTTCACATTAAGTTCAATACGACGAGCATCAATTTTTTCCAAATCAATAATGTCACTAAAAATATGCCCTAATGAAATCGCACTGACATGGATCGTTTTCAGATAGGTTTGTTGGACGTCAGTCAGTTCTTCATCCAGTAAAATACGACTTAAGCCAATAATCCCATTTAAGGGAGTGCGTAACTCATGACTGATCGTCGCCATTAAACGCGTTTTATCACGACTGGTTTTTTCGATATTATCCAATGCAACAGACAGTTTTTTCTCTGCTAACACCCGTTCTGACACTTCATTACGCAAATTATCCACTAATTGTTTTAACTCTTGTCTAGAGCGTTCTAACTTCTCGACCAATACTGTGAAAAAATAAATCACAAAAGGCGCAGAAATCAGACCAAACACAATGGAGCGCATCATATCTACCCAATATACTGCACCAACAATAAATAAGCTTAATAAAGCTTGCGTGCATAAGGCTAAAATGGCGAGTACGATCACGCCTAAAATCGAAAAGCGTAACCGTCCTAAACGAATCACCCAATCCACATACTTTTGAGTGAAATATTTAATATTTTTCATTTTTTGCGGCCTTTATTCTTCTGAAAAATGGAGACTATTGTAGCATAATTCACCAGTTACCAGAATCCATAGACTTCGTTATAGTGCCAGTCTAGCTTTTCTTGATATTGTGGCAACGAAGCACACAGATAAGTCGGCGCAATCCATGCAGGCGAGACGATATTCAATTGTTCAGCCAAATCCGTTAAGACTTCTTCCAGTGGAGAGGTTAACCAAGGTTGCACAAGAGCTTGTTTATTCTGTTGCATCGGGCAATATTGAATCTCAGGCAAGCGACTGAATCTCTCTTCATCACGTTTTTTAGCACGATAAAAAGCAAAGCCCCAATCCGTGTCTTCATCAGGCAAACACACCACATCAAGCTCTTTCATACTATGCCGAAATTGACTCATCAAAGGTAAATTGGCCAGTAAACGGTTGGCATACTGTGGATCCCAATACAAATTGACATGATTTTCCTTCGGGTTATTTAACACCATAGCAATGGCATGATGCTCTAAATCGGTCAGTCTGCTATTGGGTTGCAACCCCTCCGGTTTCACAATACGCGGGGTAGCATTTAAATGAGCGAGTTCATCGCCTGAAAGCAATTGTGCCAGTTTATGAGTCGTTAATTGATGCTGCTGACTTTCAAATCCCGGTCGGTGATAGATCGGTTTGCTATGATCACAACCTGCTTTTAATCCTCGCCAATTCATCGGTAACAAGGCAATATTTGGTTGTTGTGCCACCTTATCTGCACGGTGTCGCCACACTCGTCCCGCCAACTGAATAATCGAACGCATAGAAGACGGATCCACAATCGCCCAATCGTAATCATGATCTCGCCCCACTTCGGTCACGGGGCTACCTAATACAATAAAGAGATGATGTTTGGCTTTATGCTCACTCAAGGGCACAGCAATTTCTGCATGTTTAAACAATTGTTCTGGCAGGTGGCGAGCTAAAATCTTATCCAGTTTTTCTTCCAGATAAGAGCGTAATAACAGCAATTGCCTTGAATGATAACAACATAAATGCACCCGATAATCGGCAAAGGCCTCCGTGGCTTGTGAGCCAAACAACGCCTGTGCTAAAGGAATCATCGGTTGGATATTTGAAAAACGGATCAAGCCCACACTGATTTTCTTTTGCGTATGTGGATCGGTTTGTCCATGTAAATCATGTAGCTGGATTGCTTTTTGCAGTAAATGTTCAGCCAGCACACCATAATGCAATTCCTCCCCTTCTCTGGGTTTCAGCGAAGGTAAATGCAGAATCTCCGCTCGACGTCTCACAGGGCTTTTCGCCAAGTTCTCAGCCCGTTTTAATACAAATTCTGTCTGTTGTTGCATAAACTGATCAGCTTGCTCACAACTATATTGCACTTGCTGAAATTCATCGACCCAAGCACAACAGATGGGCAAATCGGCTAACAGCCCTTTTTGTTGATGATAAAGTTTGCGTCCCGCTTGATAGGCGTTAAACAAGCCCGTTATAAAATCTGGCGTTAAAGTGGCAGAAGACAGCAACACTCGGCTACCCAATAACCCCGCTAAATGCACTAAACGGCTTAATGCAGGCAGATCTTCTTGGGCAAAATCATCTGGCTCATCGAGAATTAAATCCGAAGTTAATAAACGTAAACTCGGCACAATATGATGTCCGCCTCGCACACTTTCTGAAGCAGAAATTAACTGATCTAAGGTACAACTGACAATCGGGGCATAAAGCAGCTTTTTGGTTTTATCATCTTGGCTGAGAAAAGCCAAAATTTCTTCATTTTCTACCGCACTTTCAATAAAACTCGCCCCTTCCACCTGCATTTCTTCTAGCCATTCTTCCGCACTTTCACAGCCTTGTTGAGCCAGTTTACTTTGCTTTTCTTGTTGTAGTGCGTATAACTTTTTCACCGCACTACCGCCTACTAATACTGCTAAATCCTGATCCGATAAATGCAAACGTTGTTTTAACGCATGCCCCGTTTGCAAGGTTAACACTCGCAACCCTAAGGCAATGGTGAATCTTGCCCCTTTTTTGCTGTCATTGAGGGCATACATCATTTTCGCATTGGCTAAGGTTTTACCACAGCCCGTGCTTGCCATATTCACACCGAAAAAGCCCTGTGATTCGCTTTGTTGTTGCAACATTTTCGCCACGTTAACCGCTTTGTTTTGCCAAACAAAACGATCTTTGGCTAACTGCACAAAAGGCTTATGCTGTTTAATACGAGGTAATTCTCGCGGAAGTTTTGGCAATAAACGGGCAAACCGCACTGCCGTTTGGCAAACACCAATCAAATGCTCATCCAAACGTTGTTTAGCTTGATGTGTGTCTCGATAGGTATTGGCGAATAAAGGAAAATCTTTCTCCCCCAATTTTTCATTATGATCTTGAGCGGAATAATAATGATCCCCGGTCATCAAACATAAACGAGCAAGTAACAATAAAAAGGGATCACGGGTTTCATTAAGGGAAAATAACGCTGGGTGATTCAAAGCTTTTTTCGCCCATCTTGCTAGACTTTTTTGCCAAGCTTGACTTTGTGTGACTAGCTGTTGAAACTGCCAAAACAGCTGTGGTGTGGGATGTTCAGCGGCATTTGCCACCCAACCCGTTGTGGGTTTATAGGACTTAAATAAGCTTTCAGCGGTAAACTTCGCATATCTGCGTAAATTCTTCGTGTATTGGTATCTTTGAGGATGGGAAAAATCATGGGTAAAAGGTAAACGGTGATGGGAGGTGATCAACCAAATCACAATCCGTGCCAAAGGGGGTAAATAGGCAAAGTCTGAAAAATGGCTTTCATTGGGCTTATCACAAATCATCTTGGCAAACCAATTTGGCTGTTGTGCTTCAAAGGCTTGCCAGTTGGCGAGACGCTCAAGCCAAGCCTGATCCGTTTGACACCCCATGATCATCGCTTCAAATAAACGGGCTGAAATCCATTCATGGCGATAACTGTCTGCCACCTTAGGGGCGTTTTTATAAGGATCTAACTTGTTTTGAAACGCCACGCTCGACTTACCTAAATCATGCAAGAGTGCCGAAAGTGCGGTTAAAATTTGCAAAGAATAGGCATCTTGCCAATTCATTTCATCTTCTGCCCGTAAAATATTCCGTTTTGTGCGGTTAGTAGGAACACGTCCTTGATCGTTAAACTGGCGTCGATCACCCACAATCCATAATAACTCCGCCGAATTTTTACGATGCGTCCAATAACACGCCACTGCGGTATTTTTGCGTGCGGTTTGGCGTAACATTTTATATAACGTCTCTAACCCTGCTTGGGTGATGGCGGTTTGCCACACACAATCACCGCAACGCTCGGCAAATTGATCTAAAATTCGACGTGTTTCTGTTAACGCATTTTTTTGACATTGACTAACCAGCAAAATATTCATCTGACGCTCCTTGTAAAGCCAGTTGTTGCAATCGCTCAATGATGATATCTAAGGCACCAAAACGCAGTAAATTTTGAATACAGGCTTGGCGAAATGCTTTTTCTGAATCGCCATTTTGCGCCGAAATAAACGCTTGTGGCAAAATTATGCTGTCTTTGATGATATCTGCTGCATCAAAAACCAGCCCTCCTCGACGCGTTTTGCCATGTAACACTGCCAACCCGTGCGGTAACCCCAACACCCAACACGCTGTTGCCCCTAAACCGTAGGCTAAATAATTTCCATGATCCAAAAATTGGTTAACCAAATCAATACTGTTGCCTCGTTCACTGCGTTTAAAATCAGGATCATTCATGGTTGCCTGATTTACCAAGGCATAAAGTTTACTGGTTAAACGCCCTTCTGCCGCCAACAAGGCTTGACTGTGCTCTGCCTGCTCAAATTCCTGTTGATACTGTGTCACAAGTGCGGTCAGTTTTTCGCAAGAATACACCCATTCTAATTTTGACCAAATCGGCTCAAGTAACGCTAAACGCTGTTGTTGTAAGGCTTTCGCTATGGCTAAACGCTTTGCATCATCAAACCAAAACTTGCACCATTGTTGCAAATACATCACTGGGCGATATTCACTTTGCGGACTAAAAAACTCACAGCCTAGCTCTGGCTCAGTGCCATTAAACAACGGCGTCCCACCCCCACTGCAAAATCCCACCATCACCCCCGCTTTGGATAATTCTCGCATCGCGGCTTGCGTAATTGACGTCCCACTTCCTAACAATAAACAGCTCGTATTGGCGATGGGAATATTCCAATAAAGCGATTCTCGCCCTTCATCTGTCACATATTCCACACGTCCACCATTTAGTAATACGCGACAGTGTTCTAAATAGTAAATATTCGCCCGTTTAGAATGCAGAATGGTTTTTAAATCCGAAGAGGGAATATAAGGGGTTTTACGCATAATTTCTCCTTTTCGCCCCTTACTCTCATAAGAGTCACGGGGATGTTGTTGTTTTATATCAAATTTATTCTTACCAGAGATACACCGGTCTTGAAAACCGGCGAGGGTTTACGCCATCTACACGATGGTGAACGCCGTTAAAGATGGCGACAATTATGAATGGCGTTTCTAAGCCATCTACACGATGGTGAACCCACAACCCACAATCTAAGCTAGCACTTGTAATTTCTAAGCCATCTACACGATGGTGAACCCTGATTAATGTCCTTGTGTTCTTCGCCAAGCTTTCTAAGCCATCTACACGATGGTGAACTTGGCGCAGTAAAGCGAGTTGTTGAGCCTATTTTTCTAAGCCATCTACACGATGGTGAACGTGACCGTTTCGATATGCTCTACCCGTTATACTTTCTAAGCCATCTACACGATGGTGAACTAACCATCTTCGGTTTTTCAACCGTTGGTAATTTTCTAAGCCATCTACACGATGGTGAACAAACTCGCTGATTTCGTTCTGCCGTTTTTAATTTTCTAAGCCATCTACACGATGGTGAACACAGAAAGCGCACTCACTGCAGATGATTTAAATTTCTAAGCCATCTACACGATGGTGAACGCATTCCTCAACGAGATTAGTGAACCTCACGCTTTCTAAGCCATCTACACGATGGTGAACTAAAATACTCCTGCCACACAGGGAAATAATCTTTTCTAAGCCATCTACACGATGGTGAACTTAGAAGATACCGTGATAATTATGGTCTTAAATTTCTAAGCCATCTACACGATGGTGAACTGTGGGGTAGTTAAAGATAGTAGTTTAAATGCTTTCTAAGCCATCTACACGATGGTGAACAGATGTGTTGACGTCGCACCGATTCCCACCCGTTTCTAAGCCATCTACACGATGGTGAACTAAATGAATTTTGTTATATCTTCTGATCTTTCAAGTTGTTAAAGAACCTCTAAGAAGAAAACCCTTTTTTAGGGCAAACCAATAACCCTTTGATCTTATTTGAAAATTTTTCAAGCAAGAAAAAAAGGGTTAATAATGAGATTAAAAGTGAGGCACGGTTGCGTTATTGCTTAATCCATAACCATTAAATACACCCACACAAGCTTGCGACATTCTTTTCTCTTTCACGGCTAAAATAAACCGTTGGCCAGTACTGGCACTTTTTAAATGAAAATGTGGGAAAAATGCGGTGTCTTGTTGGCGTTGTTGCATTTCTGCTCTGATCGCCTCATCCCATCTTCCTTGACTTTTAAGACGCTTTTCAGTACGGCGAATGGCACTTTGCCCTTTACGATGTACTCGGCTATAACAGCGATGCTCTGTATGAAACGGGGTTTGGTTTACCTCGCTAATTAACGCATAATCTTGCAAACCGCATTGTAACAATTGTTGCTGTAATTGCTGGCAATCTCGCTGATTCGCAAAAAGTCGCACAATCCCGCCAAGGGTTCGACCTAGGCCATAAGCGGGAAACGCCACACCAACTCGCCCCTCAAAGTGCGGTAAGAATTGATGCAGAATTTGCATACAATGACCAATTACCTCACTTTGTAGCATATCCATTTGTGGGATCGCTTTCAGTTCAATGTAATGGGTTGTCATGGTTATTCCCCTTTATTTTTTCTTTGTTGAGCCAAAAACACCGCCCCGAATCAACATACTCATTACATAGTGTTGATCATTATCATTCAACGGCTCATCTTTGCAGATCCATTTATCAAATAAACCGTAAAAATGAGCATCTTCTGCTTCACGAAAAGCACATGCTTGGTTAGTCACAGCTCCATAAGGTTCAACAGGAATGGGAAAAGCCACCTCAGGTGCATACCAAGTATCAATCGTACGCAATGCATTACCCACTTTTTGAGAATGCATACCCGCATTCTGCTTAATTTTATAAAGAACTTTGCTTTTGGGAGCTTCACCTTCCTTAGCACTTTTGTTCATTTTGTCCTTTTGAACAAATTCTTGAGAAGGATAAACTTCTTGCCCATATCCTATTTGAGCATAAGCTGTAACATATAAAATAACAAAAGCACTACCTAACAACCCTTTTTTGATTTCTTCTGCAATCTCATCAATTTTACTGTCATTATGATTAAAATCATTTAACGAAAATTGTTTTGCATCATCAAAACTGATAACTTTTTCACCAAATTTAACCTCTATCCGGACATATTCTGCCCCCATACGATTACGCCATAGCCAACGAGCATTGACAATATTTGTTGCATAACGCTTGGCTAATTCTCCGAATGCTTTTTCATTAGAATATTTCTGAACTTTTTCTACTACTTTTTGCTGAAATTTTTCATCATTACAAACACAAGGTTCTCCACTAAGTGGAAGTATTTTTAAGCTGAAGGTTGCGACTAAAATATCTTTATCATGATCTAAAGTGGCGACATCTACTTGTTGTAAATTTGCATCTTTAGCTTCTTTAAGTGACGTTAATTCATGGGATTTTGTTCCTTTTAAATATTTTTCTCTCACTTCAACTGGCGAGCACTCGTCATTTTGACCATTTTTCTGCCAAAAAATAGCATCAGAAACATCAAAACGACGCTCAAATGCTAATACTGAAGGTCTACTTAATTTGCTCATAATTATTCTCCTTGTGAAATTAAATACAGATTATTTTGTGGGGCGTTATAACGCCAAAAACATTGAGAAAGATCCTCTGGTAAACTGAGAGGAAATACCCATTTCCCCAAACTATAAATAGTTTCCACATATTGACTTGGATATTGTGGAGTTCGAGAATTTCGTAATTGTCCTTGCTCGAACATTGGGGAAATAGCCTGATAACCGACAGGAATAGGCACAAGCCAACCACGCCCTTGTTTAACGCTGTACGTTTTACAAACTTTTTCACTTCCACTAGAATCATCTGAAATATGGTGTAAACTTGCTACTTCTAACAATGCATCAAGTTCATTAGCTGATTTACTCATTTCAATATCTGATTTTTGCAACTCACTATCTTCTATTTTTCCGTTAGCTCGAAACCCAGTTTGTAACTCTTCTGTGATATTAATGAGATCTTGTTTAGCATCCATCAAAACAAAGGCAGGAATTAAAGCAAAAGGTATCTCTTTTGCCTCATGTAAACCAAATAACTTTACATGGCCAATATCTAATACTGAACCACTAGCAATACGCTGTTGCCATAATAGATTTTTACATGTCTGTAAAAAATCTTGGCAATCTTGATTTTTTTCATCCTCTAAAGTGGAAAACAGTTCATCATCTGGAACATGTAATTCCACAAGTAAGGAAAGTTCCAAATGAATTTTTCCTTCCTCAATAATCGGTGGTGCACTCCATTCACCATTTTTTTTCTGCATAGGATGACGATTCAACGTAAACTTAAAATCATCATTATTGTTTTCTCTATATGCTTGTACTTCATAGTTATGACAAGCAACCATAACACCACCTAGCAAAATATTACGATATGATAGTTTCCTACTTAAGGCATGCATTGCACCTAAAATGCCAGTGAGAGCGGGAAAGCCATAGCTTAGAGGACCAGAAATCGTATTAGCTCCTTGAATCTTAATGCGATCAAATAAAATGTAATAATCCGTTGAAAACATGCCTACCTCCTATATCTGACGTAAACGGTAGCGTAATAATTGCGTGACTTTAGTACGTAATTCTTGATAGTCCGTATCTTTAAAATCTTCATTTAAGGAAGGAAAGTATTTTTGTAAAAAATATCTTATCCATAGTGTAAATTTATGTTCAATAATTTCTCT
Source organism: Bisgaard Taxon 45 (assembly GCA_049888895.1). Lineage (GTDB taxonomy): Bacteria > Pseudomonadota > Gammaproteobacteria > Enterobacterales > Pasteurellaceae > Pasteurella. Next base: position 13,240 of record JBLUWJ010000016.1, on the reverse strand, counting down.
CCATTCACCTAGCTCATATCCCTCTTTAAAATCATTTTCCCCTTCTAATTCTGCTCTCTTTTGGTCTAACCAATATTTTTCTTCCCAATTGAGACTATAAGCTTTCGACCATCCCTCATTTTGCTCTTGCAAAAGACGTACATGAGATAACACAATTTGCAAAATCATATTCACAGCATCAAACATTTTTGTTTTACGGTGAAAATTTCTATTTCTTATTTCTGTGCTTTCAAATAATTTACGAAAACTAGATCGGCATACATAAGCTAATCGTTCATTAAAAATCGTCTTATCTGTTGGCTTTAATTTGAAATCGCTTGAGCGATGAAAAATGGGAGGAAATGAAGGGAGAAGATAATTTATGCCAGCTTGATTATTAGTAAAGAATGAAACATTTTTAGGGTGCTGTCCCCCAAAAGCTAAACGTGCTAATGACGGTATGGCTACGTCAGGAGATCTTTTTCTACTAACCACTTTATGATGAATTTCTTTTAATAAAGAAACGGGATGTAAAGGAATCAGGCAAGTATAATCATCACTCATGAGTGAGTGTTGCTGATTAGGCCATAATAATTGCTTATTCCTGTGATCTGTAATACCACTAAGCTGAGTACCTTGTAGAACCTTACTAAAAATAACACGATATTTTTCTGACTCTTCTAAATCAGTAGCAAATACACCGACTAACAAAGGCGAATTATCTAAAATCAAATCTTTTAAACTACATTCCTCATCAATCTGGATAGAAAAAAATTTCGCTACTGGAAAATTTGATGCATTACCAGATAAATCAGGTTCCAATCTAGTAACACTTTGTGACCCCACATACCCCCTAGGAAGAAAAACATCTGGCTTAAATGTGATATTTTCTCCATCGCTAGATGGGTGAATACCTTTGGAAATATGAGTAGAGAAATTTGACTTAGTGACTTTAGGGAGAAGATAATTTTTTATCCATTTAAAGAGATATACTTCATTAATTACTTCTTTTTTCTCAGATAGAATATCCTCTAATGCCTTAGCTATAATGGTTTTAACTTGCTCAGGACGCATTTATTACTCCTTTAAATATAGTAATCATGTCCATTTTGACCCTGAAATGGAGTGAAATCACATCATATAAAAAAAGCATAACAAAATCCTCTTGCTATGCTATTCTTTGTGAACCATATCACCAAATTAATTTTAGCGAATTATAGATTCAATAATTTTATCCTACTTAATTTATCAAATGATTAATTTTAGGCTTTCAACCTCACCACCCAACAATTATGAATTTGCTTATTGCGTTCAAAATCCAATGGCAAGGTTTTTGCTGTAATATCTACCGCACTTAAGCCAAGCGTTTCCAAGCCTTTAACGTCCATTTTAAAACCTCGTTTGTTGTTGGAAAATACGATGGTGCCGTTTGGGCGTAAAATGCGTTTTAAATTGCTCATCAGCTTAATATGATCACGTTGTACATCCCAACTGTCTTCCATCCGTTTTGAATTAGAAAATGTCGGTGGGTCGACGAAGATCAGATCAAACTGGCGATCACAACGGGCTAACCATTGTAAGCAATCTGCTTGGATTAACTTATGCTGTTTACCTTCCAACTCATTTAATAACAGATTTTGTTCCGCCCAGTTTAAATAGGTGTTTGACATATCCACCGTAGTGGTGGATTTTGCACCACCTAACGCCATATGCACCGTCGCCGATCCCGTATAGGCAAATAAATTTAGGACATCTTTGCCTTTCGCCATTTCCCCCAACATTTTGCGGGTTAAACGGTGATCGAGGAAAAGTCCCGTATCCAAATAATCCGTTAGGTTTACCCACAATTTGGCGCCATATTCATTCACATAGAAATAGTCACCTTTGTTGGCGAGTTTTTCATACTGATTGGTGCCTTTTTGTTTTTGGCGCACTTTTAAAATCAGTTTGTTAGTTTCTACACCTGTTACCTGTAAGGTGGCGGTTACTGCATCTAATAAGCGCTGGCGTGCTTTGTTTTCATCGATATTTTTGGGTGCAGCATATTCTTGTACCACAATATGATCATCATAGCGATCCACCGCCAAGTTATATTCTGGCAAATCCGCATCGTATAAGCGATAGGCATTAATGCCTTGTTGTCTCGCCCATTTTTCAATTTTTTTGCTATTTTTTTGTAAGCGATTGGCAAAATCCACTGCCACTTGAGTAGCACTTAAAGTGCGGTCAATTTCTGGCAAGTTTTGTGTATTCTCGTCACTCGCTGTTGCACGGGCACTAATATGATAATTTTTTTGCACGCAGTCGAGCGGACCATTTTTGGCTTTAAATTGGCGATGTGAACGTAAACGCAAGCAGTCTAATAACGCCGGCTCGCCACTGAAAATCGATACATTCCAATCGGCGAACTGTTGTTTTAAACGTTGTCCAAACACGGAATATAACGCAATTAAAGCAGGTGTCGTGCCTAAACGCTCTCCGTAAGGTGGATTACAAATTACCGTACCTTTTTCTTCAACAAATGGATTTTTTAATGCTGCCACATCAGCTTGTTGCCATTGGATGAGATGTGCCACACCCGCATTTTGGGCATTGCGTTTGGCTTTTTGCAGCACGCGGTGATCCAAATCAAAGCCATAAAAATTGGCTTTCTGATTTTGGTTAAAGGCGTGTTCCGCCAATTCAATAGCTTCGCCTTTCACCTTATCCCACGCCTGTTGATTGTGTCCTTTCCAAAAATCAAAGCCCCAATGCAGACGGTGTAATTGCGGCGCAATGTTAGCTTGCATTTGTGCCGCTTCAATCAACAAGGTGCCCGAACCGCACATAGGATCGACTAATGGTGTGCCCACCTGCCAGCCTGAACGGAGCACAATCGCCGCCGCTAAGGTTTCACGCAAAGGCGCTTTGCCCGTATCTTCACGATAACCGCGCATATGTAATGCCTCACCACTTAAATCAAGGGAAATGACTAATTCTTCACGGTTTAAATAAGCATGAATGCGGATGTCAGGTTGTGATTTATCCACATTTGGGCGAGGCTTGCCGGCACGCTCAAAATAATCCACAATCCCATCTTTGACTCGCATTGCCCCAAATTGAGTGTGACGAATTTCTCGGTTTGTGCCATTAAAATCCACCATAAAATGGGCTTTTTCATCAAAATAATCCAACCAATTTTGCCCGACCACTGCCGAATATAAATCTAAATCGCTATACACTTTACTGGTGACAATCGGTAATAAAATACGTGAGGCCAACCGTGTCCATAACAACACACGATATTGGGTTTCCTCATCGGCATAAAAATGCACACCACCTTGCGTAATTTGGCAATCGGTCGCACCAAGTTCGGTTAATTCGACTTTAAGTAATTCTTCAAAACCACGCGCAGTGGTGGCAAAAAGTTGTTTCATAGTTCTTCTCTGGTTAGTCAAGCTGGGCGGAATTATAACAGGTTTTCACCTGTCAACATGGGAGAAATGAAAAGTGCGGTGAAAAATTGAAAAATTCTACCGCACTTTATTGTATAAGGGGATGAATACAAGATTATTTGACCTGCATACCCGGTTTTACCCCTTGATCGGCATTCAATAGGAACAAGTCAGCGCCGCCTGTCCCCGCGCTTAAGATCATCCCTTCCGATACACCAAAACGCATTTTACGTGGTGCAAGGTTGGCAATCACCACCACAAAACGCCCTTCTAACTCGGCAGGATTGTTGTACGCCTCTTTGATACCAGAGAACACTTGACGAGTGTGATCGCCCAAATCCAACTCAAAACGTAAGAGTTTGTTTGACTCAGGTACGGCTTCACATTTCATCACTTTCGCCACACGTAAATCTAATTTCGCGAAATCATCAATACTTACGGTGTCTGCGATCGGCTCAATGTGACTTGCAGGCGCTGCTTTTGCCGTATTTTTTTGTTCTAATGCCTGCTGGGCGGCAAATTGTTCTTTGGTTTCGTTCACAATGGCCTCAATCTGTTTTGGATCTAAACGCTGTGCTAATGCTTTAAATGGTAAAATGGAGTGATTTAATAATGGGTTGTTCAAACTTTCCCAGTTTAATTCATCTTGTAAGAACGCTTCAGCACGTTCAATAATTTGAGGAATAATCGGTTTTAAATAAATGGCCAACACACGGAATAGTTGCAATGCCATTGAGCAAACCGCTTGTAACTCCGCTTCACGCCCTTCTTCTTTCACCATCACCCAAGGCGCTTTGTCATCAATATATTTATTGGCTTTATCCGCTAATTGCATCACTTCACGCACGACTTTACCGAATTCGCGTTCTTCATAATAAGTCGCAATTTGTGCAGCTTTTTCTACAAATTCTGTCAACAATTCAGGTTCAGCAATCTCAGCTGATAATTTGCCGTCAAAACGTTTGGTGATAAAACCTGCACTGCGTGAAGCCAGATTGACAAATTTATTCACCACATCCGCATTTAAGCGTTGTACGAAATCCTCAAGATTTAAGTCTAAATCTTCAATGCGGTTATTGAGTTTTGCTGCATAATAATAACGTAAATATTCTGGCGCTAAATGGCGTAAATAGGTGGAGGCTTGAATAAAGGTACCACGAGATTTGGACATTTTCACGCCATTGACCGTGACATAGCCATGAGCAAATACGTTAGTTGGTTTACGTATATCACATCCCTCTAACATCGCCGGCCAAAATAAACTGTGGAAATATACGATATCTTTACCGATGAAGTGATAAAGCTCTGCCGAGCTGTCTTTTTTCCAGAAATCGTCAAAATTTAAGCCTGTTTTATCACACAAATTTTTAAACGATGCCATATATCCAATTGGGGCATCTAACCAAACATAGAAATATTTATCTTCTGTATCCGGAATTTTAAAGCCGAAATACGGTGCATCACGGGAAATATCCCATTGTTGTAAACCCGACTCAAACCATTCTTGCATTTTGTTGGTAATTTCAGGTTGTAATGAACCCGATTTGATCCACGTTTTCAACATCCCTTCAAACGCGGGTAAGTCAAAGAAGAAGTGCTCAGATTCTTTTAACACAGGGGCGGCGCCCGATACCACAGAACGTGGATTAATTAATTCCGTTGGGCTATAGGTCGAAGAACAGATTTCACAGTTATCGCCATATTGGTCTTCCGCTTTGCATTTTGGACAAGTGCCTTTTACAAAGCGATCTGGCAAAAACATCCCTTTTTCTGGATCAAATAATTGCGAAATAGTACGGCTTTTAATAAAACCATTGGCACGTAACTTTTTATACATTTCTGAGGTTAAGGTTTCATTTTCTGGGCTATGTGTAGAATGATAATTATCATAGCTGATATTAAAGCCTTCAAAATCAGCCACATGCTCCGCTTTAGAACGCGCGATTAATTCTTCCGGCGTAATGCCTAATTTATCCGCATTTAACATGATTGGCGTACCATGCGCATCATCTGCACAAATAAAATAGACTTGGTGACCACGCATACGCTGAAAGCGCACCCAAATATCCGCTTGAATATGTTCTAATAAATGCCCTAAATGAATTGCACCATTTGCATAAGGTAAGGCGCAAGTAACTAAAATATTGCGTGCCGAATTCGCCATGTTATTATTCCTGTTTTCCATCAAAAAATTGGCGCTTATATTACCTTATTCACAGTCTTTTTTCTACTTTAACCGCGCTTTTCCATATTTCTGCTTAACAGTTCTACAGCTTCGTGGTTAAATATAGTTGAGTGATTAACTAGGGCTTTCATTAGCCACCAAATATAACAGGATAAAATCAATGGGAATTTTATTTTCTGACAGTTTAACGGATAGTCAAAAACAGGCTATCCAAAACGCCTTTCAACAATTTCAACATCCTAGCTTACAACAAGATCTGGTCAGCTTAAACGTCATCAAAAAAATTGAAAAAGGCGGTGAGACATTACGCATTGAAATCAGCATGCCGTTTGCTTGGAATACTGCATTCGAACAACTCAAGAGCGCGCTCTCAGCAGAACTTCTCACATTAGCAGAATGCAAAGACATCAAATGGCAATTAAATTATCAAATCGCGACCTTAAAACGTGCCAATAGCCATCCTGCAGTAAAAGGCGTAAAAAATATCATCGCGGTAACATCAGGTAAAGGCGGTGTAGGAAAATCCACCATTTCCGTCAACCTTGCCCTCGCCTTACAAAAACAAGGGGCGCGAGTGGGAATTTTAGATGCGGATATTTATGGGCCATCTATTCCCCACATGTTAGGCGTTGCCGATCAGCGCCCAACTTCGCCAGATAACCAGCACATTACCCCAATTCAAGCACATAATCTTTTTGCCAATTCCATTGGTTTCTTAATGGAACCGGACAATGCAACAATTTGGCGCGGTCCAATGGCGAGTAGCGCATTAAGCCAACTGTTACAAGAAACCTTATGGCCAGATTTGGATTATTTAGTGATTGATATGCCACCGGGCACAGGGGATATTCAACTTACTCTCTCTCAACAAATTCCTGTGACGGGCGCGGTCGTGGTGACAACCCCGCAAGATATTGCACTACTTGATGCGATTAAAGGTGTGGCGATGTTTGAGCGTGTTTCTGTACCCGTTTTAGGCATTATCGAAAATATGTCGATGCATATTTGTAGCAATTGTGGTCATCAAGAAGCGATTTTCGGTACCGGTGGCGCAGAGCGCATTGCACAAAAATACAATGTGAAAGTGTTAGGACAACAAGCCTTGCATATTCGCTTACGCGAAGATTTAGACAAAGGTATCCCAACCGTTGTCGCCGCACCTGAAAGCGACATTGCCCAATCGTTTATGCAATTAGCCGAAAAAGTCGCTACTGAGCTTTACTGGCAAGGTTCGGTGATCCCAAGTGAGATCATGTTTAAAGAAGTAAAATAGATTAAAAAATGACCGCACTTTTCCACAAAATGTGCGGTGTGTTTTGCGATATTTTAAACATGCCTAGTATGCAGAAAAAAGAAAACCCTTGATAACTTTATCAAGGGTTTTTGTTTGGAATCAATCCTAATAAAAATTAGCGACGTAAACCTAAACGAGCGATAGTTGAAGTGTAAAGCTCAAGATTAGTACGTTTTAAGTAATCTAAAAGTTTACGACGACGAGAAACCATACGCAATAAACCACGACGACCGTGGTGATCTTTTTTGTGCGTTGCAAAGTGAGATTGTAAGTGGTTGATTTGTGCAGTTAATAATGCGATTTGCACTTCTGAAGAACCGGTATCTTTTGCATCACGACCAAATTCAGCAACGATTGCTGCTTTTTTTTCTGTACTTAGAGACATTTGATAACTCCTAAAAGTTAAGTTAAACATACATCGTTAGCCGATCTCTAATCCAGCTACGACAAAGAAGTGTGAATTTTAGCATTGATTGACAGAAAAGCAATAAATCTTTGTCAAATCCACCGCACTTTCAGATAAAAAGAAAGCCTGCACACGCAGGCTTTCAAATTAGAAGGTAATTTCAGCACTGAATTTAAAGTTACGACCTGGTGAGTAGAAACGATTAATTCCTGCGCCAGTTTTCTGATTAATTAAATTGCTTGTACCAAAGGGTTTAATCGAACGAGCAGATTCCCATGTCAAGTATTTACGGTCTGTTAAATTATAAACCCCAAATTGTAAAGTCAAATTCTTAACTGGTTTAATATAGCCAACCGCGTCAATCAATGTATAGTCATCGCTTCGCCAACGAATAGCACTGTCTTTATATCCTTGCTCTTTATAGAACATATTATAAGTGTCTTTTGCTTTTTTCTCACTCACACGTGTGATATATAAATCAGCGCCAAATTTATTTTCTTTATGATCGTAACCTAAACCAATAACAGACGTTTTAGGCTGAATCGCATTCATTGGGCGATCCCCCTCCAAACGGCCACGTTGATAAGTAAATTTATAGCTCGTATTAAATCCATCTAACACATGCCAAAAATAGCCCAAATTCAAACGTGCATTAATTTCAAGTCCTTTCACTTTCGCATTATCGACATTGACATTTTGATAAACTTGGAAATCTCTTGCTTGTGCCTTACCTCCCACAGAGTTCGATAAATTTCTGGAACCTAAATACGCTAAATCAAGAAACTGACGATACTTTGTTTGGAACACACTTGTACTCACAAAACCCCAATTATCGTGCACTGTTAATGCAATCTCTTGATTTTTTGCTTCCTCTGGTTTCAACACGGGGTTCGGTAAAATGGTAAAGTCTGGATGCTTAAAGGTAAAATAAAGTTCATCCGAAGTCGGGGCTCTAAACCCTTTCGAATATTTTACTTGCACCCTTAAAAAATGAGTAGGATCAAAGGTTGCCCCAATCGAGTAAGAATGTTTCTTAAAGCGTTTTTCTTGTGCAATATAAGCAATATTTTCTTCCGCATTCTTACGAATTTGTTCTGGGGTCAGTGGTTTTGTTAATACCACAGTTCCTACAGTTACTTTTTGGCCTTCAGGTAATGGAATAAAGATACCTTTCACCATATCATCGGCAATTTTAGGTGTCACACCAGGAATATATTCTGGTTGATATTTAATATCGTCATAACGATAACCTAAATCTACACTCAACATGTTGTGTAATTTGATATTATCTGAAAAATATAGAGACTTGGTTGTCGCTTCTACTGGAATTAAGAAAGACGTTAAAGGCTCATGACGAGGACATTTCAGTCCATTATAGTTGCAATTCGTACTCTTCCCTAAAATTCTATCAGCCCACCATGTAGGATTTCTCCCATCGTAACCTGCCTTATTAACCATTTTTTTCTCTGTACGTGAATAAATGGCACCATATAATAATTCATTTTCTATATTAAAAGTCGAAAATGTTTTTGTTAGATCCAAATTGACTTGTTTTGTATTTGAATCAAGATCCCTTTCCTTATAATCATAAGGAAGGTAGCCTTTTGAGTTCGGTAAAATTAAATAATTCCTCACCCCACGTTCTTCTTTTGCAGTTTTATATAATTTACCATCAATAGTCATTTCTTCAGATAACTCAACTTGTTTTGCCTTATACTCACCATTTTCGGTGTTATAAACTGTAAAGGGTTTCGTGCAATCAAAAATAGTACAATCTAACCAAAAACCTGTTGGTGATAATTGAAAGTTATTACTGAAAGCAGCATTATTAGTGCCAGATGTTGTTGGGAATGGGTCACCATTTTTATCAATAATTACAGCTTCAAGACCAGAACCTTTTAAAGTAATCGGGTTTCCTGCAGGATCAACAATTTTGCCCTCTTTCAATTGAAGCCCTAATGGATTTTTATAAGAATCACATTTTTCATTACCATCACAATAATCTTCTGTTCTTGCTCTTGTTCTGATCTTTTGTTGTGAATAACTCAATTTTAACGTATCCCAAAATGGGGTTACACTATAGTTTTCATAAGTAAAAGAAACATTTTTACGTTTTGTCAAATCATTAGCATGGCGTGATTCTTTCTCGTCATATGTGAAATAATTAGATTGAGGCTGTAAAGAATAAGAACGGTCATGGCCACGAGAGCGTTGTATATAAGTATCAGAAGCGACTGTAAAACGATGATTTTCTGTTGGCGAAAAAGAGAATTTCACTAATGTACTTTCTTTCGTAATCGTATAAGGATCCGCTTTCTCTCTTTCTTTCCCTTGAATATCTCTACCATTTTTATAATCATAATTTTCTAATTCATGTCCATGTCGCTTAGCATGCATAATCAATGCATCAAACATTTGGTAACGACCTGCAAGAGTCACTGCATTTAATCCCTGATTATCTGCAGTCGTATAGCCTGCTTTATAACCGATATGCCAATCCTTTTCAGTCAGAAAATCTCTTGCATCTTTTGTTTCAAACAGTACTGCCCCGCCTAACGAGCCGCTCCCTACTTTGACTGAATCAGCGCCTTTCGCAATTTTAGCGACTTTCAACGTTTCAATTTCTACACTATTTCGCGTATTGTTAAAATTGCCGTATCCTTCAAATAATTCTTTAAAGCCTTGAGAAGAAAGGGTTTCTGCTTGATGAAGTCCATCTACCGTAATCGCAACACGATTTTCATCCACACCACGAATCGCATAACCACTTGATCCAAAACGTCCAGCTTCAACCACTGTCACACCGGTTTCATAGCGCACTAAATCTCTGCTATCTTGCACTTGTTGACGTTTTAATTGACTCGCTGTTTTGACGGTTTCACCGACTTTTTTCTCTTTAATATCCATTTCGTCTTGTTGAGAAGAAACGGTAATCGTATCAAGTTCAGTCGCGTCTTGATTATTCTCTGCCAGCGTGATGCCAGAATAACTCAATAACGCCAATGTCATTGCAGAAAATTTTATTGTTGTTGTATGCATTTTCCTCACCTCAAGTAAATACCCTAAAAAGTTGACAAAATTTATTCTTGATGTCCTTCAACCAAGTGAACAAAACGCACTAAATCATCATGACTCACTTGGAAAGCTTGACCAAAACCTTTTACAAATAACCCTTGTGAGGGTTTGAAACTAAATAAATGAAAATCTTTCATTCGAGATAATTCATCCATCAATGCACCATGCCTTGCTTTTAATGCCTCAATCCCCGAGTGCCATTCTTCTGTTTCTCGTTCAACAATACGCGAGACGGCATCAAACGATAAGCGACGACGAGCAAAAATCTGACGACTTTGGCTTTCATCTTCAATTAACATCAAGGAAACTTTTGGCACGGCTTGTAAATTACGCGCATGGCGTGCAATCGTGGAGATGAAGACTTGATATTCACCATTATTAATGGCAAATGGCGCATAGCTCACATTAGGATTGCCATCTTCGCCGACAGTAGCGAGCATAATAGTTTTACATTTTGTTTTTAATTCTTGAATTTCTGGTCCTAAACGATTTTGTAATACTTCTTCACGATTCGTTGTCATTACTTCTTTACCTTCTAAATAAATGCGTTAAATTTTTGAACTTGTTCTGGGAATAACCGACGCTCAGCATCACGCCCCAAATACACTTTAAAAATAGTTTGCCCATTATTGGCAATAAATGCGATGTTATAACTTTCTTTGCCACGGAACGGTAAGCTGACAAAGGCAATTTTACTGATATTATCTAATTTAAGATGACCATGTAGAGTGCCTTCTTCATCTTTCATATTCAAATTATAATAACCGCGCCCTACCATTCCTGTTGGAAAACGATCTTTGATTTCAAAAATAGAGCCTTCCTTTTCGATAATGGTAGTAAACGTTCCCCAACTACTGATCTCAGTAAGTACTTCTTCCGCGCGTTCACCAGAAAAAACACGAACAAACTCATCAGGTAAGTCACATAAAATTTCACCTTCGGGCTTTCCAAAATGTGAAGCCATATCCAAGGTAATGGCCAATGGATTTTGTGCAATATAATCTGCAATTTGTGCTTTTAGCATAATGTTGACAGTATCCTTAAGTAAGCATAATGGTTAAAAAAACATCATCAATCAATATTGATAATAGTTTTTAATTATATTTGCAATTGGTGTTTTTTTCAAAAGAAACTGTCTTTTTTTTACAAAAAATTTAAGCAAAAAACCTTTGTTTTTATATGGTTATTTTTAATACACTAATAACGTAACTCAGAAAAGCCACACTGATGAAAATAAAGACAATTGAGTTTCAAAAATCATTTTTTACTTGTAACCTATCAATGAAACGGTATAATACGGAACTAATTTGATGCTCTTTATCAATATTAGCCTGGGTGGCGAAATTGGTAGACGCAGTTGATTCAAAATCAACCGCCTTCGGGTGTGCCGGTTCGAGTCCGGCCCTAGGCACCATTGATAAACAGCATTAAAAAAGAAAGCCGACTTTTGTCGGCTTTTTCTTTATCTTTAATATTTAAAAATCAATAAGTTACAAACTACATTAAGCACTTCAACAAAAATATACTGTTTTTTTATATAGTATTTTACTTCTCTTTTTTCATCGTTTATGATCCGCCATACTTCATTTATGAAATACATTTGCACAAAATTGCACAGTGAATTGTGCAAAAATAATGGTAGTTAGGCGTGGCGACTTTTAACAAACAAAAATCAGGTTGGCGAGTTCAAATTCGCAAAAAAGGTGTCTATAAATCAGCAACATTTCGGACTAAAGCTGATGCGCAAGCGTGGGCGTTAGACATAGAACAAAAAATCATAAACGGTGTATTCACTGATATTCCCGACATCACTTTTGCACAACTTGTCGATAAATATATCAAAGAAGTGAGCATAAATAAAAAGGGCTATCGTGCTGAAAAGTTGCGTTTACTTCGCTTGCTAAATATGCCGATTTCTAACGTGAGATTAATCGATTTACAAGAACATCACTTTGTGCAGTGGCGTGATGAACGACTTTCACAAGTTAGTGAGGCAAGTGTGCTTAGAGAATGGAATACTCTTTCGCACATTATTACGACAGCAATCACAGAATGGAAATACTTGAAAGAAAATCATCTCAAGAATGTGAAAAAACCAGCCATTCCGCCAGAACGCAATCGCCGATATTCTTCAGAAGAAATAGAACGGCTGACATTTGTTGCTGGTTATGATTTCAATTATCTTCCGCTAACTGTGCAAAGTCGTACAGCTGCAGCAATGCTATTTGCGATTGAAACGGCAATGCGTGCCGGTGAGATTTGCAATGCAAAATGGGATGACTTGCGATCTGATTCTAGAATTTTACACATTCCGACTTCAAAAAATGGCCACGCACGTGATATTCCCCTTTCTTCACAAGCTAGAAAAATCATCAATCATCTTCATCTCATCAAAAGTGAAGATGATGACCGCATTTTTCAAATGAACGCGAGTTCGCTAGATGCTACTTTCAGAACATTGAAAGATCGCGCGGGGCTTGTTGATGCCGACTTACACTTTCACGACACGAGACGAGAAGCACTAAGTAGAATGAGTAAGAAAGTTGAAGTGATGACTTTGGCTAAAATTTCAGGGCATAGAGATATTAAAATTTTACTTAATACATACTACGCCCCGGATATTGAAGAAGTAGTTGATTTGTTGGATTAATTTAAAATCTATTTTTTTTGAACAAAGATATAACTTCTTTCTTTGTTAATTTTTCTTTATCTAAAACTTCTCTTGTTAATATTGTTTGATTACAACTGATTTCATCTGTGATGATGATTGTTCCGTCAGGCTCTTCACATATAAAGTATCCTTCTGGCATACAATTTCTTTTGAACTCATGAATAATTTCTTGAAGATTTATCGATAATTCTTGAAT
>JBLUWJ010000015.1:0-47010 GCA_049888895.1 Bisgaard Taxon 45 | reverse complement strand
TATTTTCTTCTTGAATATCAATATGATCAAAAAAGTTTTTATACATAAAAGAATGGTAACTTTCAGGATGTTCTTTGGGTAAATCAACATACTCATCCATATTGAAGGTCACAACATGTTTAAAGCTCACCTCACCGGCTTTATAGAGCTCAATAAGCGCTTGATAGGTTTTCAGTGGTGTGCCACCAGTAGGCAAACCTAATACGAATGGGCGTGTTTCTGTTGGTTGAAATTGATTAATACGATCAACAATATAACGTGCGGACCATTTTGCGACTTGATCAATATTGTGTAATGGAATTAAACGCATAATGTGTTACCTCTTTTTGTATGTGAAATTACCGTGAAATCAATGATTCCCTTATCGTTAACACCATTTTGAAATATCGACATCATTTTTTTTTCCAAAATGGAGTTTTTATTTTTTTGCATTATAAAATAAGTGATTTTAAATAGCCAATAAAAATTCATAGCAATGGAATATTTAGTGATAAGAATCACAAAAACAACAGTTTTAATTTGCAATAGAAAATTATCAGCATATAGTTAGAGACGCTTGAGAAAACGTTTACTTTTTTTCTCAACAATATCGAGAAAAATATAAAAAGGAGTTCCTATGAGCATTCTAAGTTACTTACAAAGAATTGGGCAAGCATTAATGGTGCCTGTTGCCGCACTCCCTGCTGCCGCTATCTTAATGGGTATTGGTTACTGGATTGATCCGAATGGGTGGGGCGGAGAAAGTCAGCTTGCAGCTTTCCTGATCAAATCGGGTGCCGCCATTATTGATAATATGGCCATTCTGTTTGCTGTTGGTGTGGCATTTGGTATGTCTAAAGATAAACTATGGTTCAGCCGCACTTTCAGGCTTAGTGGGCTTTTTAGTGGTCACCACCTTACTGTCACCAGGTGCTGTCGCACAATTACAAGGTATTGCTGCGGATCAAGTGCCTGCCGCCTTTGGCAAAATTAACAACCAATTTATTGGGATTTTAGTCGGTGTCATTTCTGCTGAATTATATAACCGTTTCCATCAAGTGGAATTACCCCCAGCATTAGCCTTTTTCAGTGGTAAACGCTTAGTTCCTATCGTGACCTCTGTTGTGATGATCATTGTATCTTTCATCCTCATGTACTTATGGCCGATGATTTTTAACGGATTAGTTGGCTTTGGTAAATCCATCACAGATATTGGCGCAACTGGTGCGGGAATCTATGGTTTCTTAAACCGCTTGTTAATCCCTGTTGGGTTGCACCATGCGTTAAACTCTGTGTTCTGGTTCAACGTGGCAGGCATCAACGATATTCCTAACTTCTTAGGTGGTGCACAATCTCTTGCAAATGGCACCGCTGTATTGGGTGTCACTGGTATGTATCAAGCAGGGTTCTTCCCAGTCATGATGTTTGGTTTACCGGCAGCGGCATTAGCCATTTATCATAGTGCAAAACCAGGCAAAAAAGCGCAGGTCGCTTCATTAATGATTGCCGCATCATTAGCGTCATTCTTTACTGGGGTCACCGAACCATTAGAGTTTGCGTTCATGTTCGTTGCTCCTGTCTTATATGTCATTCACGCCTTATTAACTGGTTTATCTGTCTTTATTGCGGCCTCAATGCAATGGATGGCAGGTTTCGGTTTCAGTGCAGGTTTCGTGGATATGGTACTTTCTTCACAAAACCCTCTCGCTAAAGATTGGTACATGTTACTTGTACAAGGTGTCGTATTCGGTGTGATTTACTATGTTATCTTCCGTGCGACAATCAAAGCATTCAATTTAAAAACGCCTGGTCGTGAAGAAGAGGAGGTGGAAATTAGCGTGAAAAGAGATGCCTCTCGTGAAGAACGCGCCGCTCACTTTATTGTTGCATTAGGTGGTAAAGACAACTTCCAATCTATCGATGCTTGCATTACTCGCTTACGCTTAACATTAGTTGATCGTAACAAAGTGAATGAAGAACAATTAAAAACGCTAGGCTCAAAAGGGAATGTCAAATTAGGTGATAATGGCTTACAGGTGATTCTTGGACCTGAAGCCGAACTGGTCGCAGACGCAATGAAACAACAAATCAAATAACACATTCACTTGAAAAGAAGGGCGAAAACCATCATTTTCGCCCTTTTCGCTTTTTGAAACACAATCCAGTCTCTCTATATCGATGACCCTGACTTACTCAGATTTTGCTTTTCCTCTAACGCTTCCCAACGTGCAAAAGCCTCTTCTAACGCTTGCTCTGCTTGTGCTAAGGCATGTAATTTTGCAGCCGTATATTCATACGCTTGTTGAAAAAACTCACTCCCTGCAATTTCAGCTTGTAAGGAATGGATTTCCGCTTCTAACGTTTCCAAACGCTGAGGTAATTGTTCTAATTCGCGTTGTTCTTTATAAGTCAGTTTGACTGCTTTGGTTTGTGCTTTGCTGTTATTTGAAATATGCTTGCTTTCAACCGCACTTTCTCCAGTAGGCGCTTTTTTCTGTTTTAGTGCGTCTTGTTCGACTTTATGCGCAAAATAGTTAGCTTGTTGTTGCTTCGCGTCATGGAAACCACCAACATATTCGTTAAGTTGCCCTTCACCTTCAAACATAATACATTCTGTGGCGGTATTGTCGATAAACTGACGATCGTGACTGACGATTAATAACGTACCTTGATAGTCTGTTAAAATTTCTTCAAGCAATTCAAGTGTTTCAACATCAAGATCATTGGTTGGCTCATCCAGAATTAATAAATTATTCGGTTTCAATAATAATTTTGCTAAGAGTAAGCGATTTCTTTCCCCACCTGACAAGGCTTTGACAGGTGTCATTGCCCGTTTTGGTGGAAATAAAAAATCTTGTAAATACCCCAATACATGACGTTTGATGCCGTTCACTTCAATATCTTGTTTACCATCAGCAACATTATCCATCACTGTTTTTTCAGGATCGAGATCAGCGCGATATTGATCAAAATAAGCAATATCAAGTTTTGTCCCACAACGCACGCTACCTGAGGTTGGTTGGATTTCACCCAATAATAATTTGATAAAGGTGGTTTTTCCGCAACCATTTGGCCCCACTAAGGCAATCTTATCACCACGTAGAATGGTGCTACTAAAATCTTTCAATAGCGTTTTACCTGCCACTTGATAGCTGACATTGTCTAGCTCAAACACCATTTTGCCAGAGCGACTAGAAGTATCAATTTGTAATTTGGCGGTGCCAAGTACTTCTCGACGTTGACGACGTGTTTCACGCAAAGCCTTTAACGCTCGGACACGCCCTTCATTACGGGTTCTGCGGGCTTTAATTCCCTGTCGAATCCACACTTCTTCCTGCGCTAACTTTTTATCAAATAAGTCATTTTGTAAGGCTTCGATGCGTAGGTTTTCTTCTTTCGTACTGAGATAAAGATCGTAGTTGCCTGGATAAGAGACTAATTTGCCTCGGTCTAAATCCACAATACGGGTCGCCATTTTGCGAATAAAAGAGCGGTCATGTGAAATAAAAACAATACTGCCTGAAAAACCAAGTAAAAAGGTTTCGAGCCATTCAATGGCGTCCACATCCAAATGGTTGGTTGGTTCATCTAATAACAACACATCGGGATCACAGACTAACGCCCGGGCTAATGCGGCCTTACGTAGCCAACCACCTGACAATTCGGATAACAACGTATCTGGATGTAATGATAATGTGGCTAAGACATCTTTAATTTTACTCTCGAAACGCCATCCATCTGCGAGATCCAGCTTGGCTTGCACTTGTGCAAGCTGGTTTAAAACGGTTTCACTGCAGTCATGTTCTAATAATAAAGAGATACGGTGATAATTTTTTAACAAATCCGCTAAATGTTCAATCCCTTCTGCCACATAATCAAATACGTTGCCACTGGCATGACGTGGCGGATCTTGTTCTAAACGAGAAACGATAATATCTTTTTCAAACTGTAACCGACCGTCATCCATCATGACGTCACCAGCCAGAATTTTCATTAGCGTGGATTTGCCCGCGCCATTACGTCCAACTAAACACACTCGCTCACCTGCTTCAATATGTAAGTCGGTATGATCTAATAAAGGATGATCACTAAAGGAAAGATATCCATTGGTGAGGGAAACTAGTGCCATAATGCCTCTTGGTTAAAATACGTTTTTATTAAAATAAGGAAATGGGTTTTCAGCATCGGTATAAATCATTACGTCTAGACTGTCTGTCTTTGTTCAACAACACAGAAAGGCGCATTATAATTGTTGATAAACCCGCAATGCATAAGCATCGGACATACCAGCCATATAATCACAGATCACCCGTTTTTTCCCCTTCTCTGGCGCATGTTGCCAACGTTTCGCTGTATTACGTGGCAGTAAACGTTCGGGATCAGATTCAAAAATTTGGAACATTTCCGTTAAGATACGTTGCCCTTTGTATTCAATCCGTTGTGTTTCAACGTTTAAAATCACATGCTCTCGCACAAACGCTTTGAATATTTGTAATACCGCTTCCACTTCTGCGGGTAATTGCGCATTGTAACGGAGTAAGGGTTCATCAAAATCGGCTGTTAATGTCCAACGCACGCTAGTAATAAAATAATTGACGAGCGCCCCGATCGCATTTTTGCGTAAATAATGTTGATCAGAAAACAGCTTGTCTGTGATGGAATCAATATGTTTTTGGATCCATTCCGATGGGCAATGTCTCAAGGCTGTCAGTGCGCTTTGCCATTGGTGTAAATTCACCATCCCGACTACAATGGCATCTTCCAGATCATGCACACCATAGGCAATATCATCGGCTAATTCCATGAGACTACAATCTAAGGATTTAAATTTCGTTTTCAAAATTTGTTTAGCATCCGACCGCACTTGTTTAAATTGTCCAAATAACTCACGATCATTGACCGACAATGGCTCAAGCAACCACTCAAACATCAACACATCATCCCGAAATATTCCTTTTCCTGGACGCCAACCGTTCATCTTGACATAACGTGAATTCGCATTCGGATCAGAGGGGAGCTCGGCATATTGTGCGGAGGAAACATCTAAAATCGTTGGGTATTTAACAATGCCCAAAAGGGTACGGCGGGTTAAATTCATTCCTGCATTTGGCGTATAAGGCTCTAATTTGGTGAGTAAACGAAAGGTCTGCGCGTTACCTTCAAATCCCCCATGTTCTCGCATCATATAATTCAATGCCACTTCCCCACCGTGACCAAAAGGCGGATGACCAATATCATGGGCAAAGCATAAACTTTCAATCAGATCATTACTTGGTAGCAAGGCTTTGAGGTTTTTTTGTAATTCCGCCTTATCTTGTTGCGTTTGTTGCGCTAAGGTTGTAAATGCCTCACTAAAACGCATTTGCGCCACCAAACTACTACCAATTTGTGCCACTTCTAAGGAGTGTGTCAAACGCGTGCGATAAAAATCATTTTCACCCACAGCATGAATTTGTGTTTTCGCTTGTAAACAACGGAATGCGGCTGAATGCAAAATACGCCCACGATCCCGACGAAAAGGTGGACGATGATCTTTTTCACGCGGTTTATCCGCAATAAAGCGCGATTGCCAAATGGGATCGAATTGATTACTCATACTATGCCATAATGAAATAAATGATTTTAAAGGTGATCGGTGCAAGAATAGAGGTCATAATGCCACATAATACGAGGGCAATGGAACTATAACTACCGGCTTTTTGATCACTCTCCATACAGGTTACCGTACCTAAGGCATGGGAAATCGCCCCGATCGCTAATCCGCGAGCCTCTGCATGTTTGATGTTTAATTTTTTTAACGTCAGCAAACCTAACACAGACCCTTGTAACCCCGCGATGATCACACCAACTGCGGCAATAGACGGAATCCCACCTAAGCCCTCAGATACCGCCATTGCAATAGGTGTCGTAACCGACTTAGGCAACACGGTCGCCACCATTTCTGGTGTGGCACCTAAGTATAAAGCTAAACCCGCACCTGAAAGCATAGAAAGCAATGAAGCCAAACAAGTCGTTAGCAAAATATTTTTCCAATAACGACTAATTTGGTGGAGCTGTTCATATAATGGCACGGCGAGTGCTACAATACTGATCCCTAATAAATTATTCAAAGGGGCATTGCCTTGTAAATAATCATCATAAGGGATGTTTATTGTTAATAACACCACCACTAATAGCGTGACAGTTAAAACAAATGAATTAAATAAAATCGATTTCCAACGTTGGCTGATTTTTACCGCCACCGCAAAAGCCAACAATGTTAACACAGAATACCCATAAAGACTCCAATTCATCATGCTTTCTCCGCTTGTTTTCTAGCGACTTTTTTACGTAGATGGGAAAAAGAGCTTAAGGAAAATAAGTAATCAGACAGTAAACCGATAACAATCAAGGTCAAAAAAGTGCTTAATATATTAGGTAATAACAAGACTTTCATTTGCCCAAACAATACATCCGCATATTTTATTACCCCAACACTGACAGGGACAAATAATAATGCCATGTAACGAATTAATAAACTGGCTGAAAATAACACCCAGTCTAACTTAATTAGCCTAAACGTTAACCCCAAAAATAACAGTAACAATCCCCAAATACTGGCAGGAATCCCAATATTAAGATGGTGTGCAATCCACTCACCGATAAATAACATTAAATACAAAATTCCCAATGAACGGGCTAAATCAAACATTTTCCGAGTCATTTTTACTCCATCGTTGTTGACAATAACACACATTGTCTTAATAAAAATGAGGGAATATTTTACTCCCATTTTGTCTCTTTTGTTAGTTTTTAGGTAGAATATATGCGTTTTATAAGGATTTTTCGTCGTATGTATAAAAAATTAGCCATTATGGCATTGTGTTGCTTATGCTTCACAGATTGTAGTCAAGCCAGTCGTTCCGTGTCTTGCCAAGTCATCGCGATTACGGATGGGGATAGTTTGACGTGCTTATTAAAAAATAAGAAACCACTTCATGTTCGCTTGGCGGACATTGATGCGCCAGAAAAAAATCAACCCTTTGGCAACAAAGCCAAACAATTTTTAGCCAAGCTAGTCTATCAAAAGTCGATACAATTGCGCATTTTAGGCAATGACCCCTACCAACGCACTTTAGCCGTTGTTTATAATGCACAACATGAAAATATGAATATCAAAATGGTCGAATCGGGGATGGCTTGGGCATACACGCGTTATAATCGTGATCCGATGTATTTAAACGCGCAGAAACAAGCGATGAAAGCTCGCCTTGGTTTGTGGCAAGATGCGCACCCCATTCCACCAGAACAATGGCGTAGAAAAAAGAGAAGATAAGATGACATTCAATCCAAGCGTATTTAAACAACATTTTCCTTACTTCCAACAAGAAGAGGCTGTCATCTATTTAGACAGCGCGGCAACCGCACTAAAGCCACACGCGCTGATTGATGCCACAACAGCCTATTATCAATCTGCGGGCTCGGTACATCGGAGTCAATATGATGAAAAACAGACCGCACTTTTTGAACAAGCACGTGAGCGAGTAAAAGAGTTCATCCATGCAGAAAGCAGAGAGACCATTATTTGGACATCGGGCACAACCCATGCGATCAACTTGGTGGCGAGAGGTTTATCCCACCGACTGAATCCAAAGGCTGAAATCATTATTAGTGAAGCGGATCACCACGCCAATTTTGTCACTTGGTCTGAAATCGCGCGTCAATACGGCGCGACATTGCATGTATTGCCGATCAATGATCAATGGCTCATCGAGGAACAGACACTTATTGAGGCGCTCAATGAAAACACCGTCTTGATTGCATTAAACTTTGTTTCCAATGTCACTGGTACAGAACAACCGATTGCGAACTTGATTCACGTGATACGTCAACATAGCAAGGCTTTCGTGTTAATCGATGCGGCACAAGCAATCAGTCACTTGCCTATTGATTTACAAACCTTAGATGCCGATTTTATTACCTTTTCTGCCCATAAACTTTATGGACCAAACGGACTCGGTGTGTTAAGTGGCAAGCTGAGTGCACTTGAACAACTTCAGCCGCTACTATACGGTGGCAAAATGGTGGACCGGGTATCGGCACAACAGATCAGTTTTGCCGATTTACCTTATCGCCTAGAAGCTGGTACACCGAATATTGCCGGGGTAATTGGCTTTAATGCTGTCTTAGCATGGTTAAGTCAATGGGATTTGGTTCTCGCGGAACAACATGCCGTTGCCTTAGCCGAACAATGCAAAGCACGATTAAAAACCTATCCAACTTGCCAGCTATTTTTATCACCTCAACCCAGTCGCATCGTCTGTTTTGTTTTTAACGGTATAGCCACCTCTGATATCGCCACACTACTTGCAGAACAAAATATCGCCTTACGGGCAGGTGAACATTGCGCTCAACCTTACCTCGCCCGCTTAGGACAAGATAGCACTTTGCGTCTTTCCTTTGCCCCTTATAATCAACAAGCGGATGTCGAGGCCTTTTTCCAGGCCCTCGATAATGCGTTAGCCTTATTAGAGTAAATGATGAAAGCACAATTCCTTAACGCTAAAAGCTGGGAAGATCGTTATCGTTTGATTATTCAAGCGGGAAAACAATTGCCAATCCCAACCGCACAACAGCTCGCTGAGATGCAACCTATTTCAGGTTGTGAGGCGAAAGTCTGGTTTAAAATTAATGAAAAAAATGACCGCACTTTTGATTTCCAAGCCTAC
This sequence comes from Bisgaard Taxon 45, assembly GCA_049888895.1. Taxonomy (GTDB): domain Bacteria; phylum Pseudomonadota; class Gammaproteobacteria; order Enterobacterales; family Pasteurellaceae; genus Pasteurella. Next base: position 38,323 of record JBLUWJ010000015.1, on the reverse strand, counting down.
AGTGAAGCTCGTATCATCAATGGGTTGTTGTGGATTTTGCTACAAGAAATTCAGGGTAACACCGCCGAACAACTTAAGCAATTTGATTTAACTGCCTATTTTAGTGAATTGGGTATTGCCCAGCGACTAAGTAGCACGAGATTAAATGGATTGAAACAGATTGAGAAATTGTTGCATCAAATTGAATGAAAGTGCGGTTAATTTAAAAAAATTTTTGCAAACAAAGTTACATTCCCTTTCCCCCTTATTTTTCGCCGTAGCGGTTGCGTTAACTTTTGAGCAACACTTCCTTATTTGAGCTTGACTTGCCAAACGAGTTTGCAAAATAAGTAACAAGCGAAGAAACAAAAAAAATCAGGGCGTACTTTCTTTTTGCCTACTTTTTCTTTTGCACAAGCAAAGAAAAAAGTAGGTCGTGAAAAAAAGATCTTTTCCTATCACGCATTGATGCCATTACCCTATTTTAATCTCACAAAGAAGGGCAAACAGCACGTTTGCCCTTTGCTCAAAATAGGTAATGACTAAGATCAACTCAAAAACAATCTTACTCTTTCAACTGCTGGATCTTGCTAATCACATTACTGGTTGAACAACCATTTTCAAAATTCAGTACTCGGACATCACCGCCATTTGCCCACACTTCTTGGCTACCTGCGATCTCTTCGGGTTTATAATCGCCCCCTTTCACCAATAAATCCGGTAATACTTCGGCAATTAAACGTTGTGGTGTATCTTCATGAAATTCCACTAGCCAATCGACTGAAGAAAGTCCAGCTAATACTGCCATACGCGCTTGGAGATCATTAATTGGGCGTGTATCACCTTTCAGGCGTTTGACTGAGGCATCACTGTTCACCGCGACAATTAAACGATCGCCTAATTTGCGTGCATTCTCAAGGTAAGAGACATGTCCCGGATGTAGAATATCAAAACAGCCATTGGTCATCACAATTTTCTCACCACGTGCCTTCGCTTGTGCGACCACACGTTTGAGCTCCGCTTCACTCATGATGCCAAATCCCGTATTGGAGCGACCATGAATAGCATTTTCTAATTCCACGCTAGAAACCGTTGATGTCCCCAATTTACCCACCACAATACCTGCAGCGACATTGGCTAAATAACACGCTTCTTCAAAAGCACGTCCGTCGGCTAACGCGGTGGCTAGCACACTGATCACCGTGTCCCCCGCCCCGGTTACATCAAAGACTTCTTTGGCTTCTGTGGCTAAATGGAATGCGGGTTGATTTGGGCGTAATAAGGTCATCCCTTTTTCAGAACGCGTCACTAACAGTGCACTCAGTTCGATCTGTTCAATTAATGCTAAGCCTTTTTCAATAATCTCTTCTTCTGAATGACATTGACCGACTACCGCTTCAAATTCAGCCATATTTGGTGTTAATAACGTCGCGCCACGATAACGTTCAAAATCCGTACCTTTCGGATCGATTAATACAGGAATATTGGCTTTACGTGCAAGTTGAATCATTTTTTGCACTTGATTTAATGTGCCTTTACCATAATCCGACAACACTAATGCGCCATAATCAGGTAGTGCCTTATCTAATTTTTGTAATAAATCATCACTTGTCACATTCTGAAAATCTTCTTCAAAATCTAAGCGTAATAACTGTTGATGGCGCGACAAAATACGTAATTTTGTAATGGTTGGATGAGTATGTAATTGTACAAAATCACATGCAATACGGCTTTTTGCTAATAAACTTTCTAAAGCCATACCTGTTTCGTCAAGCCCCGTTAAGCCAAGTAATTTGACGGGGACATTTAATGCGGCAATATTCATCGCCACGTTCGCTGCGCCCCCAGCACGTTCTTCATTATCTTGCACTCTGACCACTGGTACTGGTGCCTCTGGTGAAATACGATTTGTTGCCCCAAACCAGTAACGGTCGAGCATGACATCACCCAATACCAACACTTTTGCTTGTTTAAATTCTGCAGAATATTGAAACATTTTCATTCTCTCTTAATAAAAAATTACTTAATTTTAACATAGGAAAATACTGATTTCCCCTTTACCGTCAACAAATTGCACGACTTTTTCTGAGATGACTTTCCTAATTATGTCATAACTAGTAATATTCACGCCCTATTTATGCGATAATTTGTCATATTATTACAAATTGAGTAATGTTTTCTTACTCTCTATTTATCAATAAAGAGACTAAAGCAATTTTATGACACACAATAAACTCCCAACATTTCAAAAAGCATTTTTAAAACCCAAACACTGGGGATTCTGGCTAGGAGTGGCGTTATGGCGTCTGATCTTATGCCTACCCTACCCTGTTTTATACAAACTCGGACATGGATTGGGTTGGTTATTAGCCAAATCAGAGGTGGGTAAACGTCGTGCTAAAATTGCTCGCCGAAATTTACAACTCTGTTTTCCCCATTATTCTGCTGAACAAATAGAAACTTTATTACAAACCAATTTAAAAGCTACGGGGATGGCTGTGATCGAAACGGGGATGGCATGGTTTTGGTCTGATGCAAGAATCAAAAAATGGTCCAAAATCGAGGGCCTAAACTATTTAAAAGAATACAAACAAGATGGGGTTATCTTTGTTGGTGTCCATTTCTTAACTTTAGAATTGGGTGCGCGCATTGTTGGCCTGCATCAACCAGGCATTGGCGTTTATCGCCCGAACGACAATCCATTGATGGATTGGCTACAAATACAAGGGCGCCTACGTTCCAATAAAGATCTCCTCGATCGAAAAGATTTGCGTGGCATGATCCGTGCCTTGCGCCAAGGTGAAATTATTTGGTATGCGCCTGATCATGATTATGGACGTAAAAATGCGGTCTTTGTGCCCTTTTTTGCCGTCCCAGATGCAGCAACCACGACAGGTACCTATTACTTATTAAAATCCTCTCCAACCAGTAAGGTCATTCCTTTTGCTCCGTTACGTAATGTGGATGGTTCTGGTTATACGGTCAAGATTTCCCCCCCAGTGGATTTTTCCGATATTACAGATGAAACCCGTATTGCTATTCGTATGAATCAAGTGGTAGAGACAGAAATTATGAAAGGGGTAGAACAATACATGTGGCTACATCGCCGTTTTAAAACCCGCCCTGATGAAAATGAACCCAGTTTATATGATGAGGAATAAGGTCTAATAGACGTTGTGCTAGCAAACGTACGGTGGGTACTCAAGAAAGATTAAAAGCAGCGTTTTTTCACGCTGCTTTTTGTTTGTGACAAGAAAAAAACTTATACGATTTGATCAGCGTATTCTTCTAATTCATCTGCCATCGCCGCCAATATTTCTTTCGACAACATGGCTAAGGCACGATAAAAAGGCAAGCTTGCTTTACTTTCCACTTGAGCAAGAAACTTGCTTGCACAAGGCAATAAGAATTGCTCAAACAGTTGATGTTGCGCCGCCACAGAATCAAGATTGTCTTCAATCCAAGAAGCCGTTAATAAAAGTAACGCAAAATGATCCGCACTTTCTAGCGCAGGCATCCCTCTAAGTTGTCTAAAATGAACAAATTCTGCAACAGAAATTCCGTAATCACTCAGTTTGGCGCTAACTTGTGGTATATCACCAACAAATAATCTTTCGTATTCTTTGGCTAATGCATTTAAATCCAATGGCATTTGCACGCTGTCAAGGGCTTGTTGACTTTGGCTATCTGTATCTAATGCCCAAATTGAGCTAAGACCTTGCTGCTGCAACCAAGCAAATACGTTGGCTAAAATCGGATCATTGGGTGATCGATAAAACAAATTGCCAAACAGGCGACTGATCATGGAAAAAGCGTTAAGTTGGTTTTCAGTTGTCATGTTTTTTCTCTAAAAGTGCGGTCAAATTTTCACGTGTTTTCTCACTGACCTTTTGCAACATGCCGTGACGTGCGTGATCGTCAATTAAATGAATATCACCGAACAATTCGTGCTGAATATCGGTGATGCCACAATAATTGAATAATCCATCTACCAAACAATCCTTTAATGATTGTGCAAATCCCATATTTTGGTAAATCTCCACGTTATTGCCAATGGTAATAAAGTGTTGCATTTTTTTGCCGCCCAATAAACCAACAGATTGCCCCTCTTCTGTTTTATAGGCAAAGCCATGACTTAATACACGATCTAAGTAACCTTTCAAGATGGCGGGAAAACCCATCCACCATAACGGGTAAATTAATGTAATTAAATCGGCTTGGCTAATGAGCTGATGCTCAAATTTGACCTCTGCTGGCACGATATCTTGATAAACCGCTTGCAATTCTTCCCAAGATAAAATGGGATTGAAATTGAGTGTATAAAGATCACGTACGACAGCATGTACTTCTAACTGTTGACTGGTTTGTACAACCGCATCCAAAATCGCACGGTTAAAACTCGTTTGGCTATTTGGATGGGCAAAAATAATGAGATGATGCATAATGTTTAATTCACTTTTTTCACTTTTAACGTAATACCGTCCACTTGGTACACTTCAACTAAATCACCAACCTGTAAATCAGCGCCTTGAATGCGCCAAGTGGTATCACCAAAATGTCCACGCCCAATGCCATGAGGAGCGATTTCTTGTACGGTGCCTCTTGTCCCGAGCATCGCGTGATCACGTTGATTTAATGACGAATGTAACTGATCTGCTTTATCCTTACCGTGTTGGTACTTCCACCAAACGACACTCAGAATAATGGCCAGAATGGCATAGCTGATCGCCAATACGGTTAAGGAGACGCTTGGTATCAAGGCCATCACGCCCGCAATGACCACGGCAGCGAGTCCCCACCAAAGCAAGAAAACGCCCGGCAGCACTAGTTCAGCAATGAGTAAAACAAATCCTAAAATGAGCCAATGCCAAGGACTCCACGTGGAAAACCATTCCATATTGACCTCACTGACAGTAATTAGGCTTTTTTATCGCCTTTCAATAATTCCGCGATACCAGCAATCGATCCGATTAAATTGCCTGCTTCTAATGGCATAAGCACCACTTTACTATTCTCTGAACCACCGATTTCTTTTAACGCTTCGGTATATTTTTGCGCAATAAAGTAGTTGATCGCTTTAGTATCGCCACTCGCAATCGCTTCAGAAACCATTTGCGTCGCACGCGCTTCCGCCTCTGCTGCACGTTCACGCGCTTCTGCTTGTAAAAAGGCTTCTTGACGTTCCCCTTCTGCTTTTAAAATACGAGCCTGTTTATCCCCTTCGGCACGTAAAATTTCCGCTTGACGTACCCCTTCTGCTTCTAAAATATCCGCACGTTTGTTACGTTCCGCTTTCATTTGTGCATTCATTGCCGCGATCAATTCTTGCGGCGGGCGGACATCTCGAATTTCAATACGGGTGACTTTAATCCCCCAAGGATTGGTAGCTTCATCCACGATAGACAACAAACGACTATTAATGGAATCACGTTGTGAAAGCATTTCATCTAATTCCATTGAACCCAGTACAGTACGGATATTCGTCATGGTAAGGTTAATAATCGCTTGTTCTAAATGGTTAACTTCATAGGCAGCATTACGTGCATCAATGACTTGCACAAAACACACTGCGTCAATCGACACATTGGCATTATCTTTCGAAATGACTTCTTGTGAAGGGATATCTAACACCTGTTCCATCATGTTAATACGACGACCAACACGGTCAATAAATGGCACCACAAAATTCAAACCAGGCGTTAAGGTACGCGTATAACGCCCAAAACGTTCAATCGTCCAATGATAACCTTGTGGCACGGTTTTTAAAGTGGAATACAACACAAAAATCACTAGCACAATAAAGAAAATTGTTGCTATGGGTAAACCATTAATAAAGTCCATCGTCATTCTCCTAGATGAGTAAATATTGTAAAAAAGTCTAACAAATTAGAGCGCACTTTGTATATAAGAATATTGATCATTATTTGCTATAAATTCAAAGCGATGAGTCATGCAATTCGGTGCATCTTGCTCTTGATGAGAGACAAATAATAGTTGCGTTTGACTATTTAGCACAAGTTGCTCAATAAAGTGTTTAACCAATTTACGATTCACTCCATCCAACCCCTGAAAAGGCTCGTCTAAAATTAATATAGGTGGGTGTTTAACCATGGCGCGAGTAATCAACAAGAGCCGTTGTTGTCCCCAAGATAGGGAACGAAAAGGCACTTTGGCCAATGGTGCAAGATGTAAACGTGTCAACCACTGCATTGCTTTCAAACGCAGTGCTTCTGATACAGGTTGATACACACCGATACTATCAAAAAAGCCCGAGATAATGACATCGACTACGCTACAGTTGACACGGTAATCCATATGCAACTGACTACTCACATAGCCTATTTTTTGTTTAATATCCCAAATGGTTTCACCACTCCCACGTTGTTGGCCAAATAACAGCACATGGTTGGCATAAGATTGCGGGTGATCCCCAGTCAGCACTGATAATAAGGTCGATTTTCCTGCTCCATTCGGCCCTTTAATCCACCAATGTTGTTGTGGTTTTACTGTCCAAGTTAAATTATCAAGGATCTTTTTATCGCCATATTGAATCGTTACCTTTTTTAATTCAAACGGATTCATATCAGCAGGTAACTGGACTGGTGTACCAAAGGGGGCAGGTAAAGGTTCATTTACTGCATGCTCGGCATAACATAGTTGTTGAAATAAACGTTGTTGCTCAATATGCTCACGTTGCCCTTGTAAAACCAACTCCCGATTGTCCAGAATCGCAATATGACTTGCTGGTGCGGGAATATCAGACAAACGATTGAGGATCAGCATTATCGCCATTTGAGTTTTTAATTTATCTAATAAATGCAACCAATCTTGCACTGATTGCTGGTCTAAGCCTTCAAAGGGTTCATCTAAAATCAACAGATCTGGTTGACTCACTAACGCTTGGCATAACAAGACTTTACGGCTTTCCCCTGTGGAAAGTTGAATGAAAGGGCGATCTAATAAAGATGTAATATGTAAGATTTCTGCACATTCCTCACAAACAATCACAGATCCTGTACCATTCAGTATCGTTTCACGTGCAGTTTTACCAAAATCATCTGGACTTATCCCATCATGATTACGATCCTTGAAAGTGGCTTCAAGAATATGCTGCTGTTTTTCAAAGGACAATAACGCCACCTGCTGAAATGCATGCTGATATTCACCACTTTCGAGGACTAATTGCTGTTGTAACGCGAGCGCAAAAGCTGTTTTTCCACTGCCATTCCCCCCCACTACCGCCCAAAACTGTCCCGCAAGTAAGCAGAACTGGGGAATATGTAAAGATTGATGTTGATGTAATTTAAATTTTGCCTCTTTAAGCTGTAAGCTACCCATACATCCTCCGATAAAAAAAGCGGATAATTATCCGCTTTTTATTCATTCCATAACCATTTTGTTAAATTTGTTTATTTTCTTCTGCAATACAAGCTGCCGCAGTAAATAACACGTCCGTTGAGGAATTTAACGCCGTTTCAGTCGAATCTTGTAAAATACCGATAATAAAGCCGACACCGATCATTTGTGCAGCCACATCATCAGAAACGCCAAATAAGCTACAGGCTAATGGAATTAATAATAATGAACCACCCGCGACACCAGAGGCACCACAAGCACAAATACTCGCCACGACACTCAATAACAACGCACTAAAGAAAGAAACTTGAATGTCTAAGGTATGCACCGCGGCTAACGTAAGAATGGTCACAGTAATTGCAGCCCCCGCCATATTGATGGTTGCACCTAACGGAATCGATACAGAATAAGTTTCTTCATCTAAATTTAAACGTTTGGCAAGATTAATGTTGACCGGAATATTTGCGGCAGAACTGCGCGTGAAAAATGCGGTTAAACCACTTTCACGTACACACGTCCACACTAATGGATAAGGATTACGGCGAATCTTCCAGTAAACTAAAATTGGGTTCACGACAAACGCAACAAATAACATGGTACCGACTAAGACTGCTAATAAATGAATATAGCCACCCAGTGCGACTAATCCTTTATCCGCTAAGGTTTCACTCACCAAACCAAATACACCAATTGGGGCAAATCCAATAATCACATACACAATTTTAGAGACCGCTTCCGCAAGATCGGATATCATGATTTTTGTGCTTTCTGACGCATGACGTAACGCTAAGCCCAAACCAATAGACCAAGCTAACACGCCAACGAAATTCGCTTTAAAAAGCGCATTTAATGGATTATCAACCACATTGAAGACTAAAGTTAATAGTACCTGACCGACACCTTGTGGGGCTGAAGCCATATCTTCTTTGGTCGCTAATGCCACTTCACTCGGAAATAAAAAGCCCGCCATGACGGCAGAAAGTGACGCTAAAAACGTCCCTAAAAGATACAGTACAATAATGGATTTCATATTGCTTTTTGCGCCAATTTTTTTATTGGCAATGGCGGCCATAACAAGAACAAAAATTAAAATCGGTGCAACAGCACGTAATGAGCGCACAAAAATGGTACCTAACACCCCAACTTTTTCTGCTAAATTAAACCCAAGTGAAACTTGTAATGTCGGTGTCACCAGAGCGACAACCAGACCGAAGATAAGACCAATAAAAATACGTTTTACCAAATTACCTTGGAAAAACAAACTAAATAAACGAGATGTATTCATAATTAAATCACGTAATCTTGTGCTCATGCACTTATTGTAAAAATTTAGACCAAATGCTTGATCCCCCTAACAGTGCTAAAGATAGCTTACTTTTTCATTAAAGAAAATATCATTTTTTACATTTCCCATATATTAAGGGATATTCATTAAAAATAATCCCCATATTATTAGAAAATATCTTATTCACCCTATCTTTATTTGAATAAAAATTAATCACAAGCAACCGATTACATGAAACATTTTGATCGCTTTATATGCAGAAAAAGTTTACTTTTTTTTCAATAAAGCGGGGTTTCCTCTTGACAACCTGTATATAACAACAGTATATTTCGAACTGTATAAATAACCAGTTAAAATAAAGAGGGATAAGATGAATAGCATAAACAATACTGTCGCTCAACCCGAGCGTTTATTATCTTACCGTCCGATGCCACTTTACGAGGACATCCAACAATCTCACTTAAATTTCAGCAAAAAGCTGGATCTCAATCTTTACTGTGTTAAACGCCCACAACAAACCTGCTTTATTCGGGTAACCAATCCTAACCTGCTTGCTTGGGGCATTGAAGTTGATGATATGTTAGTAGTAGAGAAAAGTGATCAATTATCGATTGGCGATCTGATCGTGTTAGAGATTAACGCGCAATTTCAGATTTATGAATTTATGATTCATCAAAATAATGAGTTTATCTTCTTTGCATTAGATTCGACCCAAGAAAATATCAAAACAGATAACTGGCTCAACTTACCGATTATTGGCACAGTCACAAATACCATCCATCAAATTAAACCAAAACGTAAAATGGCATTTGCCGCCTAAATCTCAAATTTAAAAATAAAAAGAGCGGTGAAAATTTTCTAAATTTCAACCGCTCTTTTATTGTATTTAAGAAAGTTTGCTATTTACTTTCTCCCAAAAGGCATTATTTTTTCTTCGCTTTTGGATTTGGTAAGTCGGTAATTGACCCTTCAAATACTTCTGCTGCAAGACCAACCGATTCGTGTAAAGTTGGGTGAGCATGAATAGTTAAAGCCAGATCTTCGGCATCACAACCCATTTCGATGGCAAGACCAATTTCACCTAACAATTCTCCCCCGTTTGTCCCAACGATTGCACCGCCGATGACTCGATGTGTATTTTTATCGAAAATCAGTTTCGTCATACCATCTGCACAGTCAGAGGCAATCGCACGACCAGAGGCTGCCCAAGGGAATTTTGCCACTTCATAAGCGATACCTTCCGCTTTACATTCTTTTTCCGTTTTCCCTACCCAAGCCACTTCTGGTTCCGTATAGGCAATTGAAGGAATCACTTTTGGATCAAAGTAATGTTTCATACCCGCAATCACTTCTGCCGCGACATGACCTTCGTGCACACCTTTATGTGCTAACATTGGCTGACCAACGATATCACCGATCGCAAAGATATGTGGTACATTGGTACGCATTTGTTTATCAGTGCGGATGAAGCCACGATCGTCCACTTCAACACCTGCGACACCTGCGTCAATGAGTTTACCGTTTGGTACACGACCAATTGCCACTAACACCGCATCATAACGACGGGTTTCATTGGCCGCTTTTCCTTCCATTGATACGTAAATACCATCTTCTTTTGCTTCAACGGCCGTCACTTTAGTTTCTAATAATAAATTAAACTTCTTAGAAACACGTTTAGTGTAAATTTGAACCATATCTTTATCCGCTGCTGGAATAACTTGGTCAAACATTTCTACCACATCAATTTTTGAACCTAATGCATGGTAAACCGTCCCCATTTCAAGACCGATAATACCGCCCCCCATGATGAGAAGATTTTCTGGCACTTCTTTTAATTTAAGGGCATCAGTCGAATCCCAAATACGTGGATCTTCGTGTGGAATAAACGGCAATTGAATTGGACGAGAACCTGCTGCAATAATCGCGTTATCAAATTTAATGGTGGTTTCGCCTTCTTCACCCGCAACAATGATGGTATTTGGACCAGAAAATTTACCATAGCCATTTACCACTTGTACTTTACGTTGTTTAGCCATACCCGCTAAACCACCTGTTAATTGGTTAATAACCTTTTCTTTCCAACCACGGATTTTATTCACATCTGTACTTGGTTCACCGAACACAATACCATGTTCTGCAAGGGCTTTGGCTTCTTCAATGACTTTCGCCACGTGTAATAACGCTTTTGACGGGATACAACCCACGTTTAAACACACGCCACCTAAGGTAGAATAACGTTCGACAATCACCGTTTCTAAACCTAAATCTGCACAACGGAATGCTGCTGAATAACCTGCTGGACCCGCACCTAATACCACAACCTGAGTTTTAATTTCTTTATTCATTTTAACCTCGTTAAACAATGCGATGTGTATGAAAATTTGCGATTTTTAACCGCACTTTGGACATCACATTTGGCTGATAAATACTATCCGTTCGGCATTCACCAAACGGATAAGGTGATTACATAACTAAACGACGAAGATCAGATAACACGCCATTAATGTAGCTAATGAAACGTGCACCATCTGCACCGTCAATTACACGGTGGTCGAAAGATAATGATAATGGCAACATTAAACGTGGTGTAAATTCTTTGCCGTTCCAAACCGGTGCCATTTCTGATTTAGACACACCGAGAATGGCCACTTCAGGCGCATTGACGATCGGGGCAAAGTGTGTCGTCCCTAAACCACCTAAGCTTGAAATCGTGAAACAGCCACCTTGCATATCAGAAGCAGTTAATTTACCGTCACGTGCTTTTTTCGATACTTCCATTAATTCGCGAGAAAGTTCGATAATGCCTTTTTTGTTCACATCTTTAAAGACAGGCACAACTAAGCCGTTTGGTGTATCTACTGCCACACCGATATTGACATATTTTTTCAAGGTTAAACGTTGACCGTCTTCAGAAATAGAGCTGTTAAAACGTGGGTACGCTTCTAATGCTTTCGCCGCCGCTTTCATAATGAAAACAACTGGTGTGATTTTTACACCCCATTTTTGTTTTTCTGCTAAGACATTTTGCTCTTTACGGAATGCTTCTAAATCGGTGATATCGGCACGATCGAAGTGCGTTACATGTGGAATCATCACCCAGTTACGGTGTAAGTTCGCACCTGAGATCTTGTTGATACGAGTTAATTCCACTTCTTCGACTTCACCAAATTTGCTGAAGTCGACTTTCGGCCATGGTAATAAACCTAAGCCTGCACCATTTGCAACACCGCTACCCGCTGGTGCAGCTGCAACAGAACCTGACTCAACCGCTTTGATCGCCGCTTTCACATAGGCTTGAACGTCTTCTTTTAAGATACGACCTTTACGTCCGGTTCCTTTCACTTTATCTAAGTTCACACCAAACTCACGCGCTAAACGACGTACAACTGGTGTGGCATAAGCAAATACAGAACTACCTGTTACTTCTGCATCACCCGCTGGCGCGCTTGCAACCGGCGCTGGCGCAGCTGCTTGTTGTGGTGCTGCCGCTTGTGCAGCAGGTGCTGGTTGTGCTGGTGCTACTGAAGGCGCGGCTCCCGCTACTTCAAAGCGCATAATTAATGAACCTGTAGACACTTTATCACCAGATTTCACTAAAATTTCTTTTACCACACCGGCAAATGGTGCTGGCACTTCCATTGAAGCTTTATCACCTTCAACCGTAATTAATGATTGTTCTTCGGTAATGGTGTCCCCGACTTTCACCATGATTTCTGTCACATTGACTTCATCACCACCAATATCAGGCACATTCACATCTTTTACCGCACTTTGTGCTGGTGCAGATGGTGCAGCTGCTGGTGCTACAGCTGTGGCAGGGGCATCACCCGTTTCAAATTTCATAATCAATGAACCAGTTGAAACTTTGTCACCTACATTGATTAAAATTTCTTTGACGATACCCGCGATTGGTGCTGGGACCTCCATTGAGGCTTTATCACCTTCTACATTGATGATAGATTGCTCAACTTCAACTTTATCACCCACTTTGACCATGATTTCTGTCACGTTAACTTCATCACCACCAATATCGGGTACATGTACTTCAACCACAGCGCTTGCTGCTAGCGCTGGCGCAGATACTGGTGCTGTTTCAGCTTTTGGCGTTTCAGCAGGTTTTGCATCACCCGTTTCTAACACAAACATAGGTGAACCCGTTGACACTTTGTCACCCACTTTCACTAACACTTCTTTGATCACGCCCGCTTCTGGCGAAGGGACTTCCATTGACGCTTTATCACCTTCTACATTAATCACGCTTTGATCGACAGCAACGGTATCGCCTGCTTTAACCATGACCTCTGTCACAGTCACTTCATCACCACCAATATCTGGTACTTGAATTTGTTTTGACATGTTCTTTTATCCTCCAATCATTCCATAACATGCTCCCTGATCTCAGGGAGCTGGAATGTTAATCCTATTACTTAGGCGTAAAGTGGGTTCACTTTATCTGCATCAATACCATATTTTTGAATGGCGTCTGCAACGACTTTCTTATCGATAGTGCCTTGTTTCGCTAATTCAGATAAGGCGGCAACGGCCACATAACGTGCATCCACTTCGAAGTGTTCACGTAGGTTTTCACGGCTATCTGAACGACCAAAACCATCTGTACCTAATACGCGATAGCTTGTAGCAGGCACATAAGCACGCACTTGTTCTGCAAATAATTTCATGTAGTCAGTTGCCGCAACAGCAGGTGCATCATTCATCACTTGTGCGATGTAAGGAACACGCGCTTCTGCTTCTGGGTGTAATAAATTCCAACGGTCTGCATCAGCCCCTTCACGGGCAACTTCGGTAAATGACGGCACACTATACACATCGGAAGTCACACCAAAGTCATTTGCTAATAACTGCGCAGCTTCACGAACATGACGTAAGATTGCACCAGAACCTAACAACTGTACTTTGCCTTTACCTTGACCGGTTACGGTTTCAAACTTATAGATACCTTTACGGATACCTTCTTCCGCACCTTTTGGCATTGCTGGTTGATCATAAGTTTCGTTCAATGTAGTGATGTAGTAGTAAATATTCTCTTGTTCTGGACCATACATACGACGTACACCGTCTTGCATAATCACTGCAACTTCAAACGCAAACGCTGGGTCATAAGAGATACAGTTAGGAATGGTTAATGATTGAATATGGCTGTGACCATCTTCGTGTTGTAACCCTTCACCGTTTAATGTTGTACGGCCAGATGTACCACCGATCATGAAACCACGCGCTTGTTGGTCACCTGCTGCCCACATTAAGTCACCAATACGTTGGAAACCGAACATTGAGTAGTACACATAGAATGGAATCATTGGGAAATCATTTGTTGAGTACGATGTTGCCGCAGCTAACCAAGACGCAGTTGCACCTTGCTCATTGATCCCTTCTTGTAATACTTGACCATCGATGGCTTCGCGGTAGTAAGACACTTGTTCACGATCTTGTGGGGTATAATTTTGACCGTATGGGTTGTAAATACCGATTTGACGGAATAACCCTTCCATACCAAATGTACGCGCTTCGTCCGCAAGAATTGGCACAATGCGTTTACCCACTGATTTGTTTTTCAATAATACGTTTAATGAACGTACAAACGCCATTGTTGTTGAAATTGGACGGGCTTGAGCTTCAAATAATTGTGCAAACTCATCTAATTCCGGCACGTCTAATTGTTCAGTGAAACGTGGTAAACGGGTTGGTAAATAACCTTGTAATGCTTGACGACGCTCGTGAAGGTATTTGTACTCTTCAGAACCTTCTTCAAACTTAATGTATGGTAAGTTTTCAATATCCGCATCAGCAATATCAATGTTAAAGCGATCACGAACGTGTTTAACGCCTGACATATCCATTTTCTTCACTTGGTGAGCGATGTTTTTACCTTCAGCGGCTTCACCCATACCATAACCTTTGATGGTTTTCACCAGTAAAACGACCGGTTTACCTTTCACTTGTTTTGCTTTATTGAATGCAGCAAATACTTTTAATGGATCATGACCGCCACGGTTTAATGCCCAAATTTCATCATCTGTCATTTCTGCCACTAATGCTTCAGTTTCTGGGTAGCGACCGAAGAAGTGTTTACGCACATAAGCACCATCTTTCGCTTTCATGGTTTGGTAGTCACCGTCAACCACTTCCATCATTAATTGTAATAATTTACCAGAAGTATCACGTTGCAATAGACGATCCCAACGACGTCCCCAAATCACTTTGATCACTTCCCAGCCTGCACCGTTGAATAACCCTTCTAATTCTTGAATGATTTTACCGTTACCTGTTACTGGACCGTCTAAACGTTGTAAGTTACAGTTAATGACAAACACAAGGTTGTCTAACTTTTCACGTGCCGCCACAGAAATCGCACCACGCGATTCGACTTCGTCCATCTCGCCATCACCTAAGAAGGCATAAACGGTTTGATCTGCGGTATCTTTTAAGCCACGGTTATGTAAGTATTTTAAGAAACGCGCTTGATAGATCGCATTCAATGGTCCAAGCCCCATTGATACGGTTGGGAATTGCCAGAATTCAGGCATTAATTTCGGGTGAGGATAAGAAGAAAGACCTTTACCGTGCACTTCTTGACGGAAGTTATCCATTTGTTCTTCAGTTAAGCGACCTTCTAAGAATGCACGTGCATAAATTCCTGGTGAGATATGACCTTGGAAGAAAACTAAGTCTCCACCGTTTTTCGCTGAGCGAGCTTTGAAGAAGTGGTTAAAGCACACTTCATAAATGGTTGCAGAAGATTGGAAAGAAGACATATGTCCACCTAATTCCAAATCTTTTTTCGAAGCACGCAATACCATCATAATCGCATTCCAACGAATTGCTCCGCGGATACGTCTTTCTAAGTCTAAGTTACCTGGATAGTTTGGTTCTTCTGAAGCTGGAATAGTATTGATGTAGTCAGTGGTGATACCTGTTGGTAAAGAAACATTGTTGGCGCGAGCGTGTTGCATTAATTGCTCAATGATATATTGTGCGCGTTCAACACCTTCTTCGCGAATGACCGCATCAATAGCTAACAACCAATCATTAGTTTCGACTGGATCTACGTCATTTTTTAACATATCTGACATAGTCTTTTCCTTATTTTGTTAAGTTAAACGTAAGCTTAATCTTTCATAAGATTAAACGATGAATTAATAACTAAATATGCAAAATTGAATACAATTTACACAAAATTCGATTAAAAGAAAATTGCTTTACAAATTTTTAACAAATTTTGTAAATATTATTAGATTTTTTTAGAGAAAGATAGTTATTTCTCTCGCAAAAGATAAAAAATGGTACATTGATAACACTTTCATATACAGAAAAAGGCATATCAAATCGCCTACTGTTTTTTTATCTTGAATAGTATTTGTTATGGCGCTAAATTCACTCGACGATGCTATCCACAGGTTTAATTCAAAATAGCGACTGACATACAGCACTGTCCCATTCCTAAATACCCTACCACGCTCCGCCACTACCGAGTAAAAAATATAACGTAGTTATTTTTCCTCTCCCTCAGCGCTTGAAAAGCATATGTGGATACTTCGCATCTGTGCGGTACAAAAAGGAGAGAAACAGAATATCTGCATAATTTACCTTGTTACATGCAAGATCACCACGTTGAGAAAGACAATTTATGATCTCACTCTCATTTTTTAAATGGGATTGTTTAGGTTTAGGCATTTGGAATAAGGACAGTATGAAGTAAATCACAACAAGTCATGGGATAAATAAAAAAGTCCACCTTAACAAACAAAGGTAGACTTTTTTACAACATAGACAATAATTATTTTTTCAATACTAAGACAACAGATTCACCTGCAATAACTTCACTGGTTTTCTTATCAATATGACTGATTTCATCCATATTAGAAATCACAACAGGAGTGAGCACAGATTTTGCTTTTGCTTCAAGAAGGGGTAAATCAAATTCAATGACTGTTTCACCACGTTTCACAGTCTGACCTTCTTGTGCAATGCGTTTAAATCCTTCACCTTTTAGCTCAACGGTATCAATACCAAAGTGGACAAATAATTCTACCCCCTCTTTTGACTCCATTGAAAACGCATGGTTGGTTTCAAAAATTTTACCAATGACCCCATCCACCGGCGCAACAATTTTATTGCCTGTCGGACGAATCGCAATCCCATCCCCTACAATTTTCTCAGAAAAAACAACATCTGGTACATCTTCAATATTCACAATTTCACCAGAAAGCGGAGCAAAAATTTCCACTTCAACAGCTTTTTTGTCTTTTGAACCAAATAATTTGTCAAATAAACCCATTTTAGTCTCCTACTAAGTAAATGTGGTCATATTTTAACGTAAAATTTTCAGCTTGTATCTAATTTAATGCTTTTTCAGCTAAAAAATCTTCAACTAATTGTTCAATTTCTGCTGCTGTTGGTTGCTGTAATGCCTTCATTGCCAAGGCTTTTGTATCTTCATAATTGACATTACGGATCAATTTCTTAATACGTGGTACAGAGATCGCACTCATACTAAATTCATCTAATCCCATACCTAGCAAGAGTACAGCTGCTTTTTCATCCCCGGCTAACTCACCACACATCCCCGTCCATTTTCCTTCAGCATGTGAAGCATCGATCACTTGTTTAATTAAACTTAATACAGATGGCGACATTGGGTTATATAAATGGGAAATGAGCTCATTACCACGATCAACTGCTAAAGTATATTGAGTTAAATCGTTTGTTCCAATACTAAAGAAATCCACTTCTTTAGCTAAGAATTTGGCGTTCACAGCTGCAGACGGCGTTTCGACCATCACACCGATTTGAATATTTTCATCAAACGCTTTACCTTCAGCACGTAACGCTTGTTTTAAGCTTTCAATGACTGACTTCAATTCACGAATTTCTTCCACCGAAATAATCATTGGGAACATCACGGCTAACTTACCAAAAGCAGAGGCACGCAATACCGCTCTTAATTGATCATGCAGAATTTCACGACGGTCTAACGCAATTCTTATGGCTCGCCATCCTAAGAATGGATTCATTTCTTTTGGTAAATTTAAATAAGGGAGTTCTTTATCACCGCCAATATCCATGGTACGTAAAATCACAATACGACCATTCATTGCTTCGACCACTTCTTTATAAGCAATAAACTGTTCTTCTTCTGTTGGTAATTGATCGCGATCCATAAATAAGAATTCAGTGCGATATAAGCCGACACCTTCTGCCCCATTACGATCCGCCCCTTCAACATCACGAATAGTACCAATATTCGCAACCACATCAACACGATGACCATCTAAAGTTAATGCAGGTAAATCTTTTAATTTCGCTAATTCTGCTTTTTCTTCTAACAGTTTTTGTTGTAAACCTTTTAAACGCGCGATGTCATCTTGTGATGGATTAACATACACTTCATTATTCACCGCATCTAAAATCAGATAATCGCCCGTGTTAACTTGTGACGTCACATCATTGGTCCCAACAATTGCTGGGAGCTCTAAAGAGCGTGCCATAATTGAAGTATGTGAAGTACGTCCCCCAATATCAGTAATAAAACCTAAGACGTTATCTAAATTAAGTTGCGCGGTTTCAGAAGGGGTCAAATCATAAGCCACTAAAATCGCTTCTTCATTGATATCACCCAAATCAACAATATGCATCCCTAAAATATTTTTAATTAATCGATTACCAATATCTCGAATATCACCCGCACGTTCTCTTAGGTATTCATCATCAATTTCAGATAGCATAGCGACTTGTTGATCAATGATTTTACTTGCTGCAACACCCGCATTCACGTTATTCGCACGTAAATAATCAATAATTTCGCTTTCCAATTCTTCATCTTCCAAGATCATCAAATGACCTTCAAAAATTGCAGCTTTTTCTTCACCTAAGTTCTTAGCCGCCCGATCGCGAATGGCACTAAGCTGTTCTATTGCCGCATTTCGTCCTTGATAAAAACGTGCAATTTCCGAATCAATCTGAGATTCACTGATTTTTTGTATATCCAGTACAATTTTTTCTTCTTTGAGCACTAAGGCTTTACCAAAAACGATACCTGGTGAAGCTGGAATTCCTGAAATCATATGTAACCTTCTGAACTATATTAAAATGTGATGATGGAAAAATGGGCGCCATAATGTGAGCTCACATTATGGCTAACAATCAATTATTCTAAGGTTGGAATAAGTTCGACTAAGTGTTCAACGGCTTTTTGCTCGTCTTCACCCTCAGCAGAAATGGTAATGACCGTACCTTGACTCAATGCGAGTGTTTGTAATTTAAACAAACTTTTCGCACTTGCACTTTTCCCCGCAGAAGTAACCGTAATATCAGAGGCAAAGGCTTTCGCTTCTTTCACAAATTGTGCCGCAGGACGAGTATGTAATCCATTTGGTGCAATAATTTCAACGTCTTTCGAGTACATATATTTTCCTTCTTAAACAAAGAATAATTAACGTGAGAATAAGCGAGGTTATGACTTTCTAGCTTATATTGTGTACATATCATTTATTTTTCAATAAAAAATAAATCGAATGGTAGTATCAATCCTTGCTGTGAAATAATCAAGATTGAACAAATAAAAACTTGAGATAGATCACAAAAAAACACTCAAAAAGAGTGTTTTTTAATCCATTTTTAACATTCAATTAACGACTAGTTTTCAGTCAAGAAGTGCCGTTGTGATTTTGTTTCTTCAAGACTGGCGATTAAGCGATGATAATTGGCAAAACGCACCGAATGAATTTTACCTTGTTCCACCGCCTCACGTAATGCACAACCGGGATCATTTAAATGTTTACAATCGCGGAACTTACAAGTGCCTAAAAAATATTGAAATTCTCGATAACCACGAGTGATTTGATCTTGCTCCAAATGCCATAAACCAAACTCACGAATCCCCGGCGAATCAATTAACTGTCCACCTTGACGTAAATGATATAAACGTGAAGAGGTTGTGGTATGCTGCCCCAAACCTGAATTTTCGCTGATATCGCCCACTTGAGCATTGACTTCCGGCAAAATATGATTAATCAAACTGGATTTTCCCACACCAGATTGTCCAACAAAAATAGAGGTTCCTTCATCGAAAAGCGCGGTCAGTTTATCCATATTTTCACCCGTTAAAGCAGATAACATGATGGTTTGATAGCCGATTTTCTGATAAATGCTGAGCTGAGCTTCCACTTCAGCCCTTTGCTGCTCATTTAATAAATCTACCTTATTGACAACAATGACGGCTGGAATCTGTGCATTTTCACAAATCACTAAGTAACGATCGATAATATTTAAAGACAGGGTTGGCAACACGGAGGAAACAATAATAATGTGATCAATATTCGCTGCAATGACCTTTAAACCATCATAATAATCGGGACGCGCAATTTCATTGCGTCGAGGTTTAATCACCTCAATGACACCGCTTACACCTTGTAATTGTGCATTGCCTTTACGCCAAATAACCCGATCCCCCACCACTAAACTGGATAACGTGCGACGCAAATTGCAACGAAAAATCTCGCCTGCCGCGTTTTCAACATCTGCATGAACTGAATAACGCGTCACGACAACACCATCTTGCGATTCACCTAACATGTCATCTTGCCAATCAATTTCTTTCTTTTCTCGGCGTTGATGACGATGTAAGGTTTTTTCATTATTGGATTGAATGCGACGTTTTTGATTTTGCGTTAGTTTACGTTTACTCAATGACTTATCCTTAAAAGTGCGGTCGTTTTTTATCACATTTTCCGCTAAAATAGCGAGTACATCATTAATATAGGATAGCATTATGCAGTTAGATAAACAAAATCTGATTTGGATTGATTTAGAAATGACCGGATTAGATCCCGAAAGTGAACGTATTATTGAGATTGCCACGATTGTGACAGATAAGCATCTCAATATTTTGGCGGAAGGCCCTGTGATTGCCATTCATCAATCCGATGAATGTTTAGCCAAAATGAGTGATTGGTGTATGAAAACACATACCCAGAACGGTTTAGTTGAACGAGTGAAAAATAGTCGTTTAACTGAGCGTGCCGCAGAATTACAAACCCTTGATTTTCTAAAAAAATGGGTGCCGAAAGGCGTTTCGCCTATTTGTGGTAACAGCGTGTCGCAAGATAAACGTTTTTTATTCAAATATATGCCAGAGTTAGCCGACTACTTTCATTATCGTCACTTAGATGTCAGTACCCTAAAAGAATTAGCCAGTCGCTGGAAACCTGACGTATTACAAGGCTTTCAAAAGAAAAATACGCACCTTGCCCTAGATGATATCCGCGAATCTATCGCTGAATTAGCTTACTACCGTGAACATTTTATCAACTTGAAAAATGAATAAACAGAAAGAAGTGACGAGTAGTTTACCGAAACGTCACTTCTTTCTTGTCCTATTGTTGCACAAAAGACAATTGTAAAGGGTTGCCGAGCAACATCACAAAAAGTGACATCGCACAACACTACATATTGTTGAATAAATTCTCAAATTGTTGATTATCCAAACAATCGCTATTTTTTTCACATTTTACTCTTGCACCCGAGCATTTTTTTCGTATAATGTCCGCCTGTCGCTGTTAAACAGCATGGAATAGTTGCGGGAATAGCTCAGTTGGTAGAGCACAACCTTGCCAAGGTTGGGGTCGCGAGTTCGAGCCTCGTTTCCCGCTCCAATATTTCACTACATTAATCACATCTTCTCTGCGGGAATAGCTCAGTTGGTAGAGCACAACCTTGCCAAGGTTGGGGTCGCGAGTTCGAGTCTCGTTTCCCGCTCCAAATTTTCATTTCAAATCAATATCACCACTTTTTCTTAACTATTTTTTGGCTCATAAAATTTGCTTTTAGGCTATGTTATCCATGAAAAGTAAGGTACAATTTTGGTTCGTTTTAACATCTAACTTAGTGATAAAAAGACATTCATGACTGACGTTTCACACTATTCCCAATTCATTCCAAATGAAAGCGCGATGTGCCAATTTGGTCATCGTATTGTTGAAGCCATCAATAATGTTGATAGCAACAAGGCCATGACTATTTATCTGAACGGCGAGCTAGGTGCGGGGAAAACGACTTTAAGTCGTGGGATCATTCAGGCATTAGGTCATCAAGGTAATGTTAAAAGTCCTACTTATACATTAGTGGAAGAATATCAATTACCGAATAAAACCGTCTATCATTTCGATTTATATCGTCTCAGCGATCCAGAAGAATTAGAGTTTATGGGGATCCGAGACTATTTTAATGCGAATAGCTTATGCTTAATCGAATGGGCAGAAAAAGGACAAGGGATACTTTCTGCCGCGGACTTACTTATCCATATTCACTATGTTGACAGTGCAAGAAACATTGAGTTAATCGCGAATTCTCCACTCGGTGAACAACTTATCACACAACTAAAAACAGCCTAAATCATATAGCATAATGAAAAAATATCGTCTTATATCGCTTTTCTTTACAGCTTTGTTTTTTATGTCTCCCTCATTATTCGCCAATAATGTGTGGACGATTGCCATTGATCCCGGTCATGGTGGTACGGATCCAGGTGCTATTAGCCGTCAATTAAAAATGTATGAAAAAAACGTGACGCTTTCTATTGCCAGAGAACTGAAACTGTTACTTGATAAAGATCCTCACTTCAAAGGGGTACTCACACGTACAGGTGATTATTTTATTTCTGTGCCAAAACGTTCTGAAATTGCACGTAAACACAAAGCCAACCTCTTGATTTCAATCCATGCGGATTCCAATTTATCTCCTCTATTACGCGGTGCATCTGTTTGGGTACTCTCTAATCGTCGTGCAAACAGTGAGATGGGACAATGGTTAGAAGATCATGAAAAACGTTCTGAACTGCTTGGCGGAGCGGGCATGGTTTTAGCCTCACACAATGAAAAGTATTTGGATCAAACCGTTTTAGATCTTCAATTTGGTCACAGCCAACGGGTCGGTTATGAACTCGGTTCTATTGTCTTAAAACGCTTTGCAAAAATTACAACCTTAAATCGAAGTACACCACAACACGCCAGTCTTGGGGTACTACGCTCGCCAGATATCCCTTCTATCCTAGTGGAAACGGGTTTTCTCTCGAACGTCGACGAAGAGAAAAAACTCAGCACCTTAGCTTATCGTAAAAAAGTGGCTTATATGATTTACGAAAGCTTAGTGGAATACCGTAAAAAATCGGTTGCCAATGAACCGAAAACGAAAGCCCCTGCGAAGGTAGAAAACAAGGCAACACAAACCACGTTAGCAGACAGTGGACTGCGTCATAAAGTCAAAGCAGGTGAAAACCTCACCGGTATTGCACGCAAATATGGTGTGAAAGCGAATGATATCTTGACACTCAATAAATTAAAACGACGTGAATTATGGATTGGTGAAACCTTAAAAATTCCAACTAATGAAAAAGTAGCCGAAAAAAATGCGCCCCTCAAAACAACTAAAGGGACAGAAACAAAAAGCAAGGTATTAAATAAAACAACTACAGACTCAAACGAAAAATTACCGAAATACCACATCGTGAAAAAAGGGCAAACACTCTACGCGATTGCCAGAGAATATCATATTTCACCAAATCAACTATTAAAATTAAATCCACAGTTGAAAAATGGGAAAGTCTTAACGGGACAAAAAATTAAGTTGAGAGATGAATAAATATGAGCATTAAAGTCCTTTCACCTCAGCTCGCTAACCAAATCGCTGCTGGAGAAGTGGTGGAACGCCCTGCATCAGTAGTGAAAGAGTTAGTCGAAAATAGTTTAGATGCCGGCGCCACACGTATTCAAATTGATATTGAAAACGGTGGAAGTACATTAATTCGTATCCGAGATAATGGTATTGGTATTGCTAAAGAAGAGTTAAGTCTTGCATTGGCACGTCATGCCACTAGCAAAATTGCCAGTCTAGAAGATCTTGATAATATTTTAAGCTTGGGTTTTCGCGGAGAAGCACTTGCTAGTATTAGTTCTGTTTCACGTTTAACATTGACTTCTCGCCCAGCAACACAACATGAAGCCTGGCAAGTCTATGCGCAAGGACGAGAGATGGAAACCACCTTGCAACCCGCCTCTCACCCCGTTGGAACGACCGTTGAAGTCGCAACGTTATTTTTTAATACACCTGCACGTCGTAAGTTTCTGCGTACTGATAAAACAGAATTTACCCATATTGATGAGGTTGTTCGCCGTATCGCCTTAGCCAAACCTCATATTGCCTTTACTCTCACTCATAATGGGAAAATCGTGCGCCAATATCGCAGTGCTCATGATCGGACTCAAAAGTTAAAACGTGTAGCCGCTATTTGTGGGGATGAATTTGTCCAACATGCACTTGAAATTGATTGGAAACATGATGATTTACATTTGTCTGGTTGGGTGGCACAACCATCGTTTGTACGGACACAAAATGATTTAAGCTATTGTTATATTAACGGCAGAATGGTGCGAGATAAAATTATTAACCATGCGATTCGCCAAGCATATGCGGATTTTTTAAGTCCCGACCAGTATCCGGCCTTTGTCTTGTTTATTGACTTAAATCCCAACGATGTAGATGTGAATGTGCATCCAACCAAACATGAAGTCCGGTTTCAGCAACAACGCTTGGTGCATGATTTTATTTGTCAGGGCATCAGTAATGCACTGCATGCTGAGCAAACTCACTTATATCAAGCGGTCGAAACATCTGCATCAGCAAACGATCAGATAGAAGAAACAGCGCAGTATGAATATCGCTCAAATTATCACAAACCGAATCGTGCCTCGGCAGGACAAAATATTTTTGTGGTGCCACCAAGACCATTGTCGTCTCATTCTATGCAGGAAAGTCCGCAAAAAGTACAAACTAGACCGCACTTTTCGCCCAATCGCCCTGCTCCCCATCCAAGCAAGAGCGAACAACGTGTTTATGCTACGTTGTTATCCAATAGCGATAGTGTGACAACTTTGCCCAAAGAAGATAAAAACTGCCCAGAAAGAGCGCTTTCTTCTGTTTTAAAAGCACTTGCCTTAGTCGAAAATAAAGCGTTGCTATTACAACAGCAGCAACAGTTTTATTTATTACCTTTACGCCAATTACAGCGTTTAAAAATTGAGCTAAGTTTACAATGTGAGTCTATACCACAGCAACCTTTACTCATTCCAGTCGTCTTTCGATTAAACGCACAACAACTGGCTTACTGGCAACAACAAAAAGCCTTTTTTACTCAAATCGGCTTTGAATTTCATGAAAACCTCGCGCAACAACGCATTACGCTAAGTCGTGTACCAACCTGTTTACGTCAACAAAATTTACAGCGATGTGTCATTCATTTATTATCACAAGCATTAGATACATTTCTTGCTTTTTTAACCGCACTTGGTGAGGGAATTGAGTTAGACACAATCACAGTGTATGCCGATGCCGTCACCTTACTCACCGAAACAGAACAGCTACTTAGTCAGCAACAATCGGCACGATTAGCTGACTTATTCATTGAACTTGATTGGCGATCTTATTTGGAAAAAATGTAATCACATGTCTTTAACAACACCTACTGCCATTTTTTTAATGGGTCCAACCGCTTCAGGAAAAACGGATCTCGCTATTCAGTTACGTCAAACGCTCCCCGTTGAAGTCATCAGTGTTGATTCTGCCTTAATTTATCGGGGCATGGATATTGGTACCGCTAAACCGACTGCGAGAGAACTTGCCTTAGCCCCCCATCGTTTAATTGATATTTGTGATCCGGCAGAAAGCTACTCTGCAGCCAATTTTCGTCAAGATGCACTACGGGAAATGGCAGACATTGTTGCTGCTGGCAAAATCCCACTTTTGGTTGGTGGAACGATGTTATATTACAAAGCCTTATTAGAAGGACTTTCTCCGTTACCTTCTGCAAATGAAAAAGTGCGGTCAGACATTGAAGAAAAAGCCCAACAACTAGGATGGGCGACATTGCATCAAGAATTGACTAAAATCGATCCTATTTCAGCCCAGCGTATTAACCCTAATGATTCACAGCGTATCAACCGTGCGCTAGAAGTGTTCTATTTAACTGGGCAATCCCTTACTGAGCTAAGTAAGCAAAAAGGTGAAAGTCTCCCCTACCAAATTCTGCAATTCGCCATTGCACCAAAAGATCGTACAATCTTACATGAGCGCATTGCACTGCGTTTTCATAAAATGATCCAACAAGGGTTCCAACAAGAAGTCGAACCACTTTATCAACGTGAGGATTTACATTTAGATCTGCCTTCTATGCGTTGTGTGGGCTATCGACAAATGTGGGAATATTTACGTGGTGATTATGATCATGATGAAATGGTTTTCCGTGGTATTTGTGCGACACGGCAGTTGGCGAAACGTCAAATCACTTGGCTACGTGGGTGGAAATATCCAATTGAATGGCTAGATAGTTTAGCCATCGACAAGGCCAAACAAACGATTATTCACGCCGTAACGAAGATAAGTCATTCAAAGGGTTAAAAAATAATTACGGTTCACTAATGACAATAAATTAATTTATTGTTATATTGAGAATTGGAGGAAATACAGACTTTCTCTGTGTTTAGCTAGTTGTATCATTTTATTTATATTTAAAAGAAGGAAAGAAAAAATGGCAAAAGGACAATCTTTACAAGATCCTTATTTAAACGCACTACGTCGTGAACGTATCCCCGTTTCTATTTACCTAGTGAATGGGATTAAACTACAAGGTCAGATCGAATCATTTGATCAATTTGTTATTTTATTAAAAAATACAGTTAATCAAATGGTGTATAAACACGCAATTTCAACCGTTGTGCCTGCTCGCTCAGTGTCTCATCACAATAATAGCAATAATTCCAATCAGCAGAATTATCAACAAGAGCAACAAACTGACAGTAACGTAGAAAAAGCAGAATAGTTTCAAGTTGAACACATTTATTGCAAGTGCGGTAGATATTCAGAATGAATCGACCGCACTTTCTTCATTCTCTTCCCAACATTCTGACGCCCCTTCTGATCGAGCGATCATAGTTCATTGTTTTTTGGCGCAAGATCGCAATGATGATGACCTGCTAGAGTTCAAACTCTTAGCCAAATCAGCTAACGTTGATATTCTGTCCATTATCACGAGCACTCGTCATACCCCACAAGCCAAATATTTTGTCGGACAAGGCAAAGCGGAAGAAATCGCAGAAGCGGTGCAACATAC
This sequence comes from Bisgaard Taxon 45, assembly GCA_049888895.1. Classification (GTDB taxonomy): domain Bacteria; phylum Pseudomonadota; class Gammaproteobacteria; order Enterobacterales; family Pasteurellaceae; genus Pasteurella. Next base: position 11,525 of record JBLUWJ010000015.1, on the reverse strand, counting down.
GCAAGCGAATGTCGTCTTAGTCAACCATACCTTAACACCTGCACAAACACGTAATTTAGAAAGTCTCTGTCAATGTCGCGTTGTGGATCGGACTGGATTGATTTTGGATATTTTTGCTCAAAGAGCACGTTCACATGAAGGTAAATTACAAGTTGAATTGGCCCAGCTTAAGCATTTATCGACTCGTCTTGTGCGTAGAAAAACAGGGCTCGATCAACAAAAAGGAGCAGTAGGCCTACGTGGCCCCGGTGAAACGCAATTAGAAACGGATCGCCGTTTAATTAAAGTGCGCATTGCTCAGCTTCAAAGCCGGTTAGTCAAAGTAGAAAAACAACGCCATCAAAATCGCCAAACAAGGCAAAAAGCGGATATCCCGACGATTTCTTTGGTAGGCTATACCAATGCAGGAAAATCGACATTGTTTAATTTAATCACCCAAGCCAATGTCTATGCGGCAGATCAGCTTTTCGCCACACTCGACCCGACTTTACGTCGCTTGCCAATCCAAGATGTCGGGACCACGATTCTAGCAGATACAGTAGGCTTTATCCGTCATTTACCTCATGATTTAGTTTCTGCATTCAAATCGACTCTCCAAGAAACAACCGAAGCTTCGCTTTTATTGCATGTCATTGATAGTGCTGATCCCCGTAAATTAGAGAATATTCATGCAGTTGAAGCGGTGTTGAGTGAAATTAATGCTAGCGATATTCCAACCTTGTTGGTCTATAACAAAATTGATCAACTGGATAACATCGAACCGCATATTGAATACGACCAAGAACAGCGTCCTATCGCGGTTTACATGTCTGCACAAACAGGTTGTGGACTGCATTTATTATTAGATGCCATCCGTTTGCGTTTAAAAAATGAGATCGTCGATTTAAATCTAACCCTACCAGTTCACAGTGGCAAAATACGTCATGCCTTATACCAACAGGATTGTATTCTGCATGAACAGATTAATGAAAACGGGGAATTCTTATTAACCATTCGTATTGATAAAATCGCTTGGCTAAAATTATTGAAGCAATTTCCAGCGCTCGTCACCTTTATGAGTTAACAAGGTGAAGCCACAAAAAGAAAAGGACAAATACAAATTTGTCCTTTTTCATCTTATTTATTGATGCCATATTGTCGTAACTTATTGGCAATCGCAGTATGGGAAACGCCTAAACGCGTAGCTAATTTACGAGTACTCGGGTATTGCTCATAAAATTTCCGTAGTACTGTTGCCTCAAAGTTGCTCATGATTTCTTCTAAAGTTTGGTTGCTAAATTGTTCTAACGTCACAGGCATGACATCTTGCTCCATCAAATTTAGCCCTTCAATGCTCAGTTTCCCCTCCTCCGCCAACGAGCAGGCACGATATAATGCATTATATAATTCCCGTACATTACCGGTCCATGGATAACCTTGTAAATATTGAATAAAATGTGTATCAAAGTGCGGTATTGGCATCGCCAATTCTTGACTAATTTGGTGTATAAACAGTTTCACTAAATCGGGTAAGTCTTCTTGGCGCTCACGTAATGGCGGTATATTAAGCGTTAACACATTTAAACGATGAAATAAATCGCTTCGCATTTTGCCTTTATCCACATAATATTGCAAAGGCACTTGAGAAGTACAGATCACTCGAACATTCGCGTAGTGTTCTTTCTCTTCGCCAACGCGACGAAAGGTACCATCGTTTAAAAAACGTAATAATTTGGCTTGTAACTCAAGGGACAATTCAGCCACGCTATCTAATAAGACGGTTCCGCCCTCTGCGTACTCAAAAAAGCCCATATATTCTGTCTCTTGCTCACGGCGACCAAACATTTCACTTTCCGCATCCTGTGTAGGCAAGCCAGCACAATTAACTGCAATGAATTTATGATGACGGCGAGGACTAGCAAGATGACATAATTTGGCAATCCGATCTTTTCCAGTGCCCGTTTCACCTTGAATTAATAATGGTGCATCACTCATCGCAAATTTCTTTGCTTGAGCAACCAGATTCTGCATTTTAGCACTCTGTGCGACAAGCCCAGCAAAAGGCGCATTCACACTTTCACTCAAGGACATAACATTTCCTCATGTGTAAAAAATGGCTCTATGATAGCATCAAAAGTGTAAAGATTAAAGAAAAGCCGGAAAGATAACTTTACACGCTAAACCGTTTGCTTGACTTTTGTTTTATGTGAACGAAACAAGGTACTCTTCAACTGCACTAAGAGTTCTTGTTGTATATGGCTCAAACGTGGTTTTTCGCCAGGTTGGAAAACTAAAGGACGGCAAAATTCCATGGCTTTAATGCCCAAACGGGCGGTTAATAAGCCAACACCAATACCTTGTGCTGCACGTGCCGACAGTTTGGCGGTCAGATCCTGTGACAACCAATCTAAACCAATGTCTTGTACCACCTCTGTTGCCCCAGCAAAAGCAAGATTAAGGAGAACCATTTTTAATAACCGTAAACGACTCCAATAGCCTAGCTCAATACCGTAAATTTGAGCAATGTTATTGACCAAACGGATATTACGCCAAGAGAGAAAAAACATATCGATTACGGCTAATGGACTCACCGCGACAATAACGGCAGCTTCCACCGCACTTTTGCTGATCAGTTTTTTAATTTGTACATCAAAAGGATGTAACACTATCTGACTAAATAAATGCGCGACCTCTTGTGCGGAATAGGCGTCATGCAATTGTTTTTGCCATTGAATTAAACGTGGATCTTCCGAAGATAACTTGAGCATCTGTGCCATCTCTACACACAATGCTTTCACCTGTTGATGTTTTTCAGGCGAAAAATCTTGCCCAAAATTGACCGCACTCTCTTGCAATAGTTGTTGGCTTTTTTGTTGCAATGACAGCCTTTTCTTTAATTTAACAAGACGCAACCATTCTTTCCCAAGTGAGGACACACCTAATAAGACAACTAAACAGGCAACCAAAGAAAAAGCAAAATAAATCCATTGATTCTGTTGCCAAGTATCCACTAACCATTGAATCGATTGGGCAATAACGGCACAAAAGAATAAAAGTGCAGTCAGTCCTAATCCCGTTTTCCACCAACGGGAACGAGGTTGCACAATATGCTCAAAGGCATGTTCCACAAAGGTATCCTCTGTAGCTAGCGTTTCTTTTTCAATTTGCATCTCTCCATGAAACTCTCGTTTAGGAGCAAAATCCAGTTCCTCACTCTCCGTCTGTGATTCAGTAAAAAGACGTTTCTCGTTCATGTTCTCTCCCCCACTAAAACTTATCCCCTAACAGAAACTGCAATACCGAGTCCATGCGTAAGTGCGGTATATTTTCACCCGATGCCAATAACTGTGGTTCAAATTGATCAAACTCAAATGCCTGATGTTGCCAAAAATTGGCTTGCGGTAATTTACTCGGTACAGACCCCGGATATAATGTCACCAGCTGCTTATCTTTTGAACGCACACCACGTAGGGCTTTAAAACTTTGTCCATCTTGAGTAACGGTAACTTGTTCCGTCGCACGAATCGCAGCAATTGCAGTATAGTCAGTTGTAATGCCTTCATATTCCACATAACGCCCGCCCTCTTGAACAAGCTGACGCATCAGACTAATTAAATTGGGTAACTGGTCACTTGTAATATGATCGGCTTTAGTCGCAATAAACATCAGTTTATCAATACGAGGAGAAAATAAACGATTTAATAACGTGCGCTGACCATAATGAAAATTTTTAAATAGCTGCTGTAATGCCTCTTGCATGTCTAAGAATGCTTGTTGACTATGATTTAACGGTGTTAAACAGTCAGCTAAGATAACTTGTCGGTCAAACGTCGAAAAGTAATCACGATAAAATGCTTTCACAATATGCTGGCGATAATATTCATAACGTTGCATCAAAACAGCAAAATACGTATTTTGTTTTTTCGCCTTCATCAGAGTCTGCCAATCAGATGGAGAAAGATGTAACAATGGGAAAAACTGCAATGCTGGCGCCCCTTCCAACTCACCAGGTAACACGAAACGCCCTGGTTGAATAAAGTGAAGTCCGCGTTCTTTGCAAGCAAGTAAATAATCCGTATAATTTTTCGCTAATTGCGCCAAAATATCTTCATCCGCTGTCGCATTGAGATCTAAACGGCTCACCGCCTCTAACCAACCTGTCGCTAAGTCTGCACGTTGGTTTTGTGTAATCCGTTGCATTTCCCCTGACCACTGCTGATAGTCCAAACTCAGTAAAGGTAAATCTAATAACCATTCACCAGGATAATCAAAAATATCAAGATAAAGCGTGCCTTTTTCTTTGATATGTCGCCATAATCCCGTATTTCGTTGATAACGAATAGCTAACCGCGTTTCACTCACCCCCCGGGTAGAATGCGGCCAAACAGGTGGATCTTGCATTAATCCTTTTACATTTTGTTCATAATCAAAACGCGGAATAGTTAGGTTCACTTGAGGAACGCGTTTTACGGCAATAATCGCGTAATGGCGTGCGGGTTCAAATAAGGGGACGTGATGATTATCTACCCGATTAATATGCAGTAATTGATTGATAAAACTGGTAATAAAAGCGGTTTTTCCACTACGACTCAGCCCTGTCACAGCTAGCCTTAAACGGCGATCTAAGCCCCGATTAATGATTTCACTGACTTCTTTCTGTACATAATTTAACATGTGATCTTTCTTTTCTTCCGATTTACTCTATGTCAATAAAAGATAATAAAAAACCTGCGTTTTTTCTTAATCTGATTCATCCAAGATCAGCCGTAAGCCAAAAAGGATAGCTTATCCCTGCAATATATTTTACAATTCTCCGATAATTTATCACAAATACACCAATTATGTTGATTAGAAAAGTTATCTTTGCCTGTTTTCTATTTCTCTACTCACATTTTGTTACAGCGGCGCCACGCGTGCCCAATGAGCTAACACAAAATGGATTAATTTACTGTACCCACGCCACAGGATTCTCGTTTAATCCACAAACGGCAGATGCGGGGACCAGTATGAATGTGATCACTGAACAAATTTATAATAAACTTTTTGAGACAAGTGATAACAGTGCAACGGTTATCCCTTCACTGGCGGAATCTTACCGTGTTTCAGATAACGGCACACTGATTACGATTAACTTGCGTAAAGGGGTAAAATTTCATCATACCGAATGGTTTACCCCAAGCCGTGACTTTAATGCAGACGATGTCGTCTTTTCAATTAACAGAATGTTAGGCTATAACAGCTATTTACCTACATTAGATGATGAATCCATTCATTATAGTAATCCCCAATACCGTATTTTTCATAAGCAAGCAAAAAAGATTCGCTTTCCTTATTTTGAAAGTATCAAATTAAATCAAAAAATTAAATCAATTAAAGCGATCACCCCCTACCAAGTACAGATTAAATTATTTCAAGCCGATGCATCGATTTTGTCGCACCTTGCGAGCCAATATGCGATTATGTTTTCACAAGAATATGCATTACAGCTGAATGCTGATGACAACTTAGTACAATTGGACTTATTGCCAGTTGGTACGGGGCCTTACAAAGTACAAAACTATTTCCGCAATCAATATGTCAGGTTTATACGCAATGAGCACTATTGGAAAAAACCGGCCAAAATCCAAAATATTATTATTGATCTTTCAACCGACCGCACTGGGCGCTTAGTAAAATTTCTCAATGGAGAATGCCAAATTGTCTCCTATCCAGAAGTCAGCCAACTCGGACTATTACAAAATAAAAATGAGCATTTTTATGTCGATTTTGTAGAAGGTATGAATTTATCTTACTTGGCTTTTAATTTTAAAAAACCAGCGATGAAAAGTGTGAAACTACGCCGAGCAATTTCACAAGCGATCAATCGCCATCGTATTGTACAAAGCATTTATCATCATACCGCAACTGTAGCAAATAACATTATTCCTAGTATCTCATGGGCCTCAAAAGTCAATACCCCTGATTTTGCTTACGATTATGCACCAGAAAAAGCGCAGGCATTTTTACAAGATAAACAACTCCAGTTAACGATGTGGGTGATTAATGAAGAACAAGTCTATAATCCTTCGCCATTAAAAATGGCTGAGTTGATCAAACGAGATTTAGCCAATGTTGGTGTGAAAGTGATTGTCCAGCCTGTAACACGTACGTATCTCATTGAACGTTTAAAAGCCCATTCTGAAGATTACGATATGATTTTAGCCGGCTGGCTAGCAGGTAACCTCGATCCAGACAGTTTCATGCGTCCGATTCTAAGTTGTAATACCGTGAACGACATTACCAACTTTTCTAACTGGTGCGATCCTCTTTTTGATCATTTTATGGATAATGCACTCAATACGACCAATTTACGCCTACGTGCCAGTGAATACAATTTAGCGCAAGAACTTATTTTATCAGAAGTCCCACTGGTTCCTATCGCTAATGCGAAAAGGATGTTGGTGGTTAGCCCAAATGTACAAGGCGTTAAAATGAGCCCATTTGGCAGTATTAATTTTGAAAACTTATCTTTACGTAAAGGAGCAAAACAATGATCATTGCTTTATTACGCCAAGTTTTCCTGATAATTCTGACTTTGCTGATTCTGTCTTTGCTCAGTTATATGATTTTAATCCAAGACCCTTTGAATGAAGAGTTAATACAACCTAATCTTCTACAAGGTTATATCTCACATATTGCTCGTCTTCTACAAGGGGATTTTGGCATTACATACAACGGAGGCGATTCACTCAATGCGATTATCCAAACGGTATTACCGCCCACTCTTGAACTTTGTTTGAGTGCAATTTTACTTGCCGTGTTATTTGGCATCCCATTAGGGCTCATTGGCGCAATGAAAAGCCATACTTTCTTAGGTAAGGGAATTCGCACGATGTCAGCCTTAGGGTTATCCATGCCGGTATTCTGGATCGCACCTATTGCCCTGTATTTTTCTGCTATTCATAGTTGGGAAATTTCAGCGATTGGGCAATATAACTTACTTTATGCCATCAAACCCATCACCGGCTTTCCTATTATTGATGTGTGGTTTATGGACGAATTTTACCGTACCAAAGTTATTCAAAATGTGCTACAGCATCTTGTTTTACCCACTTTAGTGTTAACAATTTTACCCACAATGGAAATCACGAGAATTGTGCAACAACGTGCGGAAGAGGTATTGACGAAAAACTATATCAAAATGGCAATCACCCGAGGTTGGTCACAAAATAAAATTTTACGTAAACATGTTTTACGCAATACTCTTCCCTTATTAATTCCTCAATCAACACGTTTGTTTACACTTGTCCTAACTCAATGTATGTTAGTGGAAAGCACATTTGGCTGGCCCGGTATCGGTCGTTGGTTAATTGATGCCGTCACGCAACAAGACTATAATAGTATCTCCGTAGGCGTGATCGTTATTGGCTTATGTATTATCATCGTTGATGTATTATCAGAAAGTTTTGCCTTTATACTCGATCCATTTAATAAGAAAGGCTGGTATGCAAGATAAAGAACCTGATGAATTTCGCGAAAGTGCAGCAATAAAACATATCTGGCTATTATTCAGACAAGATCGTATCGCGCTATTTAGCTTCTATCTTTTTATTGTTTTTATTTTAACCGCACTTTTTAGTCCGTGGATTGCACCCTATTCAAGTGATATGCAATTTGTTGGGCAAGAACTGCTTCCCCCTTCTTGGACGAATGAAGGTAAAATTTCATTTTTCTTTGGTACTGATGATATTGGTCGAGATGTATTTAGTCGTATCATTATTGGCACTAGCTATACACTAGGCGCTTCGCTTATTGTCGTATTTTTCACTATTATAATTGGCACATTGCTCGGTATTTGGGCAGGCATTTCACACAGTGTAAAATCAAAAATTTTAGGGCATTTTCTTGATACATTTCTCTCTATCCCGAGTTTACTGATTGCGATTATTATCGCAACGCTAATGGAGCCTAGCCTAATTAATGCTATTTTAGCCACAACATTAGCTTTATTGCCGTACTTTATTCATGAAATCTATCAAGCCACTCAACATGAACTGAAAAAAGAGTATGTATTAATGCTTAAATTAGATGGGATTTCTAATAAAGCACTTTTGAAAGAAATTATCTTACCGAATATTTCAGTACGCTATATACAAGAAATTGCACGGGCTTTCGCTATCGCCATCTTAGATATCAGTGCGCTCAGTTTTATTTCGTTAGGGGCGCAGCGCCCTACCCCAGAATGGGGAGCCATGATCAAAGATTGTTTAGAACTGATTTATCTCGCGCCTTGGACCGTCATTCTCCCCGGTATCGCCATTATTTTAACTATTTTAGTCGTCTTCATTTTCAGCCAAGGGCTATGTAGAGCGATAGAAAAATATTACGAGTAGGTGAATCATGGCGTTATTAGATATTCGAAATCTGTGTATTGAAATTGAAACCCCACAAGGACGTATCAAAGTTGTCGATAATGTGAATCTGACTCTTAACGAGGGTGAAATCTGTGGTTTAGTGGGCGAATCTGGTTCAGGAAAAAGTTTAATAGCAAAGGTGATTTGCAATGTTTTTCGCGATTCTTGGATTGTCACCGCCGACCGTTTTCGTTTTGACAATATTGAATTACTCAAATTACCCGCGAAAAAACGTCGCAAATTAATTGGGCAAGAAATATCAATGATCTTCCAAGATCCATTGACCTGTTTGGATCCAAGTAAACCAATTGGTAAACAAATCATTCAAAATATCCCCTCATGGACATTTAAAGGCCATTGGTGGCAGTGGTTTGGTTGGAAAAAACGACGTGCGATCGAACTACTGCACAAGGTAGGTATTAAAGAACACGAGGATATCATGCAAAGTTATCCTGAAGAAATTACTGAAGGCGAAGGGCAAAAAGTCATGATCGCGATTGCCGTTGCCAATCAACCACGTTTACTTATTGCAGATGAGCCAACCAACTCAGTGGAATCCATTACCAAAGCCCAAATTTTTCGCTTACTCTCAAGTATGAATCAAAATCAAGGTACCTCTATCTTATTGACCAGTAACGATATCAATAGCATCAGTGAATGGTGTGATACTTTTTCTGTACTTTACTGCGGACAAAATGCGGAATCAGGACCAAAAGAAGACATTTTAGAACATCCACATCATCCCTATACTCAGGCTTTATTACACTCTATCCCAGACTTCAGCCAACCCTTACCCCTGAAAAGCCGATTAAATACATTAAAGGGTACCGTTCCCCTATTAGAACAACTGCCAATTGGTTGTCGTCTAGGACCAAGATGTCCATTTGCACAAAAAAAATGTATTGTAAAACCCACAAGATATCGGATTAAACAACATGAATTTTCCTGCCATTACCCTTTAAATTTACGCGAAAAGCAATTTAAAGAAAAACAGGTTAGTGCTCCCTTAACACTCCAACATGCAAAATCAGACTAGAAGGTAACAGAGTATGACACTATTACAAGTTGAAGATCTGTCAAAATCTTTTACTGATGCGATGAACTTATTTGGTTCAAATCAATTTAATGCAGTAGAAGGAATTAGCTTTAGCCTGGATAAAAAACAGACACTAGCCATTATTGGTAAAAATGGCTCAGGAAAGTCGACTCTTGCCAAAATGATCGTCGGCATCATCCCTCCCACCTCTGGACGTATTCTCTTTAATGGTCAACCACTACACTTTGGTGATTACCAATACCGAGCGAAACATATCCGTATGATATTTCAAGATCCTAATACCGCCTTTAATCCACGCTTAAACGTCGGACAAATTTTGGATGCTCCTTTACGTTTAGTCACTCATCTCAATAAGCAAGATCGTAACCAAAAAATATTTAATACTCTCAGATTAGTGGGACTGTATCCAGATCATACAAATGTAAAAATCAACACGATGTCAGCTAGCCAAAAACAGCGTGTCGCTTTAGCTAGGGCCTTAATTTTAGATCCACAAATTATTATCGCCGATGACGCCTTGGGCTCACTGGATGCTACCGTAAAAACGCAACTCACTAATCTCATGTTACATTTACAAGATAAATTGGGGATTTCATATATTTATGTTGGACAACATTTAGGCATTATTAAACATATGGCAGACAACATCTTAGTGATGGACGAAGGTAAAATGATCGAATATGGCTCAACCAAATCACTTTTTACCGATCCACAAACTGAAGTGACAAAACGCTTAGTAGAAAGTCATTTTGGTCGATTACTAGATGAAAGCTCTTGGGCAATAAAAAATAGTGTCTAGCTCGCTTTCTTTGAACTTTGAATGCGGTTTATTAGCGCAATAACAAGAGCACGTGGCAAAAAACGGTGCCCATAAACCATCAGCTTATTCCAAAAACCAGGAATGATTAGTTTCCCTTTAGATAAATGTTTTTCAGTATATTGAGCAACCGTTTCCGCTGTTTGAAACTTTAACATAGCAAAAAGTGTTGCGTTTTCTGTACCCGTTGCTGTTTTAACAAAATTGGTCAATGTTGGTCCTGGTGCTAAGATAGACACATTTATCCCAGTATGCCTTAATTCATAACGTAATCCTTGACTAAATGAAGTAACAAACGCTTTTGTTGCATAATATACTGACATTTGAGGGCCTCCCGGCATTTCACCTGCCACGGAAGAAACATTAAGAATATGTCCTTTATTCATATTCAGCATATCTTGCAAATACAATTTAGTGAGTATCATTAATGATTGAATATTCACATTCACCATGGCAATTTCCTCTTCTAATTCAGTCTGAGTAAAATCCCCTAACAACCCCACTCCTGCATTATTAATTAATGTATGGATAAACCATCCTTGTTTCTGGGTAAAAATATAGACATGTTTAGCCTCCTCTAAACAAGATAAATCAGCTTGGATCACCTCAATATTGCCTACATATTGCTGCTGTAATGCGACTAAAGGTGCCAAGGTTCGCGCAACTAAGATGAGTTTTCTGCCTTTTTGTGCATAAATTTTAGCAAGCTGATAACCAATTCCTGAACTTGCTCCTGTAATTAAAACATAGCCATTATTCATTTCACATTCCACGATATAATTAAAAAACACCCTTATATTTTAATATAGAATAAATTTTCTTTAATGATATTAATGGTAATTATACGATACAAGAATTATTAAAAATATGTGTATTTTGACTATTCTGCATTTATGCTATCTAACTGGCATTCTATGGTTATTCAAAATAAAATTAATTAACCTAGTTCAATTAATTGCCTCACATCGCAGTTCATTAAGCAATACACAACCATCTCAATTGCTGATAACACAAAGCGTAATAAACATCATGTTTATCATTATTACAATAAAACACAAATAAAATTAAATTGAGGTAAGTTGAGACTGTTGATACGAGCAAAGGATTGAAGACGTAAAAATAATATCCGCAAAAAAATACTTATAAAAACACCAACTATCAAAATAATTCGAAAAATGACTTTAAAAAAACCAAAAATAACAATCCGCCCGTAAAACGGGCGGTTTTTAGGCTACCCTATAAGGGCCTAGTACTTCACATGCCCCTCAAGGGGCATGTG
>JBLUWJ010000014.1:0-52640 GCA_049888895.1 Bisgaard Taxon 45 | reverse complement strand
TAATGCAATGGGTCGTTAGCTCAGTCGGTAGAGCAGCGGACTTTTAATCCGTTGGTCGAAGGTTCGAATCCTTCACGACCCACCAGTTCATTCAAAGCTTGTATAAACACCAAATCCATTAATGCAATGGGTCGTTAGCTCAGTCGGTAGAGCAGCGGACTTTTAATCCGTTGGTCGAAGGTTCGAATCCTTCACGACCCACCACTTATTCTTAATTTCCTCTTTTCCTAGTGAAACTATTCTTATTTTTCAGTTGAAGTTTCTGATATTGTTTTTTTGTATTTAACCTTATTTTTGCGACCTAGTTCCCAGATTCCTATTACATAATAAATGGCTTAAATGAGTCGCTACTAAAATAGGCTCAAAAAAGGGAAGCTATGAAAAGAGGATTTACCCTATTGGAAATACTCATGGTATTACTTCTAATAAGCAGTACGTTAGTTGTAGTCTTACCAGGTTGGAAAAATCTAATCAGTTTCATCTATTTTGAACAAGAACAGCACCGGCTATGGATTTTTCTTCGTCAATTGCAAACGCGAGTGGCAACATCAGGGCAAATTTGGTTTTTGATTGCGAATCGCGATGTTAACCGCCAACGTTGGTGTTTAACCGCGCAATTGAAAAGTGAATATATCTGTGATTGTTTCACCCCTCAATCTTGCCCTGAAACGCTATCTGCACAATTCTATTTTCCCTATGCTACCGGTTATACCATGCTAAAAACGAAACATTATTACCCTAATACGATGACTCGATTAAGTGCCGTCAGAGATACATTAGAAACAAGTTGTTTTGTTTTGCAAACAGATCATCAAAAAGCAATTTTCTCTTTATTTAATGTCGGCAGTATTAAATTGAAAAAAGATGCACCATTAAGTGCCTGTGAAAGTGAAAGGGAACTCTAAGAGATGTTACTTCGTGGTTATACGCTATTAGGTTTATTAGTCACTTTGAGTCTTTCTTCCCTTCTATTACTTACCGTAGTGACGTTTTATTTGGATGTTCAAAGACAAAATAAATCCCTTCATTTTCAAATGCAATTACAAACTGAGTTAGAACGGGTGATTCAGCTGATGGCAAAGGATATTCGCCGTGCTGGTTTTCGTGCACCACCAGACAGCGTACAACAGGTGAATTTTTCACTTTTTGAGTCAGATGCAGAGAGGAGTTTACAACTCTTCTCAATAAATGGAAGAAACTCATCAGATTGTGTTTTATTTTTTTATGATCTAGATATGAATGGCTGTTTAGGGGGCAAATTTAAAGATAAAACCTGTATTAAAAACGGACGAAATAATACTAACCAACTTGAACGAGAGCTGTTTGGTTATCGTTTAAATAATGGCATGATTGAAACACGATTAACTTATAAAAGTGCGGTGAATTCTCATTGTAAATTAACTGAATGTCAGCGTTATTTGCAACAATCCGCCTGTTATAGCGGAGGCTGGGTGGATTTATTAGATACTCAAGAATATGTGATCAGTGACTTATCATTTCGTTGGTTAGTAGAAAAGCGCGCACTAGAAATCTATTTAAAAGGCCATTTAACCAAGCAAATTCATGTTCAATATGAAACGACTTTGGTTGTGCCACTCTTGAATAGTGAAGGATGATAAATGAAGTACCATAAAGGTATGGTTACCCTGACAATGTTATTGTTATTAAGTAGTGTATTCACACTGTTTATGTTAGTGGATGACGATATTTTACATTGGCATTTGTCAATATTTAATCAACGTCAGCTAGATGTTCAACAAACACTCGCGTTACAGGCGCAGAGCGAAGCGGAAAAATCGCATCTCTGTAAAAATATCTCCTCATCGATAGCCGAAAATCGGCAACAAGTCGCTTTTCGGCTTATTGACGGTAAAGCAAATTATGTTTGGTGTTATTGTCGAGCATTATTTAAAACACAACCTCGTAAAGCGTTGAATGTGGGGAAATTGACTCAATTTATTCGGCGAGAATATCGAGATCTTTTCTCTCAACAGTTTTCTGCTCAACAAGCCCCCCATTTCTACTGGTTTGATGCAACCCAAACAAGTTGGGAATTGGCTCAAAATATTGAGGCGATTATTATTGCGGAAGGGGATTTACATATTGGTGGGAAAGGGAAGATTAAAGGGACGATCATTACCGCTGGTCAATTAACTTTAGAGCCCAGTGTACAAGTGAGCTACCATAAAAGAACCGTTGCATATTGGGTAACGCAATTACGTGATTGGCAATTAGCAGAGAGAAGCTGGCATGATTTTTTACCATTATAAAGGCACGAGTTTATCCGCCTTGTTAATTGCACTTATGTTATTTTGTGGTATTTTTCTTTCAACCCATCAGTGGCTCACTTATCAGCGTCAACATGCGATAAGGATTTATCAACGTATTCAAGCTTTACAGATTGCACAAAACCAGAAACAACGTCAATTTTTAGGCTTAGCTTGTGAAAGCCAAGTAAAACAAAATGGGTTGACGTTTCAAGTCCAGTGTACACCACAATTTGTACACGTCACCGCATCATTCGTGGAAATCATCTTGTAAAACACTTGCGATAGAGGAAAAAGTGGGGAACAATAGTCCAATTTCTGATGTCGATATGGATGGTTGCTAGTGTTTACGATTTATTATTCTAATGATCTTGATGTACAAAAAAATATTTTACTCACTTTAATGCAAAATACGCTAGATGATCCCTTTCAGTCTGAAGTCGTTTTAGTGCAAAGTCCAGGTATGGCGCAATGGTTACAATGGAAGATTGCGGAACAGCAAGGTATTTCGAGTAATATTAACTTCCCTATGCCCGCGAGCTTTATTTGGCAACAATACGTGGAAAATTTACCGAATACAGAAGAACAAAGCCAATTTAATAAATCTGCGATGATATGGCGTTTAATGCGCCTAATTCCAATCCATCTTGAGCAAGTGGAATTTCAATCTCTTCGTCATTATCTCTCTTCTTCACATCAAACAGAACAACACAAACTGTATCAATTAGCCTATCAAATCGCAGATTTATTTGACCAATATTTAGTTTATCGCCCTGAATGGATTGCTTGTTGGGAGCGTTGCGATGAAACCTCAATGATAGCGGAGTTGGAAGGCAAGGTAAAACTGGCCACTCGGCCACTCGGCACGCTTTTTTCGCAACATATTCAATGGCAAGCAATACTCTGGCGGGCGTTGGTGGCGGATATCCTTGCTGAAACAGGGCAACCTGTTCCCTTACATCGTGCTTATTTACAGACACAATTCTTGCAGTTTTTACAAACACAACGTCCAGTGAATTTACCGCCACGGCTATTTATTTTTGGTATTTCCGCCTTACCGAAAGGTTATTTAGAGATGCTGTATGCCATGAGTCAGTATTGCGAGGTACATTTGTTTTTTACGAACGGCTGCCGTGAATATTGGGGGGATTTAATTGATCCGCGTTTTATGCAACGCTTACGTCAAATGAAACGGAGTACCTATCACTTGGCTAGCTCTAGACCAGTTCTTAGTCATTCAGATCATGCCCAATTTGAATCGAGCTATGATAATGAGTGGTTGCTTGAGGGACATCCACTGCTGTCAAGTTGGGGGAAATTAGGACGTGATTTTTTATATTTATTAACGGAATTAGAACAGCGGCCAGATGTGCGGAGTATTGACGCTTATACTGAGTTGGCTACCCCAACCCTCTTATCTCAGGTACAAGCACGTATTTTATATTTAGATGGTCAGCAAGGTTTAAATTTTATTGAAAATGACCGCTCTTTAACCTTCCACGCTTGCCATAGCCCGATGCGTGAAGTGGAAGTCTTGCATGATTACCTCCTTCATCTCTTTCAGCAAGATTCAGCGTTAACACCAAAAGATATTGTGGTGATGGTAGCCGATATTGATCAATATACCCCTTATATTCAAGCTGTCTTTGGTCAACAAAATAAAACAGCACAGACTCAAATCCCTTTTTCGATTTCAGATAATCGTCTTTCTGCAAACGATGTGTTAATTGCGAGTTTTATTCATTTACTCCAGTTAAAAGAAAGCCAATTGAGTGCCGAAGAGGTATTAGCTTTACTTGATATTCCTGCAATCCGGAATGCATTTCAGATCGAACTGATGGAGTTAGAACAGATTCGACATTGGGTGGCGAGTGCTGGAATACGTTTTGGTTTAGAAAAAGAGCAAGATGAACAAGACGAGAATACGAACTCCTGGCAAGCGGGATTAGAGCGCATGTTACTGGGGTATGCGATGCGTGAGGAAAATGGAATTTGGCAAGGTAGTTTAGGCTTTGATTCTTGTTATGGGCTGCAAGGACAATTAGCAGGGCGGTTGGCAGACTTTATTACAACGTTATCCGCTTGGTATCGGTTTTTACAAACGCCACAGCCTGTTGAAAAGTGGCAACAACATTTACTGACATTGTTAACGGATTTCTTTGCGCCAGATGAAACGAATATTGCCACATTAATGTACATTCAAGAAATGATCACGCAAATGGTGACAGAGATTCAGCAAACCCACTTTGATCAGCCTTTAAGTAGTGAGGTGGTATCGGATGTGTTGTCGGCATTATTAGAAGATGATCCGAATACGATGAAGTTTTTAGTCGGAAAAGTGAATTTCTGTACCCTGTTACCGATGCGCTCTATTCCCTTTAAAGTGGTGTGTTTACTCGGGATGAATGAAGGTGATTACCCTCGTCAACAAACACCAAATAGCTTTGATCTAATGCAATATGATCGACGTAAAGGAGATCGTTTTCGTCGTGATGATGATTGTTATTTGTTCCTTGAGGCGTTGTTATCTGCACAAGAGGTATTTTATGTGAGTTTTGTGGGACGCTCGATTGTGGATAACCAAAGCAAACCACCATCAGTGTTAGTGAGCCAATTGATTGATTACCTAGTGGATAAGTTGCCACCATCTGACACACAAGACGGGCAAGCGCGATTCATTGAACAGCATCCGATGACAGCATTCAGCCCAGAGAATTTCCGTGGTGAAAAGGGATCGTTTGCGAAACAATGGTTACCGCTAGCAACGATTCAAAAACAACAAGGGGGGGATTTTGTGCAACCTATCGCACAAGACGTGTTAGCAGAGGATCGTGAAATTGTACTAACAAATTTAATTGCTTTTCTTCAACATCCTGTTGCCTTTTTCTTTCGACAGCATTTAGGCGTTTATTTTGCTAAACAGGAAGAACAAATTGAAGACAGCGAGAATTTTGTCTTAGATGGACTGATGCGCTATCAAATCAATGAGCAATTACTTTATTGTGATGAGAAAAATACGTCAGATTTGTTTGCTCAATTGAAAGTGAAAGGCATGTTGCCGCGAGGTGAATTTGCCCAAATTACAGCTATCCAACAAGAAGAAGAGATCGCTGTTTTAAAAGCAAACGTGGCGGATTATATCGCACAAGAGGCAGAGGTCGTCGATGTGGCGTTGACTTTGCCAAGCCGTTACGGCGATATTCGACTTATTGGACAGCTAGATCAATTGTATGCACAGCAACGAGTTGTCTGGCGGGTCGGGCAGCTACAAGAAAAATATATTATTGAAAGTTGGTTCTATTATCTTATTCAATGCGCAGTAATGGCGCACCATGCGCCACCTATTTATTATGCGAAGAATGGACACATCACCTTTAAGCCATTACAAGCAAGTCATTCGTTAAATGTAAAAGAAACAGCGCTAGCACAATTACAAATCTATGTTGAGAGTTATTTGCAAGGCTATCAACAATTACAACTGGTCCCTACCAAAAATATCCAACGTTATTTGGCCGCTTGTGAAAAAGCAGACGAAACAGATGTTGAGATGCGTTTAACGTTGTTACAGCAGCTTGCAGCAGGGGATTATGGGGCAGAAGGTGATATTTACTGGCAACGAGTGTTGGCACAGCAAACAGTTGATGAACACATGCTCAAGTCGATAGATGAACGTACTCTCGCTTGGTTTAAATTGATGTTTGAACATCTTGAGAAAGCCTAAGGCGCATTGTGATACGCCTGATATGGTGACTCAAACAAGTGTTATAGATAACGCGCCATGACAATGGCGTTTTCACGCTGACCATCAGGCGTCGGATAATAGTTTTTACGTCTATCTACCTCATTAAAGCCAAGCTGCGTATAGAGTGTTTGTGCCACAATATTGGATTCTCTGACTTCTAACCATAAAGTAGATATCCCTTTCTCGGTTAATTGTTGAATTAACTGATTGAGTAACTGTTTGCTGAAACCTTTGCCTTGAAATGATGGATCAACGGCAATATTAAGTAGTGTCGCTTCGTCCAGAATGTATTGGCAAATGACAAATGCAACAATCTGTTCTTGGTCAATAAATTTTAAATTCAGGTAACGGTCACCTTGTGTATTTTTTAAAATCCCCATTGACCAAGGGACGAGGTGAGCGGATTGCTCAATTTCAAATAAGCGTTCTAAGTCGTGTTCAGTAATCTGTGTTATCATCATGATTGGGTGGTTTGAATTTGTTGCCAAAGTTGGCGTTTAGCAAGGTGGCTTTGTTTGAACTTAGACCAAGTTACTGTTTGCCAAATGGCGTTAGCGGATTGACAGAACCTGAGCAGTGGTTCAGTTTCTTCTGGATTATCGCTGAGTAACCAATAACTGACCGGATGTTGCGTATTTAAGTGGGCGATGCGCTCAAAATCCAAACACAAGCATTCACTTTCATCAAGATTTAAACTGCGTAAAATATCTTGTAATAAAGGGGAATGGCGTGAGAGAGGCTGTTCTGCAACGATGACAAGCTGTATCTTGTCTTCTAAGTGAATTTTCACAACGCCTTTTAAACGGGATGGGTACTTAAGTTGCCACTGTGTGATGCCCATTTCTTGTAACAGAAGATCTCGTCTATTCATGCTATTTCTTCATCGTTGTTTGTTTTTCCTTTATAATGCGTTCAATTTTAACGAATAACGGATAGGATTAACAGCGTGATTTCACTTGAAAGCCAAGTTCTACAGCGTCATCTTTCTTTTTTTGAGAATAAATCAGTTTTATTTGCGGGGGGGATTGGAGATCAATTTCCTCAGCAAGTACCCGCACGGCGTGTGAAGGTGTGGAGTTGGTACTTTGATTATGCCAAAGGCAAAAGTGCGGTCGATTCTTCACTATTATATGAAGAGAACGCCGATCTTATCGTGTTTTATTGGACCAAAAATAAGCAAGAAGTGCAGTTTCAGCTCATGCAAATCCTTGCACAAGCCCCGCTTGGTCAAGAAGTGTTAATTGTTGGTGAGAATCGTTGTGGAGTGCGTTCGGTTGAAAAAATGCTCGAAGTGTATGGAGAGATTGCCAAAATTGACTCAGCTCGGCGTTGTGGCTTGTATCATTTTTGTTTAAAAAATCCACCGCACTTTGTATTAGAGGATTACTGGAAAACCTATCATCATCCGCAGTTAGATAGTTTGTGCATTTACAGTTTGCCAGGTGTGTTTAGTGCAAATGAGCTGGATGTGGGCACAAATTTATTGCTTTCTACTTTAGCTCAACCCATCCAAGGAAAAGTCCTCGATTTAGGCTGTGGGGCAGGCGTAATCGGTGCTTATATTAAACTACACAATCCGCAAGTTGAACTAACCATGACAGATATTCACGCCTTAGCCTTAGCATCCAGTGAACGGACGTTGGCCGAGAACCAGTTAGTTGGGCAGGTGATCGCCAGTGATGTGTTTTCTGATGTCACGGGAAAATTTGATTTGATCATTTCAAATCCGCCTTTCCACGATGGTATTGATACTGCGTATCGTGCGGTTAGCGAGTTAATCACACAAGCGAAATGGCATTTAGTACAGGGAGGAGAGTTGCGGATTGTGGCGAATGCTTTCTTGCCTTATCCAGATTTATTAGATCAACATTTTGGCACTCATCAAGTGTTAGCCAAGACCAGTAAATTTAAGGTTTATTCTGTTAGACGCTAAATATGCTAGACTACTTTTTGAGATAGCTTAAAAATAAGGCAGACTGTGACATCTGCCTTTTTTGACGTTTTATTCTTGTTTTAATAAAAAGACACCATGCTCAGCGAAGTGCACATAAGCCTCTTTCAATTCAGGATTAAACTGCTCTGGGTTGGTATTGACCAACAACTCTTGACCACCCCAATTAGCAACAATTTCCCAATGATTGCCCATATACACCGCACTTTTAATCTGACAACGTTGTGCGTCTTCACCGGTTGTTTTCAGTGAAACTGCTTCAGGGCGGATACCGACTAAACAAGCACCATCATCCAACCCAAATTGTGCCGCATTATTTAGTGTAAACTGGTAACCGTTCACAGTCACTTGACCTTGTTGCAATGTGCCTTGGAAAATGCTCGATTCGCCCATAAAGTTTGCTAAAAACAGCGAATTTGGACGTAAATACAATTCTTTAGCAGGGGCTTTTTGCATAATTTTACCTTTATGCATGACGATCACTTCATCGGATACCGCAAAGGCTTCCGTTTGATCGTGTGTCACATACAGTGAGGTAATGCCTAAACGTTGTTGTAACTCACGAATTTTTTCACGCATAGAACGACGTAAATTCGCATCAAGGTTACTGAGTGGCTCATCAAATAAGAGTACTTTTGGTTTCAGCACCAATGCACGCGCAAGGGCAACACGTTGTTGTTGACCACCCGAGATTTGATCAACATAGCGATCTTCAAATCCTGCTAGATCAACCAGTTCTAAAGCCTCTTTCACACGCTTAGCACGCTCTTCTTTACTCACGCCTTGCATTTTTAAGCCATATCCGACGTTGTCGCCAATCGACATATGCGGGAAAAGTGCATAGGACTGGAATACAATACAAATATCGCGGTTTTGAATAGACGATTTGGTGACATCTTCACCATCAATGAAGATTTGACCTGATGTCGGGCTTTCTAACCCTGCGACTAAACGTAACACCGTGGTTTTCCCACAACCAGAAGGTCCTAACAAGGTGACCATGGTGCCACGCTTAATGCTGAGATCTAAATTATCAATCACAACGGCTTTACCAAACGCTTTGGTGACATTTTTTAACACTAAGAAATCGTTATTACTCATAGTTTACTACCTATCAATTAATTCATTTTTTTCGCTTTAGAACGTGAAATGCGAGTGTCGCCCACGATCCAGTCAAAGAATAAGATAATCGCCATCATCACGACGATGAGGATTGAACCATATGCAATCGCAATGCCGTATTCACCATCTTCTACACGGTTTAAAATATAGGAAGTGGCGACACGTGTATCCGCAGTGACCAAGAAAATAATCGCGCTGACCGTGGTCATTGAACGGACGAAACTGGTCACCAAGGCAGAAAGTAATGCCGGTTTTAAGAGCGGGAAGACAATATACCAAATGGTTTTGAGGGAGCTACCTTTTAAGGAAAGGGAGGCTTCATCAAGTGATTTATCTAATTGACCTAATCCTGCAATAGCCGCACGCATCCCCACTGGCATATTACGCATGACCATTGATAAAATAATGATCATCGCGGTTCCAGTAAGATAAATTGGTGAGCTGTTAAAGGCGATAATATAGGATACCCCTGCTACAGTACCTGGTACGGCGAAACAGAGTAGTGTGAGGAATTCTAATGTTTTCTTACCTTTAAACTCACGTCTTACCGTAATATAAGCAATCAGTAAGCCGAATAATGCGGTGACAGGTGCAGCACTTGCCGCAAAAATAACGGTTTGAATTAAAGAAGGCCATGCACCATCACTGAATCCTTGACCAAACAAAATTTGGTAGTTTTTCAAAGTGAGGGTGTAGTCAACCCCCCAGTTCACGGTAAAACTACCGTAGAAGATACTGCCGTAAAGGACGAGGTTAAATAACGTCCAAAAGCCGAGGAAAAAGACAATAATACCTTTTAAACCATTAGGCAGCTCTTGGACATCACCGCGGTACGATTTACCCGAAACGGTCACATAGGAACGTTTACCGATCCATAAATATTGAATCACAAAAATGGCCAATGAGAACATTAAGAGAATCGTACCTAATGTACTGGCTGATGCATAATCTAATTGAGAACCCGCAATATAGAAGTAAATTTGGGTAGCGATCACGTCAAAGCTTCCGCCAAGAACAAGTGGGGTACTGAAGTCTGCTAAGGATTGGATAACAACCACTAAGAAAGAGTTAGCTAACGCTGGTTTGAGTAGTGGAAAGATAATGTGGAAGAACGCTTGATAGCGATTTGAACGTAGCGTATAAGCGGCTTCTTCAATTGATGGATGGATTGATTTTAACGCACCTTCCAAGATCATAAAAGACATGGGGGTGAGCGCTAAGGTATGGGCAATCACAATCCCCGTAAAACCATATAGCCAGTTACTGCTGAAACCTAAATATTCCACTAAAAAGGCAGTGACATACCCTGACCGTCCAAGCATTAAGGTTACCCCTAAACCAACGACAAAAGGTGGGGTAACAATCGGTAAAATGGAGAAAATTTTACCAATAAAGGCGGTACGTTTGGCAATACGCGTGGTATAGAGGGCAAAAGCTAAACCAAAAATGGTGGATAGCACACCGACTACAGAGGAAACAGCAAGCGAGTTTCCTACAACACGAATCACATAAGGTTGTTGGATAATTTCAGCGACTTGTTGCGGTTTAAACTCACCATTATCAAAGAACATGGAAAGTAAAATGGCAAAGGTCGGGTAAACAATAAAGAAGAAAATTGTCATCACAATCGCAATGAGCGAGGCGATAACAAATTTATCGCCTTGCATCACTTTTAATTGTGCTAAGGCATTGGTGGCAAGGGCGAGAAGTGCCACCATCAGAATGATGACGGAATAGCCTAGACTAAATTTAGCCACGGTCGCCGAGATGAAAACAAACAAGAAAATCGCAACAATGAGTGCGAGTTCTATTTTCGCTCGCTGTGTATTGTCTTTCGGGAAAATGACAGACAGCACAGGAAAGATGAGCACGGCTAAAAACCAAGCCCAGCTCAAGTTAAGGTTATACCATCCCATTGCTTCTAACATTTCATCGGAAGTCGAATCCCATAAACCGTAGTCTAGGGCTTTTGATGGTAAAAGGGCAAAGCCTAATAAGGCAAATAATACCCAAATCAATGTGGTGTTTAAGGTGAATGCTTTTTTCTGCTCCATAAAGACCTCTAATTAAGCAGTAACAGAACATTCAAATAGGGCGATGAGCCCTATTTGAATGCAGAAATTAAAAACTCTTTTTTAATAATCAATCATGATAAATCTTTATTGAACAACGAGTGAACCATATTAATGCGATCGACACAAACTATTTTGCGAGTTTGACTTCATCTACCCATTTTTTGATCAGACGTTTACGTTCTTCTACTGCACCATATTTATCAAAATCGTAATTAATTAAATTAATTGATTTAAAGTCAAGAGAATAAGGTGACTGTTTGGCTTCAGTATTGGTTAAAATCTGATGCGTTTCCCCTTTTTGCCAAGACAGTTCTTGTGCTTCTTTTGATAATGCCCAATCCACAAATAGTTTGGCATTATTAAGGTTTCTCGCCCCTTTAATCACACTGACCCCACCGATTTCATAACCGGTCCCTTCACAAGGCACGATTAATTCAACAGGTGCACCTTTTTCTTTCTCGATTGAGTGTTCATGTAAGAACCCAATCCCAATCGCGGCTTCTCCTCGGGCTGTGTTGCGTGTCGCTGTATTACCTGATTTAGTATATTGAGATACGTTTTTATGTAACTCTGTTAAATACTGATAGGCTTTTTCTTCACCCCAAAGTTGGATAAAGGTCGCCAATGCCGTGTAGGCAGTCCCTGAGCTTTGTGGATCGGCTGCTTGAATTTCATTTTTCAAGCGTGGATCGGTCAAATCTTTCCAACATTTAGGAACAGGAATATTCAATTTTGCTAAACGCTCGGTATTTACTCCAAAACCGAGTACCCCTAAGTAAATGGCGGAAGTGTAATTCCCTTTGACTTTAGCAGGGTCTTTCAGCTCATCTGGGATGTATTGTAGGTTAGGTGATTTGTAGGCATCGAGTAATCCCATTTCACCCGCTTGTGAGTGAGGGTCGAGCGTACCACCATACCATACATCGCCCTGTGGATTGGCTTTTTCTGCCTCGATACGGGCTAAAATACTGCCAGTACCTGCACGAATATGGCTGACTTTAACATCATACTTTTTGCCAAATGCTTCAACCTCTTGCTCACACATCGTATTTTGTGCACTACAATACACGGTGAGGCGACCTTCTGCTTGCGCTTGAAAGGCGAGCAATCCACTACTGAGCAGAAGTGCGGTAGAAATTGCAGAAATTTTTAATGTTTTCATGCTGACTCCTGGTTATTTATTGAGTTTGATTTTATCAACCCATTTTCCAATGAGGTGACTACGCATTTCATTTGAACCAAATTTATCGAAGTCATAATTAATTAAATTCAAATCACTTGGTTTAAGTGCATAAGGCGAAGGTTCCGCATGAATATTGGTTGGTACGTGGTGAGATTGCGCTTCTTTCCAAGATAATTCTTGTGCTTCTTTTGACATCACCCAGTCGGCAAAAAGCTGTGCATTTTTTAAGTTACGCGCATCTTTAATCACACTGATACCACCTAATTCGTAACCTGTGCCTTCACAAGGCACAACCAACTCGATCGGTGCACCATTCTCTTTTTCAAAAGAATAGTTTTGTAAAAAACCGATGCCAACAGTTGTTTCGCCACGTGCAGTATTGCGTGACGGTGCGGTGCCTGCTTTCGGATATTGTGAGATGTGTTGATCAAGTTGTTTTAAATAATCAAATGCTTGTTCTTCTCCCCACAATTGCACAAAGGTTGCAATCGCCGTATAGGCAGTGCCGGAGCTTTGCGGGTCGGCCATTTGAATTTCATGTTTAAAACGCGGATCAGCTAGATCTTTCCAGCATTTTGGCACTTCATTGATGCCTAGTTTTTTCAAGCGTTCCGTATTGACACCAAAACCCAGTACTCCCATATAAACGATGGAGCTTTTGCCATCTCCTAATTTTTGGAACTGTGGCATCACTTCACTGAGTTTAGGGGATTGATAAGGACTTAATAAACCGAGTTCAGCGGCTTGTAAGTGGGTATCAAATGGCCCACCGTACCAAACATCCGCTTGTGGATTATTTTTTTCCGCATCAATTTTAGCTAAGGTACTACCTGAACTATTGCGGATAAAAGAGGTTTTGACGTCATATTTTTTGGCAAAACCTTGCACTGCTTTTTCACAAACAATATTTTGTGCACTACAGTAAACGACTAATCTGCCTTCACCCTTTGCCACATTAGCGACCGTTAAGCCCGTCGCTAACATGCCAAAGAGGGCAAGATGTGATTTCTTCATAGTTTGCCCTCTTTATGCGGTGATTATTTCGATAATTTAATGCTATCGACCCATTTGCCAATTAAACGTTTACGCTCATCTGCGGCACCATATTTTTCAAAATCATAGTTGATTAAGTTTAATGTGGTTGGATCAAATGCCGTCGGTGATTGTTGTGCAGTAGTATTGGTTAGGATCTGTAAGCTATTACCTTTTTGCCAAGCAAGTTCTTGGCCCTCTTTTGATAATACCCAGTCTACAAAGCGTTTCGCGTTATCTAGGTTACGCGCACCTTTTAAGATACTCACACCACCTAATTCATAGCCTGTACCTTCACAAGGCACAATCATCTCAATTGGTGCACCTTGTTGTTTTTGTAGTGCATAATCATGTAAGAAACCAATTCCAATAGTGGTTTCGCCACGCGCTGTGTTATTGGATGGTGTGATACCTGATTTGGTGTATTGAGAAATGTTTGGATGTAAGTTTTTGAAGTAATCAAAGGCCGCCTCTTCTCCCCAAAGCTGAACGAAGGTCGCGATAGCGGTGTAGGCTGTACCAGAACTTTGTGGGTCTGCGATTTGGATTTCCCCTTTAAGACGTGGATCGGTTAAGTCTTTCCAACATTTTGGTATTTCGTTGATGCCTATTTTTTTGAGGCGTTCAGTATTGACACCAAAGCCTAAAATCCCCATATAAATCGCGGAAGTGTAGTGACCTTTTACTTTGGCAGGGTCTTGAAAACGCGGGACGATTTGATCAATGTTTGGTGAACGATAAGCTTGTAATAAGCCTAATTCGCCGGCTTGTGATTGTGGGTCAAAGGTTCCGCCATACCAAACATCGGCTTGCGGATTATTTTTTTCAGCTTCAATTTTAGCGAATGTACTACCAGAACCATTGCGAATAAATGAGGTTTTCACATCATATTTATCACCAAAGGCTTTAATCTCAGCCTCACACATTTCATTTGTCGCACTACAATATACGACCAAACGTCCTTTAGCGTAAGCCTGAGAAACAAGTAATCCTGTCACTAAAAGTGCGCTTGAAATAGCGCAAGAAAGTTTTTTTAATTTCATCGTGATTGCCCCTTTTTATATGAGAAAAACGTGATCTGTCACAAGGACATCACGTCGTAAAGTGATTTTAAATCCTACAATAAAGTGAGCTAGAATACCGTGAGAGTTATCACAAAATAGACATTCTTTGTGTCGAAGTAATATAAATGAGCAAAATAGCTGTTTTATTCTGTCTGGACTGGAATTATGCTATTAAAAGTGGATTTTTTTCTTTATAATTTGCCGATCAACGCAACAATTCAACGGTTTTTTAGGGAAAGTTATGCCAAATTCATCAACACCATCTTGTATTATTATTGCCATTGCAGGCGCTTCCGCATCAGGGAAAAGCTTAATTGCGTCGACAGTTCATCGCGAGTTGTGTGACGAGTTAGGTTGTGAAGAAATTGGCATTATTTCTGAGGACGCTTACTACAAAGATCAAAGTCATTTAGCGATGGAGGAGCGAATTAAAACCAATTATGATCACCCGAACTCCATGGACAGACACCTCTTAATTGAACATCTTAAAGCACTCAAAGCAGGTCAATCCGTTGATATCCCCGTCTATAGCTATGTTGAACATACTCGAACCAATCAAGTCCAACATTTTGAACCCAAAAAAGTGATTATTTTAGAAGGCATTTTATTACTCACCGATGAAAAGTTGCGCAATGAAGTGAGCGTGTCTGTTTTTGTGGACACGCCACTGGATATCTGTTTTATTCGTCGTTTACAACGTGACATGAAAGAACGGGGTCGCAGTTTAGAATCGGTGGTGGAACAATATCGCAAAACAGTGCGTCCAATGTTTTTACAATTTATTGAGCCGTCTAAACAATATGCTGATATTGTGATCCCTCGCGGGGGAAAAAATCGGATTGCGATTAATATGTTAAAGGCGCAGATTAGACAGCTTTTGGGAAAACGCTAATAAATAAGGAGTAGAAGAATGAGACTATGCGACACTGATATCGAACGTTATTTAGATGATGGCATTATTGCGTTAACCCCTCGACCAAGTAATGATAAAATTAATGGTGCCACCATTGATGTGAGGCTAGGTAATTCTTTCCGTGTTTTCCGTGAACATTCTGCGCCTTATATAGATCTCAGTGGTCCGAAAGAACAAGTTTCAGCACAACTAGAATCGGTGATGAGCGAAGAAATTTTGA
This sequence comes from Bisgaard Taxon 45, assembly GCA_049888895.1. Taxonomy (GTDB): domain Bacteria; phylum Pseudomonadota; class Gammaproteobacteria; order Enterobacterales; family Pasteurellaceae; genus Pasteurella. The sequence continues at coordinate 37,071 of JBLUWJ010000014.1, read as the reverse complement.
TCGGTGAAAATGAGGCCTTCTTCTTACATCCAGGCGAGCTAGCGTTAGCCACGACATTAGAGTCCGTCAAATTGCCTGCTAATATTATTGGTTGGTTAGATGGGCGTTCTTCACTTGCGCGCTTAGGGTTAATGGTACACGTAACGGCACATCGTATTGATCCCGGTTGGGAAGGACGAATCGTATTAGAATTTTTTAACTCAGGTAAGTTACCCTTAGCATTACGTCCAAATATGGTTATTGGTGCATTAAGTTTTGAAATTTTAAGTGATTATGCTGCGCGTCCGTATAGTAGCCGTAAAAATGCAAAATATAAAAATCAGCAGAGTGCGGTAGCCAGTCGGATTGATGAGGATAAATAACATGTTGAAAAAGATCGCCATCAGTTTTTGTGCTGTCATTGTGGCGATCTTTGCGCTTGTATTTTGGCAAATTGATCGTTTCCATAGTGAATTAACTCACTCGCTCAAGGAAAAGCAGATTACCTTTTCTGAACACCATATTCATTTTTTCCCTCAACCAGAAATTTTGTTATCCAATGTCAAATGGCAAGATAAACACGCGCGCTCGGTTTCTATCGCAAATATGTCTCTGCAATCCGATTTTTGGTCACTCTTGTCACCACAAAAACGTGTCAAACAAATGCGCTTTGAGCAAATGAATATCTGGTATTCAGGACAGCAAAAACCCGATTTAGTCGGGGTAAATGGACGAATTGAAGGGGATTTCCTTATTGACGCCAATCAGATTCATCTTGCTAATATCTTGCTGACACTGAGATTTGCGCAGCCTCTCTTATTTAATACACAACAATTAGATATTGCCTTGAATAAAGGCTTAATCAAATACAGCTCATCTAACTGGCAAATGATTTTGGATGATATCCAAGTCAATGGTGAGCGTTTTGTCTTTTGGCAACTCGATGCCACAAAGCAACCAGTGATGTGGTCTATCGCCTCGGAAATGCACTATGCCGATTCGCAACCTCAGTTACGGCTTAATTTACAGTTATTTAATAAAGTGAATACCGAGCAGCGACTGACTTTTGTTGGGAAAAATATTGCTTTAACACCTTGGCAGAAGATGTTGAATTTACCGCACTTATTTTCTGGTCAGGCGGATATTGCTGGTGAGTTATTGTTAACGGATAATAAAACAGAAAAAGGGCAACTGGAAATAAAGATACCGGCAGGGCAGTTTAATGGTTTAAATTTATTGGCGCTAGTGACGAAATATTTACCGATTCACTATGATAAGGCCCGTTTCGATAGCAAAGAGACCAATACCACATTTAAGCACTTGCAATCGTCTCTTGCTTGGGATTCGACGCGACTTAACCTAGCTAAATTGACTTTTCAGATTGATCAAGTTGGAGTAACAGGACAAGGTGTGGTCAACTTAAACACAATGAATTGCGATGTGACGTTGAATGTAGGTTTGACAGTGCCGCAGTATCAACATTTTTCCTTACCCATCCGCTTTTTTGACAATTGTTATTCCCCACAATATAAGGTGGAGTTTAAGCAGCATTTACGCCACCAATTAAAAGATCTCATCAAAGAAAAATTGAGGTAATGGATTGTTACCTTTTCAAGTCGCTCGTCAGCGCCAATTCGCGCGTGTCATCACCTTTGCCCTTGCTGGGTTTATCTTTAACACAACAGAATTCATTCCTGTTGCCTTACTCTCCGATATTGCACAAAGTTTTGATATGCCGGTATCTCAAACGGGGTTAATGATCACCGTTTATGCATGGGTCGTGTCCTTGATGTCATTACCCTTTATGTTACTAACCGCAAAAGTAGAACGCCGAGGATTGCTGATAAAATTACTAGTGCTCTTTATCTTGAGTCATTTGTTGTCGGTGGTGGCGTGGAATTTTTGGGTTTTAGTATTAGCTAGAATTGGCGTGGCCTTAGCTCATTCTGTTTTTTGGGCAATTACCGCCTCTTTAGTGATTCGTGTAGCCCCTAAAGATAAAAAATCACAAGCAATAGGGCTATTAGCGATAGGTTGCTCTTTAGCTATGATTTTAGGTTTACCCCTCGGACGCGTAATAGGACAAGCCTTTGGTTGGCGCGCAACTTTTGCGATTATTGCATTGATTGCGTTAGGTATTTTAGCGTTGTTCTATCAACTTTTACCGCGCTTAGCCAGTAAGAATGCCGGCTCCTTAAGTAGTCTACCAACCCTTTTTAAACGCCCATTATTGCTTGGGCTTTATTTACTCACCATGATTATTATCTCAGCACATTTTACCGCATATAGCTATATTGAACCCTTTATGCTACAAATCGGTGCAATGGAGCATAGTGTTACCACCCTTGTTCTCTTTGTCTTTGGATTATCTGGTATCACGGCAAGTTTGTTGTTTAATCGTTACTATCAGAGTGGTCCGATTCGTTTTATTCTCTTTTCTATGGGACTGCTTACACTGACACTCTTTCTCTTGTTCGTGTCTAGTCAACAAACTTGGGCAATGTTTGTGTTAACGTTTTTCTGGGGAATAGGTATTGCTGGGATTGGATTGGGGCTACAAATTCGAGTATTACATCTTGCCCCAGATGCTACTGATGTGGCAATGGCAATTTATTCTGGAATTTATAATATTGGTATTGGTGCCGGTGCGCTATTGGGTAACCAAGTGATGCAACATTATGGCTTAGCCTACATTGGCGTAGCGGGCGCTTTATTCGCAGTATTTGGGCTTGTTTTGTTTATTGTCATCCAGTGCAAATATGGTCGTTTGGCAACGCAATAAGGCTGTGTCTGCAAAGAAAATAAAGTGCGGGTTTAATATGAAGAATATTGTTAAATGGCGGTGAGAGGGGGATTCGAACCCCCGATACACTTTCGCATATACACGCTTTCCAGGCGTGCTCCTTCAACCACTCGGACATCTCACCGTTTTGAATAGGGTGTGAACTATAAGAATTTCATTGAAATTAGTCAAGTATTTTTTGCGTTAAAACATAAAACGTTGTGTTAAATTGAGATAAAATAAACACTCTTATTTTCTTAAATTTTGTAGGTCTTATTTAAATATGTTGAAGAAATGGTTTCTCAGCAAAAATGTGTTTTTAGCGGTTAAGCCTTTTAGTGCGCTAAAAGAAAGTTTTCGTGCAGGTTATACGCGTCAATTTTTCATTCGCGATATTATCGCGGGGTTAACGATTGGGGTGATTGCCATTCCTTTATCAATGGCATTAGCTATTGCCAGTGGTGTGGCACCTCAACACGGACTATATACGGCGATTGTGGCAGGAATGATTATTGCCGTCACGGGGGGGGCGCGTTTTAATGTTTCCGGTCCTACCGCAGCATTTGTGGTGATTTTATATCCAATTACCCAACAGTTTGGTTTGGGGGGATTGCTGATGGCAACGTTGTTATCTGGCTTGATTTTAGTTGTGATGGCGTTGTTTCGTTTAGGGCGGTTAATTGAATATATTCCCTTACCCGTTACACTCGGTTTTACTTGTGGGATAGGCATTGTCATTGCTACCTTGCAAATTAAAGATTTTTTAGGTTTGTCGATTGTGGAGATGCCTGCTCATTATATTGATAAAGTACAAACTATTATCATGGCATTACCTACAATCAATTGGGCGGATGCCTTAGTTGGGATTGTGACATTATTCATTTTGACCCAATGGCATAAATTACGTTTACCTATTCCTGGCCATTTGCCTGCTGTGATTATTGCGACTTTATTGTCTTTAGCTTTCATTTACGGGGATCAACATGTCGCTACTATTGGTTCTGCATTCCAATATACGCTATCAGATGGTACACAGGGATTCGGTATTCCAGATGCCTTACCTGAATTTATCCTGCCTTGGCATATTCCAAATGCGCAAGGTGAAGTGATTACTTGGAATTTTGAGACGATTCAGGCCTTATTACCTGCCGCCTTTTCAATGGCCGTATTAGGGGCAATTGAGTCCTTATTATGTGCGGTGATTTTAGATAATATGACAGATACAAAACACCACTCTAATAATGAGTTACTCGCACAAGGATTAGGCAATATTGCCGCACCATTTTTAGGTGGGATCACCGCGACAGCTGCGATTGCACGCTCTGTTGCAAATGTGAAAGCCGGTGGGGTGTCACCGATTTCGAGTGTGGTACATGCGTTATTGGTTCTATTTGCACTGCTATTTTTTGCAAATGCTTTATCTTATTTACCGCTTTCATCGATGGCCGCGTTATTGCTTGTTGTTGCTTGGAATATGGCGAATGTGCCACAGATTATTCAACTCATTCGACGCTCTGGTCGTAATGAAATAGCTGTATTGTTAACCTGCTTAAGTTTAACGGTCATTTTCGATATGGTGATTGCCATTACTGTTGGGGTTTTATTAGCGAGTTTATTGTTTATTCGTACTATCGCGGAAATGACAAAGTCGATTGAAATTGCTCATCCTGAAGATTTAAATGATGTGCTCGTTTATCGTATTAGTGGACCGTTATTTTTTGCCGCAGCAGATAATTTATTTGCCGATTTACATGATAAAACAGTCAATACCGATCATGAAATTAAACACATTGTATTGCAATGCGATGCTGTGACCGTGTTGGATACAGGGGGAATTCATGCTTTAACTCGCTTTGTACAACATATGTTGCCACATCAGCAGCTTTATATGTGTAATATGCAATTCCAACCCTTGCGGATGATTGTTAAATCCAATACAGTAAATGAAATCCAGAAAATTAATTTTGCTTCGGATTTGTCAGATGCGTTTAGTAAAATCCGAGTCTTTGAACAACAAGCTTAGTACTGTTTAGAGGGGAAATCACATGGCTTACTGCATAGCTGAGATAGTCGAAAAATTACGAGCATGGAAAGCCATCCCCGTAATTGCGTTAGATAATCCCGAGGTCATTTTGCCGTTAGCAGATTGTCTAGCTGAACATGGCTTACCTGTGGTAGAAATTACGTTTCGTTCAAGTGCAGCAGAACAAGCCATTCGTTTACTTAAGCAACAACGTCCGACTATTTTTGTCGCCGCAGGCACGGTGCTTACTCCAGAACAAGTGGTGCAAGCTAAAAATGCTGGAGCAGACTGTGTGGTGACGCCAGGTTTCAATCCGAAAATTGTTGAACTTTGCCAGCGTTTATCTTTGCCAATTATCCCCGGTGTGAATAATCCAATGGCAATTGAAGCCGCTTTAGAAAGAGGGATATCGCTAGTGAAATTTTTCCCAGCGGAAGCTTCAGGTGGGGTTGCGATGATTAAGGCGTTGTTAGGTCCTTATTCGATGTTACAAATTATGCCAACAGGGGGCATTGATTTGCAAAATATCAATCATTATTTGGCATTGCCTAATGTGGTTGCGTGTGGTGGGTCATGGTTTGTCGATAAAAAGCATATTCAGCAACAAAATTGGCCAGAAATTGGACGTTTAACCCAAATGCTGATGGCGCAGATTAAAGGCGAAAAAGAGCGGTCATTTTTGTAAAAATTTTTAACTTGTGTTTGTGTGAATCTTTTATAAGATAAAGAGTCTAATTAATTTCTTATTGGTACTTTATAAGGAAAGCTAACATGAATTTTAATCGTTTGTTAAATGAAGTTTTAAATAAGGTGACTCAATCTGCTGGTCAGATGAACAAAGCTAATCCAAATACTACAATGGATACAATCACTAAAGTGGGTGGTGGTGCCGCTTTAGCGGGGATTTTATCTATGGTGCTTGGCCGTAAAGGTGGAGCAAAATTGACTAAACTCGGATCGTTAGCTGCGTTAGGGAGTTTAGCTTATAAAGCCTATCAACATTATCAGAAAAATCAGTCTGCGCAACAAAGCACGAGTGAGCTTTCTGAAGAGGCATTTGTGACAACGCCGCAAACAGAAGACAGTAGCGCGATTATTCTACGCACGATGATTGCGGCTGCGCTTTCGGATGGGGTATTAGAGGATGCGGAAAAAGCGTTGATTATGCAGAAAGGCGGTGATGATCCTGAATTACAACAGTGGTTAGAGCAAGAGATCGCGCATCCGCTAAGTGTAACTGAAATTGCTAAAACTGTAGGAAACGACACCGCACTTGCTACACAGGTCTATCTTGCTGCACGTATGGTATGTCAACACTTGTCGCGTAAAGAAATCGTATTTCTTGGCCAATTAGCGCAAGCATTAAATTTAGATGACGCACTGGTAGAGCAACTCGAGAAACAAGCCGGATTTTAATTTAAAAAATGGCAAGATGAACATCTTGCCATTTCTTTATGATGTTTTAGTTACAGTTTACGCCACGTGGTGCCATTTAGGCCATCTTCCAATACCACACCCATTTCAGCGAGTTTACTACGTGCTGAGTCTGCGGTTACCCAATCTTTTGCAGCTCGGGCATCATTACGTTGTTTGATTAAGGCTTCAATCAACTCGACTTGATCATTGTTTGAACCAGATTGTAAGAATTCTTCAGGGTCTTGGTTGAGTAAACCTAATATTCCTGCTAATTCACGTAAGCGTGCCGCGAGCGCATTCGCTTTTGACCTGTCTTCCTTTTTCAGTTTGTTAATCTCACGTGCGATTTCAAATAAGACTGAAATGGCTTTCGGGGTATTGAAATCATCATCCATCGCTTCTCTAAAGGCAGCAAGGTAATGTTGTCCTTCTGTTGCAATTGCAGTGGGGTCTGTACCACGCAATGCTGTATATAAACGCTCTAAAGCACTGTGCGCAAGATTAAGATTTTCTTCACTGTAATTTAATGGACTGCGGTAATGTGCGGTCAGTAAAAAGTAACGTACACTTTCTGCATCATAGAGTGATAATACCTCGCGTAATGTAAAGAAATTGCCTAGCGATTTGGACATTTTTTCTCGATCGACCATAATCATGCCAGAATGCATCCAATAGTTCACATAGCGTCCACCATGGGCACAACAAGACTGTGCAATCTCATTTTCATGATGCGGGAAAGTTAAATCTGAACCACCGCCATGGATATCAAAATGCTCACCCAATTCTTTATAGTTCATGGCAGAACATTCAATATGCCAACCAGGACGGCCTTCTCCCCAAGGTGATGACCAACTTGGCTCACCCGGTTTTGACATTTTCCATAACACAAAATCCATTGGGTTTTTCTTGATACTGACAATTTCAACCCGCGCACCCGCTTGGAGCTGCTCTAAATTCTGACGAGAAAGTTTGCCGTATTGTTTAAAACTTTCGACATCAAACATGACATCGCCATTACGTGATACATAAGCATGTTGACGAGCAATCAATTTTTCAATCATCGCGATAATTTCAGGAATATGATGAGTGGCACGTGGTTCTAAATCAGGGCGCAAGACATTCAGCGCATCAAAGTCTTTGTGCATTTCCACAATCATTCTGTCAACTAGTTGGTTGCAAGATTCATTATTTTCTAATGCACGTTTGATAATTTTATCATCCACATCTGTGATGTTACGCACATAAGTTAAGTCATAACCTAAATACCGAAGATAACGAGCAATCACATCAAAACAAACGAATGTACGCCCGTGTCCTACGTGGCATAAATCATAAACCGTAATACCACAAACATACATACCGACTTTGTTGGCATTAATAGGTTTAAAGATTTCTTTTTCTCTTGTTAATGTATTAAAAATTTTTAGCATGGATTGGTTCTCTTAAGTGGATAGGAATGTTATAAATAGGACCCTACTTTTAGCATAGCGTAATTTGCTATAAACAAAGTTACTTTATAGCATTTAATGTGCTTTTATGAAATAATCGAATGATATAAAACGTTTAGAGGAAAACAGATATGATTACATTACATACTAACTTGGGTAATATCAAAATTCAATTAGATCATGAAAAAGCACCGAATACAGTGCAAAACTTTGTAAATTACTGTAAAAGTGGATTCTATGATAACACAATTTTCCATCGTGTTATCGATGGATTTATGATCCAAGGTGGTGGTATGGATGAGGGGATGCATGAGAAAAAGACGAATGCGCCTATCCAAAATGAAGCCAATAATGGTTTAAGTAATAAACGGGGTACCATTGCGATGGCGCGGACATCTGATCCCCATTCTGCGACGGCACAATTTTTTATTAATGTCGCAGATAATACCTTTTTAGATCATCGTTCAAAAGAATTATTTGGTAAAAACGTGGTACAAGAATGGGGATATGCGGTATTTGGTGAAGTCGTTGAGGGCATGGATGTCGTAGATAAGATCAAAGGCGTGAAAACGGGAAATAAAGGATTTCATCAAGATGTCCCAACAGAAACTATCGTGATTACTGCTGTGACAGTCGAATAATCAGAATTTCCCCTCGTAATAGAGGGGATTCTTTTAGGAGAAGAGAAAAAATGTTAAGAATAATTACCGCACTTTTGCTTGCTAGCGTTGTTTGTGTTGCTCAAGCAAAGAATGTGGTTTTACATACCAATTATGGTGATATTAAAATGGCATTAGAAGAGACGCAGGCACCAATGACCACTCAGAATTTTCTGCGCTATAGCCAAACGGGATTTTATAATGGCACAATTTTTCATCGAGTGATTCCCGGTTTTATGATTCAAGCGGGGGGATTTGAGGTTGGGCTGAAGCAAAAGAAAACCGACGCGCCTATTACAAATGAGGCGAATAATGGTTTGAAAAATTGGCGTGGTACGGTTGCAATGGCGCGGACGTCTGATCCCCATTCTGCCACTGCGCAATTTTTTATCAATACCGTTGACAATGATTTTTTAAATTTTAGTTCAGAAACAGAACAAGGCTGGGGCTATGCGGTCTTTGCTCGTGTCGTAGAAGGCATGGAGGTGGTTGATCGTATTAGTCAAGTGAAGACAGAACGTGTCGGCTTTCATCGTGATGTGCCGAGAGAGCCAGTGGTCATTCAGTCTGTCACTGTTGAGTAGCGCTGTTTCGCCTCACTATTTTATATTTACTTATTAATTTTGACTGCAAGGGGAATATCTCCCCTAGCTGAGTTTCAATATATAAAGAAAGAATACAAAATTGTATGCCATTTTTTGATACACATATCCATTTAGATTATTTACAGCAAGAAACAGGCGAAACGCTTGCACAATTAGTTGAACAAGCAGAACAAGCTAGTGTAAAAAAGATGTTAATGGTTGGGGTATCTGTTGATCATTTTGCGACACTGGCTCAAATGGCAGCGATGTATCCTGAACAATTATATTACGGATTGGGGCTGCACCCGCTGTATATTAAACAACATACTTATGCGGATTTAGATAGCTTACAGCAAGCGTTAGAAAAACGTTCTTTCAATTGTTGCGCTGTTGCAGAAATTGGATTGGACAGGGCAGTCGCAACATTGTTAGAAGACGGATTGTGGGAAAAACAGTGCGAGTTTCTCGAAATGCAACTGATGTTAGCAAAACAATACGGGTTAACGGTCAGTTTACATTCTCGCAAAGCGCATGATCAACTTATTCCTTTTTTACGGTATATTTCTTCATCAATGTGTGGTATTATCCACGGCTTTTCTGGCAGCTATCAACAAGCAACACGTTTTGTTGATCTCGGCTATAAAATTGGGGTTGGGGGAACGATTACGTATCAACGTGCTAATAAAACACGTGAAGTGATTCGTCGTTTACCTTTAGATTGTCTTGTATTAGAAACTGATGCCCCTGATATGCCAATATATGGGTTTCAAGGACAAGTCAATCGACCAGAGAGGATTGTCAATATCTTTACTCATTTATGTGAATTAAGAGCTGAAAAGCCAGAAGAAATTAAGCGCGCTATTTGGCAAAATAGTTGCAAATTATTTTCAGTTTAACGTTTCATTTATTCTTTTTATGTTGAGAAGATAACTTATGCTAAAAGCAAGGATGTTAGCTTTATTACGCTTTTCTGTATTACTTTCTGAGCGTAATATTTGGGTTTCAAAAGATTGGTCTGATATACAAGTTGTTAAACCTGTATATCAAAGCAAGCAAATACAAAAGCAACGACGAAAATGGGAAAAACTCTTTTCACATTCAGCGAAATTTAACCTTATTTTAGGTATGATTCTCTTCATACTGGGTAATGTCATTGCTTTTTTGGCCTTAACTTAATTGTGTAAACCGATGAATGATTTGATTAGCCGATCCTCGCCAGACAAGGCCAGGGTCGGCTTTTTCCTGTTCAAATTTACCATCAATTAATACATCAATGTAAGGTAATATCTGACGTTGGAATGCGTCTGTTTTGAGTTCTGTTAGCGTATAACCTGTCCAGACCCAAAGGTCTTTATCTGGGCATTCATGTTTGATGCGCTTTACAAAAGGAAGTAAGACGGCCAGATTTTTGGGGTGTAAGGGATCCCCGCCAGTTAAGGTTAATCCTTGGCGTTTAATTCGAGTATCTTTCAGATCTTGGAGAATTTGTGCTTCCATTTTTTCATCAAAAGGAAGACCCGCACAAAAAGACCAGCTTTTTTTGTTGTAGCAACCTCGGCAAGCATGCGTACAGCCACTGACAAAAAGTGTACATCTTGTCCCCTCCCCATTGACAATATCTGTGGGATAATATTGGACATAATTCATGATAGGCTTCACCGTACTTGTTTTCTATAATACCGACGTCTATGAGTTATGCTCAGGACGTCGGATAGACTAGAGATGTTTTACTCTGCGTTTGACTTCTTCTTGTTTACCTGCATTGAATGGTCTGGCATCTGGGCTACCAAGGTAACCACAGACTCGTCGGGTCACGGAGACCTTCTCGCTGTCATGGTTGCCACATTTTGGGCAAGTAAAGCCTTTACTTGTGCATTCAAATTCACCACTGAAACCACATTCATAGCATTCATCAATTGGTGTATTTGTGCCGTAGTAAGGCACTCTGTCATAACTATAATCCCAGACATCTTCTAGCGCTTTTAGGTTGTGTTGAACATTCGGGTATTCACCATAGCAAATAAAGCCACCGTTTGCGAAAGGTGGGTAAGGCAGTTCAAAATCTATCTTATCGTAAGGATTGACTTTCTTCTCCACATCTAAATGATAACTATTGGTATAGTAGCCTTTGTCTGTTACGCCTTCGATAAGGCCAAACTGTTTGGTATCTAAACGGCAAAAACGGTCACAAAGATTTTCACTTGGTGTGGAATAGAGACTGAAAGCATAACCCGTTTCTTGTTTCCAACGTTGCACGGTATCGTGTAAATATTCAACGATCTCAACTCCTTTTTGGCGAAGTTGTTCATCGTCATAGATATGTTTATCACCATAAAGAGCGTTGATCGTTTCATGGATACCAATATAGCCCAAGGAAATAGAGGCGCGTCCGTTTTTAAAGATTTTGGCTACGTTATCATCTGCTTTTAAGCGTACACCGCACGCTCCTTCCATATATAGAATAGGAGCCACGCGAGCTTTGGTATGTTCTAAGCGAGCAATACGTGTCATTAAGGCTTTTTTGGCAATCGCGAGACGCTGATCTAAAAGCTTATAAAATTCGACCGCACTTTGGGCGCAATGCTTAGCTTTCGCTTCAATCGCAATCCGCGGTAAATTTAAGCTAACCACCCCCAAATTGTTACGACCATCATGTATCTCTTCGCCTTCTTCCTGATACGCACCTAAGAAACTTCGGCATCCCATTGGTGCTTTAAAAGAACCTGTCACTTTCACGACTTGGTCATAATTGAGAATGTCAGGATACATCCGTTTAGAGGCACATTCTAACGCAAGTTGTTTAATGTCATAGTTCGGATCATGTGGGCTGTGATTAATGCCTTTTTTAATGGTAAATACCAGTTTTGGGAAGACAGGAGTTTTGTGGTTTTTGCCTAAGCCACGGATACGATTTTTTAAAATAGAACGCTGAATCAGTTGCGACGGCCAAGTTGTCCCTAGACCAAAGCCAAAGGTCACAAAAGGTGTCTGTCCATTTGATGTATGTAGCGTATTGACTTCGTATTCTAATGATTGGAAAGCATCGAAACATTCTTTTTCAATTAATGCCTTCGCATAGGCTTCAGGTTCAGGTACTTGCCATTGGGCAGCATTTTTTAAATGTTTTTCATAACTTAACTGTACGTATGGTGCCAGAACTTCATCAATACGGTTAATGGTTGTGCCACCATAAATATGGCTAGCGACTTGTGCGATAATTTGTGCAGTCACCGCAGTTGCTGTTGTGATCGATTTTGGTGGTTCAATTTCGGCATTCCCCATTTTGAAACCATTGCTGAGCATCCCTTTGAGATCGACAAGCATACAGTTAAACATCGGGAAGAAAGGCGCGTAGTCTAAATCGTGATAATGTATTTCCCCTTTCTCGTGTGCTTCCACGACATCACGCGGCAAGATATAACGTTTAGCATAATGTTTTGCCACAATACCTGCTAATAGATCCCGCTGCGTAGGGATGACTTTGGCATCTTTATTGGCATTTTCATTAAGTAGCTCAACATTACTTTGCTGAATGAGACCTTCGATTTCCTTTGTGAGTTGGCTACGTTTTTCTCGTGCGAGATCCCTATCATGGCGATATTCAATATAAGCACGCGCAATTTCGGGATATTTCCCTACCATCAACGCATTTTCGACAATATGTTGAATATGACTGATATCAATTTCTTGTTGATAGCGGGTGAAGATTTCATTGCATACTTGTTGTCCAATTGCGTAACAGTAGCGTTCATCTTCGATATTTACCGCCTGTGCGGCTTTTTTAATTGCATTAATAATACGCTGGATTTCAAATCCTGTACGTGAACCATCACGTTTAATTACAAAGAAAGTCGCCATTTTTTTACCCTATTTTTATCTCTATGACCCAAGAATGGAGATACTATATATAGTTAAAATTTTATTTTCAACCACAAGATATAGTGTTTTTTGTGTTCGTTTAAGGATGAAAAGACAGCATTATTAGGCCTTACTAATTGGTTTTATTGAGAAAATCTTTATTTAGAATTAATAACTATTCTCAATAATTTTTAGTGAAAATGTGATCTAGGTCAAAAAATGTGAGAATAAAGTGTCAGTTTGTCCAGAAGGTGAATGATTGGATAGTTGTTCTGTATCGTTCAACAGGATGGAATTGACAGGTTTTCTTTCATCAATCATTACGTTTATGGCTATCAATATAAAGCATACAAAAAATGGAAAGCGGATTAATTCTGCTTTCCATTTATGTAGGATGATAATTGCTAAGCCGTGAAAGGATCGCGTAAGATCATGGTTTCTAAGCGATCAGGACCTGTGGAGAGGATATCAACGGGTACACCTGTAACTTCTTCAATGCGTTTTACGTAGTTACGGCATGTTTCTGGTAATTGGTTGACATCGGTTACACCGAACGTATTTTCTTTCCAGCCCGGCATGGTTTCATAAATTGGTTCAACGCCTTCCCAGTCTTTAGCAGCTAATGGTGCATATTCAAGGATTTCACCATTTGGCATTTTATAAGCGACACAGATTTTGACTTCATCAAAGCCGTCTAACACGTCCAGTTTGGTCATACAGAAACCTGAAATCGAGTTGAGCTGAATCGCACGGCGAATCGCCACTGCATCGAACCAACCACAACGACGCGGACGACCAGTTACTGCACCAAATTCATTTCCTTTACGCGCAATTTCTGCACCAATATCATCAAAGAGTTCTGTCGTGAATGGGCCACCACCAACACGTGTACAGTACGCTTTGATAATTCCTAAAACATAGTCTAAGTTACGAGGGCCAAACCCTGCTCCCGTTGCTACGCCACCTGCGGTGGTGTTTGAACTGGTGACGAATGGATAAGTGCCGTGGTCAATATCTAACATCGTGCCTTGTGCACCTTCAAATAGGATATTGTCCCCATTTTTACGGGCTTTATCTAAAATAGTTGTCACATCAGCGACCATACCGGTGATGATATCAGCCACGGCCATCACATCATCTAAGGTTTTTTGGAAATCAACGGCTTCAGCGTTGTAGTAATTGACTAATTGGAAATTATAGTAGTCTAAAACGGTTTTGAGTTTTTCAGCAAAGGCTTCGCGATTGAATAGATCACCAACACGTAAACCACGACGTGCAACTTTATCTTCATAAGCAGGACCAATACCACGTCCGGTTGTTCCAATTTTGTTTTTACCTAAAGCGGCTTCACGCGCATGATCCATTGCGACATGATAAGGTAGGATTAAAGGACACGCTTCTGAGATTAATAAACGTTCACGAACATTAATGCCACGACTTTCAAGTTCGCCCATTTCTTGCATTAATGCAGCAGGAGAAAGTACGACACCGTTACCGATCAAACAGGTCACATTTTCACGTAAAATACCAGATGGAATTAAACGAAGTACGGTTTTTTCACCGTTAATAATAAGGGTGTGACCTGCATTATGACCACCTTGATAGCGCACCACATATTTCACTCGGTCAGTTAATAAGTCAACAATTTTTCCTTTACCTTCGTCGCCCCACTGAGCGCCTAAGATAACAACACTTTTTCCCATAGTATTTTCCGCCTTAAGCTTTGTATATAAATAAAATGAACAACGGATTACTTTACTATTTTCTTACATTAATCTCAATGTAATTTACGTTTTTATTTGAGGATGGAGATGAATTGTAGAAGGTAAAAACGGTTAGGTATTCTTTCTTTTTACTTAACCGTTTCTTTATTGAGCATTACTCAAAGAGATGTTTATGTAATGCAGCAACGACTGCATCAGCATGTGCATTGCCGACCAGAATACAAACATTATTAGTACTTGCACCATAACTGATGGAACGAATATTATAGTCTGCTAGGGTATCAAAAATACGCTTTGCGATGCCTGAGGTAATATGTAAATCGTTACCGATTAAGGCGACTAAGGCGAGATCACAATCCACTTTAACACTACAACATTGGCTTAATTCGTCAATCAGTTCAGTTGAAAGTAAACTGAGACCGGAAGACGCCGAACCTGTTTTATCCAAGGTCAGCGCGATACTGACCTCTGAGGTCGTGACCACATCCACAGAAATTTTATGTTTGGCCAAAATCGTAAACACGTTAGCGAGAAAGCCTTGTGCATGTAGCATATTTAAGCTAGAGAGAGTCAGTAAGGTTTGATCACGTCGTAAAGCAATGGCACGGAAAGTGGGTCTTGGTTGCGGATCGCGTGTGACCCAAGTCCCCCCAGCGTCTGGTGCTTTGCTAGAACCAACATAGACAGGTATATTACTCCGTACTGCGGGTAACAACGTGGCTGGATGTAACACTTTTGCGCCGAAGGTTGCCATTTCAGCGGCTTCCGAAAAACTCATGGTATCAATGCGTTTCGCATTTGGCACAATTCGTGGATCAGTGCTATAAATGCCAGCCACATCCGTCCAAATCAGTACATCTTTTGCATTGAGTACTTCAGCTAATAATGCCGCAGAGTAATCACTACCACCTCGACCTAATGTGGTGGTTCTACCTTGTTCATCTCGACCAATAAAGCCTTGGGTAATAATCAATTCACCACGATCAATCAAGGGTTTCAACACATGCGTACTGTTTTCTTGTGTTTTTTGATCATTTGGGATCGCTTTCCCAAAATGACTATCTGTGGCAATAATATTACGTACATCGACCCAAGTGGATTGTGTATTTAATTCCCGTAAGATTTCAACAAAGATCAGAGAAGACATCATTTCCCCATGGCTGATCAGTTCGTCAGTAAGGGCGGGAGACGTCGCTAGACTTGCCGCTTCAGCAAGCGATGCAATATTCGCCAGTAACTTTTCAACTTTATTGCGTACTAAGCGATCATCTTTTAATTCAGAAAGGATATTTTCTTGAATTTGGCGAACTTCATTGATTAATTTAGCACGTTCTTCGTTGTCACAGCCATTTGCTAGCGCCACGAGTAAATTGGTGACTCCTGCGGACGCGGACAGCACGACAACTCGAGTGTTAGGATCATTGACGACGATTTTAGCTGAGGCGGACATAGCCGCATAATTAGCGACACTGGTGCCACCAAATTTAGCAATAGAAAGATGAGACATAGATTGGCTCCTGTTCACGTTATTTTAATGTTCCGTTGTTGTGTTTAAGGTAAAACAAATAACGATTGATAAAAAAGTGTCAAATACATTTTGTGAGACCGACTTTGGCCACTATAAGCAAACAAAAAAATATTTAGCATCTTGTGCTATAGTTACCTACACAAACCCATTTATAGGTCGTCAATGCTTCTAATCCCATTGGGCCTCGTGCATGCAGTTTTTGTGTACTGACCGCCACTTCGGCACCGAGTCCGAATTGTCCCCCGTCTGTAAAACGTGTGCTAGCATTAACATAAACCGCAGCCGAATCTACCTGTGCAACAAATTGTTGAGCCAACTGCTGTGAGCCGGTCAGAATACCGTCGGAATGTTGGCTACCATATTCACGAATATGGGTAATAGCTTGTTCCATATCGTCAACAATCACCACGTTTAAATCATAAGAAAGCCATTCTTGGCGTAGCTGATACTCTTGAACAGGTTCAACATCTGCTTGTACCGATTGTAAGATAGCAAGTGCGGTCGGATCAGCATGAAATTTTACTTGCTTCGTCGACAAGTGTTGTGCCAGTTTCGGTAAGAATTGTGTGGCAATATTACGTTGGACAAGGAGGGTTTCCAATGTATTACAGGTACTTGGACGTTGTGTCTTCGCGTTTTCAATTAAAGGTAGAGCTTTATCAAGATCGGCACTTTGCTCCACAAATAAATGACACACGCCAATGCCACCAACAATCACAGGAATGGTCGAGTGCTGTTTACAAAGCTCATGTAAACTTGCGCCACCACGAGGGATAATCATATCCACATAACGATCCAATTTGAGTAATTCCATTACGAGATTACGATCAGGATCGGTAATAGCTTGCACCGCATATTGTGGTAGGCCAGCTTGAACTAAGGCCTGTTGCACGACGTCGACTAAAATTTTATTGGAATATTGTGTTTCTTTTCCACCGCGTAAGATGACTGCGTTGCCTGTTTTTAGGCATAAGCTTGCGACATCAATAGTGACATTTGGGCGAGCTTCGTAAATCGTCCCTATCACACCAAGAGGCACTCTAATGCGTTCAATTTTTAAACCGCTGTCTAACGTACCACCATCAATGAGTTTGCCAACCGGGTCAGCTAAAGAAATGACATGGCGAACATCATGGGCAATGTCACTTAATCGTGATGGCGTCAGTAAAAGACGATCAATTATCGCATCAGATAAACCATTTTGTTTTGCCTGTGCGATGTCTTTTTGGTTTTCCGCTAAAATTTTCTCACTTTGGGCTTCGAGTTGCTGGGCAATCATGTCGAGAGCTTGATTTTTTTGTTGTTGTGAGAGTTGTGCGAGTACAAATGCGGCTTGTTTAGCCCGTTTGCCCATTTCTTGTAATGTTGTGGTCATCGTTTGCTTCCTGATTAGTTTTTCCATGTTATTTTTTTCGGTAATTTGTCATCTTGCGTCTTTTTTGCCATGTCTTGCTCTTGGTAATCAAAGACAGGCAAGCTCCAACCAAAATAGATGGCTAAAAGTCGAGTAATAAAGCCACTGATCAGCGTGAGAATGATCACAAGATTTTGATCGATATTGAGTTGTTGTAAACCAATATAAATGGCGCTGGCGATCAAGGCAATACTCGCATACAACTCTTTTTGGAAAACCAATGGAATACGGTTACACAGTAAATCACGTAACACGCCACCAAATGCGCCTGTAATGATGGCGGCAATGACCGCAATAGTAAATCCGTGTCCCATATCTAATGCCACTTGGGCACCAATAATGGAGAATACAATCAAACCAAGGGCATCTAAGACTAAAAATACGGTATGAAAATAATGCATAAAACGACGAATTAGGGGCACAATAAAGACGGTTAATACCGCTGCACCTGCCACAATCAGAAAGTAATGGGGATTTTTTACCCAACCAATAGGGTAGTGTCCGAGTAAGACATCTCTGACTGAACCTCCGCCAATGGCGGTCATAGCAGCAATAATGATGACACCAAAAATATCCATTTTTTCTCGTCCTGCCGCCAGTGCGCCTGTAATCGCTTCTGCGGTAATACCGATAATGTAGAGTACGCTTAACAGCATAAATGTGATCTCAAAAAGTGCGGTTTAAAGTGCGCTTATTTTAGAAGGGAATAAGAGAAAAGAATAGGAAATTTTGACCGTACTTTCAAATTCTTGCATAATGAGCGAATTCATTTTATCTAAGGTAAATTCTTACTATGTCAGAAGAAAAAACATCCCCGATTTTGACCGCACTTTTATCCTGTTTCCCTATTCTGTTATTACTCAGCATTGATCTTTTTACGCTATTTTTAATGTCGCCACCAAAGGCGATTTCCCATCTCGCTTTTGCCGTGTTGATCGCCCAACTTTGTTGCGTGTTAGTCTTCAGCAAAGGACAAATTTGTCCTGGACAACGCGGACGTTTAAGCCGAGTTAATCTTTATTTTGTTCTCTTTTGGGGTGTTTGGTTTTTATTAAGTCTCTTTTCAACCTACCATTTTATTTTGACTGATATGTTGAGCCTGTGTGGGATTGCGCTGGCCGTTGTCACTTGGCAACAACCAGAGGACGCGAAATTACGTCGTTCGATGCTGTTGATAGCGAGTTTAATTGGTGCGATAGGCTGCCTTTGCTATTTATTAATGTTTGTGGTGATCCCACCACTTTACTGGGGGCAATATAGTCTGTTCGCGCAAGTTTTGGTTGGGATTGTGTTGACTCACCTTGCTTTAGTCATTTCACGTAATCGTTTACAAGGTTTCATCCGCTTATTACCGCTATTGATGCTAATTGCTTTATTCCTTAATGCAGTCAGTGTGTTGGGCTTGTTGATATATTTCTCGGATACTGCGCATTTTGTCAATCAGCTGGCGTGGGGCGTGTATTTTGCTCTACACTTAGTCATTACGATGATTATTGCGGTACACATCTTTAAAAAGTGGTCACTTTCTTATACCACACTGATCATTTTATTATTAATGTCTGCTTCATTGCCACTATGGGTGAGCTTTGCTTTTATTCCATAATTCGATGAGATAAGTGCGATAAAAAAATGAGCGTACTAAGGATACCCGAAAAATGAGTAATAAATCAGAGAGATAACAAGCATGTCCTTCAAAATACAGTAATTAAGGCAAGCGCTATTGGTAGCACCGTACGTTGAATGAAATCAAATGGTTGAGAGATTTGCCCGCTGATACCGCTACAATCAGCACAATAATGGGTGACATACTTTTTGTAACAGCCGCAACAAGCTACATTGGTTATACCCGCATTTATATCATTAAGAAAACACTAACGTGGTGACGGGTATAAAATCAAACTGAAAAGTAAACAGCGCCGTATTACTCAATTGGTATAGTGATATACTCTGTGAGGGAATCGCAATTTGGCCAGTGGCAAACTACGGATAGTTGAGAGAGTAATCTCAGAAATGAGCGGAGAAAAGTAAAATAGAGGTGATTATTTATAATTAGGTAAGAGAAAAATTGCATGGAAAAACAAAAAGTAAGTAAGATGTTGTGTTATTTATTAAAATAATATTTTATACAAAATGCTGTTTTTTCTTATCTTGATACAATGATTTTACTGCCATCATCAAAAATAATTTCTCTTGCAATAATAATCACTTTGATCGGGCTTTTAGGGTTTAGCACTAACGGTCTATTATTTTTAGGAATATTATTCACTGGCACGGTTTCGGCAATCGTTTGTTCTCCATGGGGAATGAGTGGTGACTCAAAC
Organism: Bisgaard Taxon 45; assembly: GCA_049888895.1. Taxonomy (GTDB): domain Bacteria; phylum Pseudomonadota; class Gammaproteobacteria; order Enterobacterales; family Pasteurellaceae; genus Pasteurella. Next base: position 17,335 of record JBLUWJ010000014.1, on the reverse strand, counting down.
GTAATCGGCAAGTCATGAGTATAGAGCGAGTTGGAGTCTAAAATATACACACTATTCCAAAGGATCGTTTTGATGGCTTTGTTACTCAAATTTTGAATATGGTAAGTCATTGCCGCGAGATCATTGTTATTTGCGTCTTGTGTAATATAACGTTCTGCGGGTATAATTTTTACCGTATTATTAAATAACTTGAGTGATTGTGTTTCTTCTTGGTGTTTAATGATCGTTAAAGGAGAGACATTTTGATCACAACTCCACAGCAAGAGTGGGGGCAACATCAGTCCTCCTACCATCAGTATTTTTTTTAAATACATAATTAACTTTCCTAAATAAAGTAAAAAATAAAATAAAAATAAATCAGCTCTGTTCTGATTTGGCGATATAATAGGCAATGGAAAAAAGCCCGTCAAATGAATTGAGGGCTCTTTTAATTTCTTTACATTCAATATTAGCCAAATGTTTTCATGAACTCTTGCGCTTTTTCCACCATCTCTTGAGAACCAATAAAAAGTGGCACACGTTGATGTAATTCCGTTGGTTGAATATCTAAAATACGTCGATAGCCGTCACTTGCCATACCGCCAGCTTGTTCCGCTAAAAATGCCATAGGATTGCCTTCGTATAATAAGCGAAGTTTCCCGTTTGGATAGTTTGTTGCACTTGGATAAATATAGATGCCGCCTTTCAACATGTTACGATGAAAATCAGACACTAATGAGCCAATATAGCGAGAGGTATAAGGTCGCTGTGTGGTTTTATCTTCTTCTTGGCAATATTTAATATATTTTTTAACGCCTTGCGGGAATTTTAAATATTGACCTTCATTAATAGAGTAGATTTTTCCATTCGATGGAATTTGAATATTCTCATGAGATAAACAGAACACCCCTAATGATGGATCATAAGTGAAGCCATTAACCCCATTTCCCGTGGTATACACTAGCATAGTAGATGAACCATAAACAATATAGCCAGCCGCGACTTGTCGATTACCTGGTTGCATAAAATCTGCTAAAGTGACAGGCGTGCCAATAGGTGAAACGCGACGATAAATAGAGAAGATCGTTCCTACCGCCACATTAACATCAATATTAGACGATCCATCGAGCGGATCAGTTAAAATCACATATTTGGCATTACGGCTACGTTCTGTATCGAAGGCAACAAAATTTTCTTCTTCTTCGGAGGCAAAACCTGCGACTTCTTCACGGCTTATTAATGCTTGTTTCATGGTGTTATGTGCGAATAAATCCAATTTCATTTGGGTTTCGCCTTGCACATTTTCCGCACCTGAGGTACCAATAATGTTATTGGTTAATCCTGCTTTATTGATATCACGATGAATAACCTTTGCGACTAATCGAATGGAGGATAAAATTCCACTGAGTTCTCCTTTCGCATTTGGATATTCTGCTTGTTTTTCAACAATAAATTGCCCCAACGTTTTCATATGTTGTTCCTTGTTATTAATAAATTTACTCATTTGATGAGTTGATTTATTATAGCAACCTTAGGTTTCTCATAGAAAAGTCGAATGTTAACAATGTGATCTTCGACACATTTTTTATGGCAATAAATGAATAGAGATAAAAAAATGACAGTAAAGCATATCCACATCTTAGGTATTTGTGGCACGTTTATGGGCGGTGTCGCCATGATTGCGAAACAACTTGGTTATAAAGTCACCGGCTCTGATACCAATATTTATCCACCAATGAGCACATTTTTGATGGACAATGGGATTGAGATTATTCCGCATTTTGAGCCCACACAATTACAGCCTGCGCCTGATATGGTGATCATTGGCAATGCAATGAAACGTGGAAATCCTTGTGTGGAATATGTATTAGAACAGCGCTTACCTTATATGTCGGGGCCACAGTGGCTACACGATCATTTATTGCGTGATCGTTGGGTATTGGCGGTATCTGGAACCCATGGAAAAACCACAACCACGGGTATGTTGAGCTGGATTTTAGATAAGTGCGGTCGTCAACCGGGTTTTTTAATTGGGGGCATCTCTGGTAACTTCGGCACCTCCGCTCGACTTGGGGAAAGTGACTATTTTGTGATTGAAGCCGATGAATATGACACCGCGTTTTTTGATAAGCGTTCTAAGTTTGTTCATTACAATCCAAAAACACTGATTATTAACAATATCGGGTTTGATCATGCAGATATTTTTGATGATTTAAAAGCGATTCAGCGCCAATTCCATCATATGATCCGTACGATTCCGGCCAGTGGGCGTATTCTGTCTGTTGCTAATGAAGCGAGTGTCAAAGCGACCTTAGAGATGGGCTGTTGGTCAGAACAACAGTTTTTAGGGCCGGACCAAGATTGGTACGCGGAACGTATCACAAATGATTGCACCCAATTTAGCGTTTTCCACCAAGGTGAGAAAGTGGCAGAGGTCCATTGGCATGTTGTAGGGCAACATAATATGCACAATGCATTAATGGCGATTGCCGCAGCGCATCACGCGGGGATTTCGATTCCTGATGCTTGCCAAGCCCTTGCCACCTTTATTAGTCCAAAACGTCGTTTAGAAGTGAAAGGCCAAGTGAATGGCGTGACGGTTTATGATGATTTTGCCCATCACCCGACAGAAATTTTGGCCACATTGACCGCACTTCGTGACAAAGTCGGTGGTGGTGTCCGTATTTTAGCGGTATTAGAACCGCGTTCAAATACCATGAAAATGGGGATACATAAAGATGAAATCGCTCCCGCTTTAGGCAGAGCGGATAATGTCTTTTTATTTCAGCCCGAAAATATTGGCTGGGATGTGGTGGATATTGTGAGTCAGTGTGTGCAACCAGCGGTTTGGAATATGAATTTAGATAAGTTAGTGGACATGATTGTGACAGAATCCAAACCGACTGATCATATTTTAGTGATGTCAAATGGTAGCTTTGGCGGTATTCACCAAAAACTGCTAGATAAGTTGGCGTTAAAAGCAGAATAAGTGAGGTATTCACAGCAAAGTATATAAAGGCAAACCTCAAGTTTGCCTTTCTTGTTTTGGCGGAGTGTGAGCAGAAGCGTTTGCTCTCGTTATATGGGATGTTCTTGCTAAAAGCAAGCTATAAAAAAACCGTTAGGGTTGAGCTAACGGCTTTTCTTGAATCTGGTTGCGGGGGCCGGATTTGAACCGACGACCTTCGGGTTATGAGCCCGACGAGCTACCAAGCTGCTCCACCCCGCGTCTGTGGAGGTGCAATATACGCGCTTAAAAAATTATTGCAACAAAAAAATGAAACAAAAAGCGTTGTTTGTTATAAAAATAAACGATGTGCATATTTTTTATTCTTATTTATGCTTTATTGTTTTCATCAACTATTATCAGGTATCAATAAAAAGCACCTTGTCAGACTGTATTTTTAGCTGGTTTTCTGATAGCGTATGCAACCTTAATGGGTCATTATTATTTAGGAAAGAAAATGCTATTTCAGACAAAAAATGTAGTCAAACTGACCGCGCTTTTCTCGGCAGTGTTGCTCGTCGCTTGTAGTTCACAGCCGAAAGTAAGAGGCGGAAACAATCAAGTGGATCCTCAAAAATTTGGTGCCAAGTATACAGGACGTGAATATCAACAAGCCGTTTTTACCCCAGTCATGAAAGTGGAAAACCAAAGTGCGGTGATTAATCAAGGTGATTTTTTGACCCAGTTATCTCATGTGCGTAGCTATTCCAATAAGTTGGCTGATCAATTTGACCACAGTTATGTCAAAGTCACCAATTGGGTACTGGCTGGTGGCAATATGGATAAATTGTCACAGTTTGGTATTCAACCACAATTGATGAAAGGGTTTGATGGTTATCAAAATGTCTTAATGACAGGTTATTATTCTCCAGTGATTCATGCCCGCCGTAGTCAACAAGGTAAATATAATCAACCGATTTACGCTTTACCTAAACAAAAGCGTCTCACCCGTGCTCAAGTTTATGCAGGCGCATTAGCTCGCAAAGGGTTAGAGCTTGCTTACAGTGACTCAATGTTAGATAACTTCTTATTAGGCGTGCAAGGTAGTGGCTATGTAGATTTTGGTGATGGTAAGTTAAATTATTTTGCTTATGCAGGGCAAAATGGGTTCCCTTATACCAGTGTTGGTCGTTTATTAGTGGAAGAGGGAGAAATCGCCAAAGAGAAAATGTCGATTCAAGCGATTCGTGATTGGGCAAAAGCGAATCCTTCCCGCTTACAAGCACTCTTAGAACGTAATGAATCTTATGTGTATTTTAAAAATGATCCTTATGGCAAAGTGAAAGGTGCAGCAGGCGTGCCTTTAGTCCCGATGGCCTCACTTGCTGCCGATCGTAGTGTTGTTCCGTTAGGTAGTTTACTTTTGGTTGAAGTCCCTCAAATGGATAAACATGGCAATTGGACTGGTGAGCATAAACTACATTTAATGGTCGCGCTTGATGTGGGTGGTGCCGTGAAAGGACATCATTTTGATTTGTACCGTGGTATTGGCGATGAGGCGGGACATATTGCAGGTTTGTCAAAACATTATGGCCGTGTGTGGGTATTGCAATAATGGACAGAGTGGATAATTATGAACAACGATTTGGCGGCATTGCACGTTTATATAGCACAGAAGGGCTTGCACGCTTAAGGCAAGCTCATGTGTGTGTCATCGGTATTGGTGGGGTAGGCTCGTGGTGTGTAGAAGCATTAGCCCGTTCAGGTATTGGTCAGCTCACTTTAATTGATATGGATGACATTTGTGTGACCAATATTAACCGTCAAATTCATGCTCTCTCTGGCAATATCGGTCAATTAAAAACAGAAGCAATGAAAGCGCGTGTGGCGTTGATTAATCCTGAATGTAAAGTTGAGATTATTGATGATTTTATTTCTACTGAAAATTTAGCGCACTATTTGTCAAAAGGCTATGATTATGTGATTGATGCGATTGACAGTGTAAAAACTAAAGCGGCACTGATTGCGTATTGCAAACGTCATAAAATTCGCATGATTACTGTCGGGGGGGCTGGGGGGCAAACGGATCCAACACAAATTCAAATTGCTGATTTAAGTAAGACGATTCAAGATCCACTGATGGCAAAAGTACGCTCATTGTTACGCAAGGACTACCATTTTAGTCAGAATCCAAAACGAAAATTTGGTGTGGACTGTGTATTTTCCTCACAACCTTTAATTTTTCCTAAAATGGATGGCCATTGTGAAGTGTCTGCAACAATGAATTGTGCCAATGGTTTTGGTGCCGCCACCATGATTACCGCAACCTTTGGATTTTTTGCCGTTTCTCGTGTGATTGATAAGCTGTTAGGTTAAAAGTGGCAACAAGAGGTGAACGATGTTTCACCTTTTTTAGACAAACTTATTTTTTAACTAAAAAAAAGATAGCAATTATGAGGAAAAAAGAGTAGGCTAATTCGAAATTTTGTTGTCAATCTTACAATAGAAGGAAGAAAAATGATGCGTTTCATTAAGACATTGAAAAAAACTGCATTAGCGGCAAGTATTGCGTCTTTAGCAACGGTGGCAAATGCAACGATTGTCACGTCAATTAAACCTTTGGGCTTTATTGCATCATCGATTGCGGATGGGGTAACAGAGACAGAAGTATTGGTGCCTGCAGGCGCTTCACCGCATGATTACAGTTTAAAACCCTCAGATGTACAAAAATTACAGGGCGCGGAATTGATCTTATGGGTCGGGGAAGATATTGACGCTTTCCTTGATAAAGCATTACGTCCAATGCCATTTAAAAAGGTGCTAAGCATTGCTGACTTTGCGGAAATTGGTGGTTTGCTTGAAGGCGAAGCACATGATCACAAGCACGAGCACGACCACAAGCATGACCATGACCACAAGCACGAGCATGACCACAAGCACGACCATGATCACAAGCACGACCATAAGCATGATCACGATCATAAACATGATCATGCACACGAACATGGACACGATCATGATCACAGTACTAACTGGCATGTGTGGTATTCACCAGAGATAAGTAAAATTGTTGCGACGCGCTTAGCAGCACGTTTAACAGAAGCCTATCCAGAGAAAAAAGAGAAAATTGCGCAAAATTTAGCAGAATTCAACCGCACTTTAGTGGCGCAAAGTGAGAAAATTAAGCAGCAGCTTGCTCCTGTGAAAGAAAAAGGTTTCTATGTTTTCCATGATGCCTATAGTTATTTCAACAATGCCTATGGCTTAAAACAAACAGGCTATTTCACGATTAATCCATTGGTCGCACCAGGGGCAAAAACATTAGCGAAAATTAAACAGGAAATTAAAGAACATAAGGTGAATTGTTTATTTGCGGAGCCACAGTTTACACCGAAAGTAATTGAAAGCTTAAGTAAAGGTACAGGTGTACATGTTGGACGCTTAGATCCAATGGGCGATGCTGTGAAATTAGGGGTTAACTCTTATGCGAATTTCCTCCAATACACCGCGGATAGCTATTACTCTTGCTTAAGTAAATAACGTGAGGTTGTTTTTCCGTGAAAGTAAAGGGCTTCAAACTGAAGCCCTTTATTAATTAGTCTTTTTTATGGGTATATTCTTTATACATTGCTTCAATTTGTGCTTTATAGCGCTCCAAAATGACTTTGCGACGTAGTTTTAAGGTTGGCGTAATTTCTTCCATCTTCGTCGTAAATGCTTGGGGCAATAAAGTGAATTTTTTAATTTGCTCAAAGCTTGGTAATTCTTTTTGTAAGTCATTAATACGCTGCTCAAACATTTGAATAATTTCAGAGTGTTTAATTAATTCCAAACGATCATGATATTTGATATTTAATTGCTTGGCGTATTCTTCCAGACTATTAAAACAAGGTACAATCAGAGCGGAAACATATTTTTTCGCATCTGCAATGACGGCAATTTGTTCAATAAATTTATCTTTACCTACCTTGGTTTCAATATATTGTGGTGCAATATATTTGCCATTGGAGGTTTTCATGAGCTCTTTGATACGATCCGTAATATACAAATTACCTTGTGCGTCAAATTCCCCCGCATCACCCGTTTTTAAGAAACCGTCTTCAGTGAAACTCTCTGCTGTTTCTTGTGGTTTTTTATAATAACCTCGCATGACCATCCCGCCACGCACCAAAATTTCATTATTTTCACCAATTTTGACTTCTACACCAGGCATCAAGGTACCAATGGAATGGGACTCGAAATGCCCTTCTTCCCAACAAGATACGGTTGCGGTGGTTTCTGTCATACCATAACCAAGCTTAACGTTGATGCCGATACTGTGAAAAAATAGCCCAATATTGGGTTCTAACTTAGCACCACCGCAAGGCATCATACGGATACGTCCACCGAGCAATTGGCGTAATTTAGATAACACTAGCTTATCGGCTAACGTATATTGGTGCCGTAAGATAAAAGGGATAGGGTGTTTTTGTGAAATAAAATGAAAGCGTTTTTGTCCAACGGAGATGGCCCAATTGAAAATCATGCGACGCAGTAAAGGGGCTTTTTGGACTTTATCCCAAACAGCGGTATAAATTTTTTCATAAAAACGTGGTACGGCACACATCAGTGTTGGACGAATTTCGCTAAGTGCTTCGCGTACTTTATTGGTATCTTCGAGATAGCAATTGACGGCACCGCGGTGTAAAACATAGGCAACCCAAGCCCGTTCAAAAATATGTGATAAAGGCAAAAAGGAAAGTGAGGTGTCATATTGACTGATGTTCAATGTTGTGAATGCTTCATCATGCGCTTTCAACTGGTGAGCAAGGTTAGCATAATCAAGCATAACCCCTTTTGGTTCACCAGTTGTTCCAGAGGTATAAATTAAGGTGAATAAATCTTTTAATTGCTTTTGGGCAAGGCGTTCTTGAAGGGCTTCTTGTTGTAATACACTCCCTTCCTCCAAAAAAGTTTGCCAATTACATGCTTTAGGATGATTTTGTAAGTCCACATTGTCTTTCATCGTGACAATTTTTTGTATTTGTGGACAAGCATCGATGATTTCTAGCGTACAGTTGTACTCTTCTTGATCGCCGACAAACAGGATTTTGACATCTGCATTGTTAAGAATATATTCGACTTGTTTGGCGGCACTGGTTACATAAATTGGCACGACAACAGCGCGCACTTGCATTGCCCCAATATCCGCAATCGTCCAACGTGGCATGTTGTGGGCAAAAATTGCAATTTTATCTTGCACCTCAATATGATTGGCTAAGAGCGCATGAGAAAAGGTGTCGAGAGATTGTTGCAATTGGTGCCAAGTGATATTTTCCCAACCTGAAGGTGTGTGATAACGTAGGGCAGTTTCATTTAATAAGAGCTTGGCTTGTTCGCGGATGCGATTAACAAAGTGTAAGTTCAAATTAGTCATGGTGTCCTTGATTGATTATAGTTTAATGTGACCGTCTTAGCTTACACTTGTTAGCTAAAATAAACTAGTTATTTTTATCGAAATTTTATCAAAAATTCATTGCAGCTTAAAGCAATCTGAGTGATGTCATTTAGAGTGAAAATAAAGAGAAGATTTTGCATTTTGGCACTGTATAGTATAGGATGAAGATGAGTTCTTATGTCGAGAACTTATTTTAAGTCATATAGAAAAACAGGAGCTTAATAATGAAAAAAATCATTGCTATTTTCTTATCTGCAATATTTGCTTTCGCTTTAACAGCTTGTGAAACCACAAAAGGTGTGGGTAAAGATATTCAAAACGCAGGTGAAAAACTAGATCAAGCTATAAGTAAATAGTGACTAGCTGTGTAGACTAAAACGATCATAAGTTAAATACGCAAAAACGTATTGAGAGTGATCATCAGAATTAAAAAAGTTGGGTTTCTATAAAATCCAGCTTTTTATTTTTTTAGTAGTAAAAAAGAAGCCTCTTGTGAGAACAAGAGGCTTAGTGTTTTTAGGTGAGCAATTAACCTTTGTAATTATAAACGTGTGCCACTAAGTCTAATACTTTATTTGAGTAGCCAGTTTCGTTGTCATACCAAGACACTAATTTCACGAACGTATCAGTTAATGCGATACCTGCTGCAGCATCAAAGATAGAGGTTAATTCACAACCGTTGAAGTCTGTAGAAACCACTGCATCTTCAGTGTAACCTAACACACCTTTCATTTCGTTTTCTGAAGCACGTTTGATTTCTGCACAGATTTCAGCATAAGTTGCTGGTTTTTCTAAGTTAACAGTTAAGTCAACAACAGATACGTTTGGTGTAGGAACACGGAAAGCCATCCCTGTTAATTTACCATTTAAGGCAGGAATTACTTTACCTACTGCTTTTGCTGCACCTGTTGATGATGGGATGATATTTTGTGCCGCACCACGACCACCACGCCAGTCTTTTAATGATGGACCATCAACTGTTTTTTGTGTTGCAGTTGTTGCGTGAACTGTTGTCATTAAACCATCTTTAATACCGAATTTGTCATTGATGACTTTCGCTAATGGTGCTAGGCAGTTCGTTGTACAAGAAGCGTTAGACACGATATCTTGACCTGCATAAGAATCAAAGTTTACACCACTTACAAACATTGGTGTTGCATCTTTAGATGGACCCGTTAAGACAACTTTTTTCGCACCTGCAGTGATGTGTTTACGTGCAGTTGCATCATCTAAGAACAAACCAGTCGCTTCAACAGCAACTTCCACACCGATTTCGTTCCATTTTAAGTTAGCTGGATCACGCTCAGCAGTCACACGGATAGTTTTACCGTTTACCACTAAGTTGCCATCTTTTACTTCTACAGTACCATCGAAACGACCATGAGTTGAATCGTATTTAAGCATGTAAGCCATATATTCAACGTCGATTAAGTCGTTGATACCGACTACTTCAATGTCATCGCGATGTTGTGCAGCACGAAATACGATACGACCGATACGGCCAAAGCCGTTGATACCAATTTTAATTGCCATAAGATTTTCACCTATATTTAAAGTTAAACAAAACGGTTACAGAGAACAAAAATGGCGTGTTTCATTTTTGTTTTTGTCGCAGAGGATTATAGCACGGTTTTTTTTCAGTTGTGAAACCAGACGACAGGGAAAACAATAGCAGATAAACTTTTTGTGATCTATGTCAAAATAATAAAATATCGGGCTTGTGTAATTTTTTTCTATTTTTTAAAACAGAGAATATGCTCGCTTTTTATGAGGAAATAACATGAAAAAAAGGGACGAAATGACGGATATTCAGGTGCAGGTTTGCTTAAATCAGGGCACAGAATATCCATTCTCGGGCAAATTATTAGATCAACAAAAGAAAGGGCTATACCGTTGTGTGGTATGTCATTCTCCGTTATTTGTATCTGATACAAAATTTGATGCAGGATGTGGCTGGCCCAGTTTTTTTGAAGCTATTTCACCTGAAGCTATACGTTATTTAGATGATTATAAATTATCACGCCCGCGCGTTGAGATTCGTTGTGGGCAATGTGATTCGCATTTGGGGCATCTATTTCAAGATGGTCCTCCGCCGACAGGATTACGTTATTGTGTGAATTCAGTTTCTATGGCATTTGAAGACGTTGAAAGTGGTGAGATAATCGAAGGCTAGATTTTTCAAGAAATAACAACACACTTTTTTATTTTTAGCTGATTTTTAGTGGATTTATCGGCATAATAGCCGATATCATTCATTATAAAGGAAGACGTTATGGCACAAGGTCATTTATATATTCTTTCAGCACCGAGTGGAGCGGGAAAGTCCTCATTAATTTCAGCTCTATTAAATCAAGCACAAAACCATAACATGATGGTGTCAGTTTCGCATACCACCCGATCACCGCGTCCGGGTGAGCAAGAGGGGGTGCATTATTATTTTGTGTCAGTGGAAACTTTCGAGTCATTAATTAAACAAGATTTATTTTTGGAGTACGCAAAAGTATTTGGTGGTAATTATTATGGTACATCCTTACCCGCTATCGAAGAAAATTTAGCTAAAGGGATCGATGTGTTTCTCGATATTGATTGGCAAGGTGCACAGCAAATTCGCCAAAAGCTTCCTAATGTAAAAAGTATTTTTATTTTGCCGCCTTCTTTAACAGAATTAGAGCGTCGTTTGATTGGACGTGGGCAAGATAGTGCAGAAGTGATTGCCGCACGTATGTCGAAAGCAATCGATGAAATATCCCATTATAATGAATACGATTATGTGATTGTCAATGATAACTTTGAACAAGCCTTAGCTGACTTTCAAGCTATTTTACGTGCTGAGCGTTTAACGTTAACACATCAGCAAAAGCAAAATCAGGCGTTGATTGAACAATTGCTAGCAAAATAGGGCACTCTTTAGTATCATATGCCCCCTTTTTAACATTTTTTTGACTAATAAGAGATGGAGTAATATATGGCTCGAGTCACAGTACAAGGTGCGGTAGAAAAGATTGGTAACCGTTTCGACTTAATTTTAACCGCAGCACGTCGCGCAAGACAATTACAGTTACATATTCGTGAACCTTTGGTACCAGAGGACAATGATAAACCCACAGTGATTGCGTTACGTGAAATTGAGAAAGGGTTAATTAATAACGAGATTATGAACGCCCAAGAACGCTATGATGCGCTAGAAAAAGAAAACGTGGAATTACACGCAGTTTCTTTATTATCTAATCAGTAAAAGTACGGTCATTTTATACAACGTTTTCAGAAAATCACATTGAACTAAGTTAGGTGCCCCTTGTATCTTTTTGAAAGTCTAAATCGTATTATTGAGGCGTATTTACCGCCAGAACAGATAGAACTTGTTAAACGTGCGTATATTATTGCTCGTGATGCGCATGAGGGGCAATCTCGTTCGAGTGGTGAACCTTATATCACTCATCCTGTCGCGGTAGCCTCAATTATTGCTGAAATGCGTTTGGACCACGAAGCCGTGATGGCCGCATTGTTACATGATGTCATTGAGGATACGCCGTATACAGAAGAACAATTGAAAACGGAATTTGGTGCCAGTGTGGCAGAAATTGTGGAAGGGGTATCAAAACTTGATAAATTGAAATTCCGTACTCGCAAAGAAGCCGCTGCTGAAAACTTCCGCAAAATGATTCTCGCCATGACACGGGATATTCGAGTCGTGTTGATTAAGCTTGCTGATAGAACGCATAACATGCGTACCCTTGGTTCATTACGACCAGATAAACGTCGTCGTATTGCTAAAGAAACGCTAGAAATTTACAGCCCACTGGCGCATCGCTTAGGCATTGAGCATATTAAAAATGAGCTTGAGGATCTTGGCTTTGAGGCGATGCATCCACAGCGGTATGCGGTGTTACAAAAAGTCGTACAAGTCGCGCGTGGGAATCGTAAAGATATGATTCAGCGGATTACCAATGAAATCAAAGGGCGTTTAGAAGATGTAGGGATTCAAGCACGTGTTTTTGGGCGAGAAAAACATCTTTACGCCATTTATCAGAAAATGAAACTGAAAGATCAACAGTTTCATTCCATCATGGATATCTATGCGTTCCGTGCGGTGGTAAAAGACATTGATACTTGCTACCGCGTGTTAGGACAAATGCACGGTTTATATAAACCACGACCGGGTCGAGTGAAAGATTATATTGCAGTACCCAAAGCCAATGGTTATCAATCGTTACACACCTCTATGATTGGTCCACATGGTGTGCCTGTTGAAGTCCAAATTCGTACGGAAGAAATGGATCAAATGGCAGAAATGGGCGTGGCAGCACATTGGGCCTATAAAGAGGGGGGGAAAAATGACAGTACGACAGTACAAATTCGAGCACAACGTTGGCTACAAAGTCTAATTGAATTACAACAAAGTGTCGGAAATTCTTTTGAATTTATTGAAAGTGTCAAATCTGAGTTTTTCCCGAAAGAAATTTATGTTTTCACACCGAAAGGGCGGATTGTTGAGTTACCCGTTGGTGCGACACCTGTCGATTTTGCTTATGCCGTACATACTGATATCGGGCATAGTTGTATTGCGGCCAATGTTGATCGTAAATCCTATCCTTTATCACAAGCCTTAACCTCTGGGCAAACTGTTGATATTATTACCTTACCAAACTCCCAACCAAGTGCGGGTTGGTTAAATTTTGTGGTGACAGCCAAAGCCCGAACTAATATTCGTAGTTTCCTTAAGAACTTACGTGGTGGTGAGGCAATCACATTAGGTAAACGCCAGTTAACACGAGCACTTGCACCGACAAAATTAGAGGATCTAGATAAAGACAGAGTACAAAATTTATTAACTGAGCTGAAATTAGCCACATTTGATGATTTATTAATGGAAATTGGCTTGGGTAATCAAATGAGTGCGGTCATTGCTTATCGTCTGTTGGGCGAAGCGATTGAAATTGATACGGATGGTGATCTGACAAACAATAAAGCGAATTTTGAAATTAAAAGTGCGGGTGGATTACTCACTACTTTTGCCCAATGTTGTCATCCCATTCCAGGTGATCCTATTATTGCTTATACGAGCTCTGGTAAAGGTTTGGTGATTCACCATGAGTGTTGCTCAAATATCAGAAACTGGAAAGAAAATCCAGAACATTATATGCCAGTAGAATGGGAACAAAGCGATAATATGATCGACTTCGAGGCAGAGTTGCGCATTGAACTCATCAACCAACAGGGTGCTTTACCAAATTTAACGACACTGATTTCGTCTTTAGGTAGTAATATTCAAAGTATTTGGACGGAAGAACAAGAAGGGCGGTTATATCAAATAGTCGTGTTGTTGACCGTAAAAGACACTAAGCATTTAGCGAATATTATTCGTAAGATCAAAGCACTGCCAGGTTTTGTTAATATTGAACGTAATATCAATCAATGACCATACAATTCCTTGATGCGGTCCCTTTAACCACACTTTCCGGCGTAGGGGCTGCGATTTCCGACAAACTTGCACGGATTGGTATTCACAATCTCCAAGACTTATTATTTCATTTACCGATTCGCTATGAAGATCGTACAAGAATTACCCCAATTATTGATCTCCGCCCAGAATCTTATGCAACGATTGAAGGAATGGTACAAACTTGCGAAGTCCAGTTTGGTAAGCGTCCTATTCTGACAGTTTCCCTTTCTGATGGCACATCCAAAGTGATGCTACGCTTTTTTAATTTTAATGCAGGGATGAAAAATAGTTTTCAGCCTGGTGCTCGGGTCAAGGCCTTTGGCGAAGTGAAGCGCGGTCGATTTATGGCAGAAATTCACCATCCTGAATATCAAATCATTCGTGATAATGCACCTTTAATTTTAGAAGAAACGCTGACGCCTATTTATTCAACCACAGAAGGGTTGAAACAAAACTCATTACGTAAGCTAACAGATCAAGCCTTAGTTGTACTTGAGCATATCCAAATTGCAGAAATTTTACCTAATGAATTTAATCCGCATCCTTTTAGCTTAAAAGAGGCGATTCGTTTTTTACATCGCCCACCGCCTGATGTATCCTTAGAAGCCCTAGAAAAAGGGACACACCCTGCTCAACAACGCCTGATTTTTGAGGAATTATTGGCGCATAATTTGGCGATGCAAAAAGTGCGGGTTGGCACACAACAATTTTCCGCTTATCCTTTATCTTATCGCACTGATTTAAAGCAACGTTTCTTATCGCAATTACCTTTTGACCCAACGCACGCACAAGCTCGTGTGACACAAGAAATAGAACAAGATCTTGCTCATCCTTTCCCAATGATGCGCTTAGTACAAGGTGACGTGGGCTCGGGAAAAACCTTAGTCGCAGCCTTAGCAGCATTACTCGCGATTGATAACGGGAAACAAGTGGCATTAATGGCACCGACCGAAATTTTAGCGGAACAACATGCAACAAACTTCCGACATTGGCTTGAGCCGTTAGGCATTCAAGTGGGCTGGTTAGCGGGCAAAGTAAAAGGTAAGGCTCGCCAAACGGAACTGGAAAATATTCAGTCGGGAAAGGTTCAAATGATCGTGGGGACGCATGCTTTATTCCAAGAAGACGTTGAATTTGCGGATTTAGCGTTAGTGATTGTGGATGAGCAGCACCGTTTTGGGGTACATCAACGCTTAATGTTACGGGAAAAAGGCAAGCAGGCGAATAGTTACCCACATCAATTAATTATGACTGCGACACCAATCCCACGAACACTGGCGATGACGGTGTATGCAGATTTAGATACCTCGATTATTGATGAACTGCCGCCGGGACGAACACCGATTACGACGGTGGCAATTTCTGAAGAAAGACGTGCTGAAGTGATTGCAAGAGTGAATCATGCCTGTGTCAATGAAAAACGCCAAGCATACTGGGTGTGTACTTTGATTGATGAATCTGAAGTATTGGAAGCACAAGCGGCTGAAGCGATTGCAGAAGATCTTCGTAAAATTCTACCGCACTTACGTATCGGCTTGGTACATGGACGTATGAAACCTACTGAGAAACAAGAAATTATGCAAGCATTTAAACAGGCAGAGATTGATCTATTAGTGGCAACAACGGTGATTGAAGTGGGGGTAGATGTGCCGAATGCCAGTTTGATGATTATTGAGAATGCAGAGCGTTTAGGTTTATCACAGTTACATCAATTACGTGGACGAGTAGGACGTGGTACAACCGCCTCATTTTGTGTACTAATGTATAAGCCTCCCTTAGGAAAAATTTCACAGCAACGTTTACAAGTACTCAGAGATACACAAGATGGTTTTGTTATCGCTGAAAAAGATTTGGAAATCAGGGGACCTGGTGAAGTACTTGGTACAAAACAAACAGGGGTTGCAGAATTTAAAGTGGCAAATTTAATGCGCGATCGTAAAATGATTCCAACTGTGCAATATTATGCGCGTCGCTTGATTGTTGAGCAGCCAGCAGTAGCAGAAAAATTAATTCAGCGTTGGATTAATCAACGGGAGATTTATACACATGTCTGATTATTCCCAATTGATACAACATGCAGATTGGCAGCACTCAATGGAGACAACGTTGCCTTCATCCGTTTCTTCTTGGTTAAATCTATCCTCATCCTTGACGGCAACACTCACACAAACCTTTGGTGAAGTACGTGTAAGTGTATTACGCGAATCATGGATAACCTTTCTTAACGATAATGAGCGTCGATTTTTTCCAAAGGAAGCTGCGCGTTTTTGGTGTCGAGAAGTGATGTTAAAAAGCCAAGACACGCCATTGGTTTTTGCTCGAACCTTAATGCCCGATTCTTTACTTGCTCAGCATATCGAATTACAACAATTGGGGAACCGTGCACTGGGGGAATGGTTATTTACGCGTTCTGATCGCATCAGACAAAAATTAGAATGGATGCAAGATCAGACAACAGAACTTTATGCTCGCCGAGCACTCATACAAATCGGGCAAGAAAGTATG
Organism: Bisgaard Taxon 45; assembly: GCA_049888895.1. Taxonomy (GTDB): domain Bacteria; phylum Pseudomonadota; class Gammaproteobacteria; order Enterobacterales; family Pasteurellaceae; genus Pasteurella. The sequence goes on along the minus strand of JBLUWJ010000014.1, from coordinate 1,024 downwards.
ATGGTGGCAGAATTATTTTTAACGCCACAAATTTTTACGAGATCAATCAAATGAATCATGCAGTGCAACCCACCATTCTCTTTTTTGATTCTGGTATGGGCGGGTTTAGTGTTTATAAAGAAACAAAGCAACTTTTACCACATTGCCATTATCTTTATTGTTTTGACAATGCCTTTTTTCCTTATTCTGAAAAAAGTGAAACAGACATTATTCAGAGGGTACTCAAAATTTGTCAAAAAATTGACCGCACTTTCCCGTTAAATCTGATCGTGATTGCCTGCAATACGGCAAGTACCGTGGTATTGCCTGCGCTACGAGCTCATTTTTCGATTCCGATTGTAGGGACTGTCCCTGCGATTAAACCCGCAGCAGAATATTCTGAAACAAAACATATTGGTTTATTGGCAACAAAAGGTACGGTGAAAAGAGCTTATGTTAGCAATTTAATTGAACAATATGCTAAAGATTGCAGTGTTGAGAAATTGGGTAGCACCAAATTAGTGGAAATTGCTGAACAAAAACTACATGGTAAATCTGTTGATTTAGTGGCCTTAAAACGAGAACTTGCAATTTGGGAATCAATTGTTGATCTCGATACTGTCGTATTAGGCTGTACTCACTTTCCTTTAATTAAAGAAGAAATTAAGTGGTGTTTGCCACAAGTTCGCTTTTTTGTAGATTCAGGAAAAGCGATTGCTTTGCGAGTGAAAAACTTATTGTCTACGCTAGAAGTGCGGTCGGAAAATTCAGAAAAAAATCTTATATTCTGTACCAAATCTTTTGAGGATGAAGAACAATTTCAAAAGGTTCTGCATTTTTGGGGATTTGAACAATTAGTCCATTTAAATATCAAAGATTAAAAAGAGCACAAAACAAGACTGAGTTACAAACAAAACGTTTGAAAAAATACCAACTGATAAAAAATTTAGTTTTTTTTCCAAAAAGGGGTTGCAAAGGGTTTTAAAATGCCTATAATACGCCCCACACAACGACGCGACGTTGTACGAGATAGTAGATACACCTC
>JBLUWJ010000013.1:0-56106 GCA_049888895.1 Bisgaard Taxon 45 | reverse complement strand
TTCACATGCCCCTTGAGGGGCATGTGAAGTACTAGGCCCTTATAGGGTAGCCTAAAAACCGCCCGTTTTACGGGCGGATTGTTATTTGAGTATGGCTTGAAGAGCTGATTTTAGTTCAGGATAAGCAAAAACAAACCCTTGTGAAAGCAGTTTTTCTGGCATAATGTTTTGACTATCTAACAGTAGTTGTGCTTGCTCGCCAAGGATGAGACGGAGAATAAACTCCGGCACATTGGCAAACGCAGGTCGCTTAAGGATGCTCGCTAAGGTGTTGTTGAATTCAGCCTGACGAACTGGATTAGGGGAAACCAAATTAAAGGCGCCCTGACATTGGTGATTTTCTAATAAAAATAAAATGCCGTTCACCATGTCATCAAGTGCGATCCAAGCCCAATATTGTTTACCTGAGCCTAATTTTCCTCCCAAGCCTAAACGGTAGAGGGGAAGCATTTTGGCTAAGGCGCCGCCCATGTTACTGAGTACTATACCCGTACGCAATAAACAAACTCGCGTTTTGGCACCTAGCGCTTTGGTTTCCCAGCGCTGGCAAAGTTGGCTTGGAAAGGTGTGTGTCGGTGGGGTATTCTCAGTGACGATTTGCCCGTCTTGATTCCCATAATAACCACTGGCAGAACCCGAAATAAACGTATGGGGGGGAATACGACTGGCGTTGATAAGCTTTACTAATTGTGCGGTTAAATTGATACGGCTTTCGACTAAACGTTGTTTTTGTTGAGCGGTCCAACGTTGCTTAAAAATAGGTTCACCCGCGAGATTAATGACCGCATCGAATGTATCAAGTGTGGTATAGTGCGCGAGAGAAGAAATCAGTGTAACAGAAGCCGGTAATTTTTGTTGTGCCCTATGTGGATCACGTACTAATGCGGTGACGGTATGCGCTTGTTTGATTAATTGCAACGTTAATTGGGCGCCAATGAGTCCTGTCGCACCAGTAATTAAAATATTCACGTCAAGCCCCCATTCTGATTGTGTTATATACTCGTTTCAAATAAATTTCGGATACTTTTGATTAACTGTTCAATACTGGCATCCAAGGTTGGGGTGACAAAAATCGTATCATCGCCTGCGATGGTACCCAAAATGCCTTCAGCCTTACCAATGGAGTCGAGCAGTCGAGCAATTAATTGTGCCGCCCCGGGCGTCGTTCTGATCACCACCACAAAATGGTTGTGATCAATGTCTAGTACTAAATTTTTCAGCGGGCTTTTGGTATTGGGAACACTGAGTTCATTTGGTAAGCAATAGACCATTTCCATACGTGTATTTCGTGTTCTGACTGCGCCAAATTTGGTTAACATCCGTGAGACTTTCGATTGGTTAATCTGTGTAAAACCAAGGTCTTGTAATGCTTGTACAATCTCACCTTGTGAGCCGAATCGCTCTTGCGCAAGCAGCTCTTTAAAGGCATTGAGTAAGTTATCTTGTTTGTCGTCATTCATAGTTGGTTTCCTTTCACCCGATAATGCAATGATCTTGCATAAATTTGCATAAATATGCAAATAAATTCCGTCGCCTTGTTTTGTTTTTAAGCAAATACAAGGCTTTTTACATGAAAATTTGAGTTAGATCTCACTATTGCATTTCTCTATTTGAAATTGGTGGTCGTTCATTCTAAAATCATGAATATTTAGTTTATTAACCCATAAGGAGTAGCAAATGAAAGTTGCAGTTCTAGGTGCCGCAGGTGGTATTGGTCAAGCATTAGCATTATTATTAAAATTACAATTACCAGCCGGTTCAGAGTTATCATTATATGATATTGCCCCCGTGACACCAGGTGTTGCTGCGGATGTCAGCCATATTCCAACTGCCGTGAAAGTGCAAGGATTTGCTGGTGAAGATCCAACATCTGCATTACAAGGTGCTGACGTTGTATTAATTTCTGCAGGTGTGGCCCGTAAACCAGGGATGGATCGCTCAGATTTATTTAATATTAATGCAGGAATTGTGCGTAACTTAATTGAGAAAGTCGCGAAAGTTTGTCCAAAGGCGTGTGTAGGCATTATTACTAATCCGGTGAATACCACAGTAGCGATTGCGGCGGAAGTATTAAAAAAAGCAGGGGTTTACGATAAACGCAAATTATTCGGTGTGACCACATTAGATATTATTCGTTCTGAAACCTTTGTATCAGAATTGAAAAATTTAGAACCTACGCGTACCACCGTGCCTGTCATTGGTGGGCATTCTGGTGTGACCATTCTTCCATTGCTTTCCCAAGTACAATATGCAGAATGGAAAGATGAGGAAATTGCACCATTAACAAAACGTATTCAAAATGCCGGTACGGAAGTCGTCGAAGCAAAAGCAGGAGGGGGCTCAGCCACCTTATCCATGGCACAAGCAGCAGCACGTTTTGCACTTTCCCTTGTGAAAGGCTTAAGTGGTGAAAATGTGGTTGAATGCACTTACGTTGAAGGTGAGGGGCAATATGCACGTTTCTTTGCTCAGCCAGTTCGTTTAGGTAAAGAAGGGGTAGAAGAAATTCTCCCATTAGGGCCATTAAGCGCGTTTGAACAACAAGCATTAGACGCCATGTTAGACACATTACGTGCGGATATTGAATTAGGCGAGAAATTTGTCAATCAATAATCTTTGCATAGAATAAAAGTCGTGTTAGGGAGTATCGATAGTTATCGGTACTCTTTTTTTATATGCTACGGGGGCAAAGGTAAATTTTATCTTAAAAGCGTGAATTAGTTCACATTATTGAAAATACCCATTTGCTAACTAAGGTTTATTTTCGTATCCTGTTCCTAGCTAAAAATAAGTGCTATCAAAAATAGCCGACATATTTTGCTTTCCGAGTAGTGCCTTAGTTCAAGGCACTTTTTTTTGTATAAAAAAGCTGATATTGCTATCAGCTTGTGTGATGGTTGCCATTATTACATTTTCTCAACGGTCTTAATACCTAACAAATCTAACCCTTGTTTTAATGTTTTTTCCGTGAGCAATGCCAATTTTAAACGACTGCGTTTGATTTGTTCATCTGCATTGTTCAGAATTGGGCAGTGTTCATAGAATGAAGAAAAGACACCTGATAATTCATATAAATAGGTACACAACACATGAGGTGTGCCTTCTTTGGCAACAATCTGGATTGCTTCTTCAAATTGTAATAATTTAATTGCAAGCAACCGCTCTTTTTCATTGCTGATGACAATAGGATTTTCGCTCAGATCCCGTTCATTCAGTTCACTACGATTAAAGATAGAACGGATGCGTGTATAGGCATATTGCATATACGGTGCAGTATTGCCTTCAAAACTGAGCATATTATCCCAGTCAAAGACATAGTCTGTAGTACGATTTTTGGAAAGATCTGCATATTTGACAGAACCAATCGCAACCGCTTCAATGACAGCTGCTTTTTCTTGTGCTGAAAGTGCGGTACTTTTTTCCTGAATTAATTGGGTCGCACGTTCTACTGCTTCGTCTAATAAATCGGCCAGTTTTACCGTTCCCCCAGTGCGGGTTTTAAACGGTTTCCCATCCTTACCCAACATCATACCAAAGTTTTTATGTTCTAATTGGAAACTGTCGGGCACATAGCCTGCTTTACGGGTGATTAGCCAAGCCTGTTGCATATGTTGGCTTTGACGGGTATCTGAAAACACTAAAGCACGATCTGCTTTTAAGGTTTCATAGCGGTATTTTGCGGCCGCAATATCCGTCGTGGTGTACAGAAAACCACCATCTTTTTTCTGTACAATCACCCCCATGGGTTCTCCTTCTTTGTTTTTAAATTCATCAAGGTAAACCACTAATGCGCCTTCATCTTCGACCGCAAGACCTTGTTGTTTGAGATCAGCAACAATGCTTGGTAACATCGGATTATACAGACTTTCACCCATCACATCCTTTTCGCTCAAGGTAACATTCAAACGATCGTAATTTTGTTGATTTTGTTGCATGGTGATGTCAACCAATTTTTTCCACATGGTGCGACAGTATTCATCACCACTTTGTAATTTCACGACATAATTACGTGCTTTTTCGGCAAAGAGTGGATCCGAATCATAATGTTCTTTGGCGGCACGATAGAAGGCTTCTAAGTCACTTAGCTCCATTTCACTGGCATGTTCATTTTCGACTTTTTCTAAGTAAGCAATCAACATACCAAATTGGGTACCCCAATCACCGACGTGATTGGCACGAATGACCTTATTACCTAAAAATTCCAGTGTTCGTACAACCGCATCACCGATAATGGTAGAACGTAAATGCCCCACATGCATTTCTTTGGCAACATTCGGTGAAGAGTAATCGGCGACAATGGTTTGTGTTTCAGTCGCCTTGATGCCGAGTTTATCATCTTTAACGGCAAGGCTAGCTTGTTCTGCCAACCAATTTTTATCTAGGAAAAGATTAATAAAACCGGGGCCTGCAATCTCGATTTTTTCGACAATACCGGTTAAATCCAATTGTTCGAGTACCTGTTGTGCGAATTCACGCGGATTACAGCCAAGTTTTTTAGCCGCTGCCATAATACCGTTGGCTTGATAATCGCCAAATTGCACTTTTGAGGATTGGCGAACTAAGGCATCAGATTGTGCATCTGCACCGCAAGCAATCATGGCTTGTTGAATTTTGGAAGATAAAATAGATTGAATATTCACTGTTTTATACCTAAGCATAACAATTAATAAAATAATCGGTTATGATACCGTTCTTTCCCTATCCAGAAAAGATAAAGCGAGAAAAAATGACAACTTTTAATCCTCCACATGATTTATGGAAACAAGATAGCGCAGATTTCATCCCATTTTATGCCTTTGAAAACAATATTCAGCAATTAGCAGAAATCATGAACTTAGATCTTTCTCAATATGAAATCGATCATATTGCATTGCGTGTTAACACAGAACAACGTGCAAAATATTGGCTGACACTCTTATTAAAGTACGGTACAATTTTGTCCAATAATCTCGTTAATGGGCGGCTTATTTATCTGATAAAGCTAGATAATCCAGTACCGTTTTTGGGACAATCTATTGATGTAATTGAATTACCTTTTCCTAAAAATAAAGTTTACCCTGTTGAAGGCTGGGAACATATTGAAATCGTCATGCCATTTTTGCCACATGAAACCGTTGAGAAGTGGGTGGCACGTATTAATCATACGTTTTCATGGGAACTATCGGATAATTTAAGCGTCAAATTGAGTGAACCTAGAGTGGAAGGCGAACAATTACTTAATCCATCGATTGCAGTGAGTTTAATGGATAAAGCACGCAATCATACTTGTATTAAAGTTCACCCCTATCACATAAAAAAAGTTATTGGGACTGAGTAAAATGAAAAAAGTAGCGGTATTAGCAGTGGTATTAAGTTTAGGATTAGCTGGTTGTAGTAAAAATTATAATGACCACTATCAAGGTAATGGTTATCGGGCAGAAATCCTGTTTAGTGAATATAATGGTGAGAATCTAACGCTCACTATTCGTAAAAATGATTGCGAAAATAAAGATGGTCCAGTTGAAACAATACAAATTGGCCATACATATGATTCAACTTTGGTTGTCGGTGCTTGTGTTCGAGTACTTGACAATAATGAAGGATTAAAGAATATTTCTACCTTTAATCCAAGATCACCTTTATAATAATTCTATTTTTAAAGTAGGAGTTCTATGAAAAAAGTAACATTTGCCTTAGCTATTTTAATCAGTTTAGGCTTAGTAGGTTGCGCGAATACCGACATTTACAGTGGTAATGTATACGAAGGTAATCAGGCAAAAGAAGTACGCTCAATTTCTTATGGTACGATTGTATCTAGTCGCCCAGTTAAAATTCAAGCCGACAGCCAAGGTGTACTTGGTGGCGTTGGTGGCGGTGCCCTAGGGGGGATCGTAGGTTCTGGTATTGGTGGCGGTAGAGGACAATTGATTGCAACCACAGTTGGGGCAATTGGGGGGGCTGTCGTAGGTAGTAAGATAGAAGAAAAAATGAATCAAGTTGGATCTTTAGAACTCGTGATTAAAAAAGACAACGGACAAGAAATTGTTGTTGTACAAAAATATGATCAAAGCTTAGTGCCTGGTGCGCGTGTGCGTATCGTAGGGGGTTCTAAAGTCAATGTATCTGTAATCCAATAAAAAACACGTCTTGCATTGATAGAAAAGCCTTCAGTGATTTAACTGAAGGTTTTTTTATTGCCAATTACCGCCTTTTCTTACTCAAAAACTAACCTCTTGGACTCTAGTACGCCTCTTTAACGAGGTAAAATGCTACTACTAAGAATCAGTATTTAGGTCTCCCAGTATCCAACTTCAGCAGCACGATTTTTGACATTGTTAAACAAGCTGTCATGATAAGAAAGAAAATCAATAAAAGAACATGTTATGGATGTGCTAAGTTGATTTTTTGCCCAATAGTGGCACTTTCATACACTTTTTCGATAAGCTTAAGTACGGTTATGGCTTGTTTTGCAGTAACGAGAAGGGAGGCATTTTCAGTGAGCACCGCATAAATATTGTCATAATAGGCGTGATAATTGCCAGGAATAGATTCCATTTTTTTGCGTATTACCACGCCATCTATTTCAGTATGTAATATGCCCCAATCTTGTTCTGGTTCTTTATTCCAACCTTTTTCTGGTTTGTTACCTGAGAGAAGTAATTTCTCTTGATTATCTAACGTCGGTTTAATGTATGAGCCTAACTTGCCTTGTAAAATAATATGAGGTGCCGTTTCTCTGGCATATTTTGTGGATGACAACGTCACTTTTTTATCCACATAATACAACGTGATGCGAAAATTGTCATCGCTGCCACTCGCTGGATTTTGTTTTGTTACATCGGCATAAAGTGCATTTGGCATACCAAACAGATCCACCACCTCATCGAGCAGATGTACACCTAAATCATAAACTAGTCCTGTGCCGAATTCGCCCGTTTCTTTCCATGCTTTTTTGTTTTTATGCGGGCTGTAACGTTCGTAGCGAATTTCATATTCAACGATGTCACCTAAGGTATTTTCTGCAATCAGTTTCTTGACGGTAAGTGCACCGTTATCCCAACGACGGTTTTGATACACCGATAATACAACATCTTGAGCTTCCGCTAGTTTATCAAGTTCAGTCGCTTGCTGAGAGGTGATGGCTAAGGGTTTTTCAACTACAACATGTTTCCCTGCTAAAATAGCTTTTTGTGCCAATTCGTAGTGGGTTTGATTGGGGGTCGTAATGATGATTAAATCGATATCTTCGGTTAATAACTCTTTAAAATCATGAACGACCTCAACATAAGGATAAATCATTTTCGATTTTTCACTGCGACGCTCAAATACTTTTTTGATGTTGAAACGTGGGTCAAGATCTAAAAAAGGGGCATGAAAGGTTTGAGCCGACATGCCAAAACCTGCGATACCGACATTAATCACATGAGACATCATTTTAGCTTCTCCAATTTAGCAAATAAAACGGTATTGGGTTGTGCTTGGATTTTACGCATTCTAATCATCAGCAGTGTCGCGGCAATCGTTAAGCTGACAACAAAGCCGATCCAAAAGCCTTCAGCGCCTAAAGCGGGCATCAACATATCGGTACGAGCTAAGGTATAGCCCATTGGCATACCTACCCCCCAATAGCAAAAGAGTGTGATATATAAAATGGCTTTAGTATCTTTGTAACCACGCAATGCCCCCCCAGCGACCACTTGAACCGTATCTGAGAATTGGTAAAGGGCGGCAAGTAAAAGGAGTGTGCCAGCCATTGCAATCACGTCTTGATCGTTGACAAAAATTTCAGCAATCTCAACACGGAAGATGACCGTTAATGTCGCCGTGATGACTGCAATCAGTAAGCCGACAATTAAGGCGGAGTAGGATACCTGTTTCGCCTTATTAGCAGCACCTTCACCTAAACGCTGTCCCACTAGAATGGTTGCTGCCATACCTAATGACATAGGGAGCATAAACAAGAAGGAGCTGGTATTTAATGCAATTTGATGGCTTGCAACAATATCCGTACCTAATGGGGATAATAGCAAGGCGGTAAGAGCGAACAGTGCCACTTCGCAGAATAAAGCGACCGCAATAGGGAAACCTAAATTGAGGAGTTTTTTTAAGGTAGTAAAATTAGGCTTTTCTAGGATTTTGGCAAAGACTTTAAGGTCACGTTGATTACGTGCATTTTTACAATAGAGAATCATCAAAATACACATAAACCAGTTCACAATGGCGGTTGCAATCCCACAACCAACCGCACCAAAGGCGGGGATACCAAGTTTTCCGTAAATAAAAATATAATTGAGTGGAATGTTTAATCCTAAGCCTAAAAAGGTAATCACCATAGCGGGTTTGGTTTTCGCAATACCATCATTTAAGCAACGAAAATTAATCATCAGTAAATAAGCAGGCAATCCCCAAATCATCGCATGTAAATAGCCAATAGTGATCTCTTTGAGATGATCTTCCACTTGCATATAGTCAAAAACGAGGTTGCTATAATAAATAAGAATACCTAAAGGAAGGCAACTAAATAAAATAATCCAAATACCTTGTCGTACTTGGTGCGCAATTTGATCACGTTTCCCTGAGCCATTTAAATAAGAAATAGTGGGAGGTAGGGCTAATAATAGACCGTGACCAAACAGCACTAAAGGGAACCAAATGGATGCACCCACTGAAATAGCCGCCATATCGGCAGAACTGACACGACCAGACATGATAGTATCCACTAAACCCATTGAGTTTTGAGCAATTTGTGCGAGTAAAATAGGAAGGGCAATTAGCAATAATTTTTTTGCTTCCACTTTATAAGTGCGATAAGCACTAAAATCTATAAATTTCATAAAAATTCCGAGTTTGTTATAATAATAGAATATTGAGTTTTAAAGAGAGATGACTATGTTTACAGGTATTGTTCAAGGAACTGCAAAAATTGTTTCTATTCAAGACAAAGCTAATTTTAGAACACAGATCGTGAAAATGCCACAAGAAATGCTGAAAGGACTCGAAATAGGTGCATCAGTCGCGAATAATGGCGTATGTTTGACGGTAACAGAGATTAATCAAGATTGTGTGAGTTTTGATTTAATGGCAGAAACATTACGTATTACAAATTTAGGCGAGTTGCAACCGGGCGATTGGGTGAATATTGAACGTGCGATGCAAATGGGCAGTGAAATTGGCGGGCATATTTTATCGGGGCATGTGTATTGTACGGCGAGTGTGAAGCAGATTTTTAGCTCAGAAAATAATCGTCAGATTTGGTTTGAATTACCCGATATAGCAACCATGAAATATATTTTACCTAAAGGTTTTATTGCTATTGATGGGATTAGCTTAACCATTGGTGAAGTGAAAGGGCAAACATTCTGTGTCAATCTTATTCCTGAAACATTAAATCGTACTTTAATTGGTACACGTGAGATAGGGGATAACGTGAATATTGAAATTGATCCACAAACCCAAGCGATTGTGGATACGGTAGAGCGTTATTTAAGTACAAAAAAATAAGACAATAAAAGACAAAGTGCGGTGAAAATCTTCTGCATTTTCACCGCACTTTTTTATAGGATTAATTTAAGTAATTGAACACTTTTACCACTTTGTTGACACCTGACACATTACGCGCGATGTCTGCTGCTACATCCGCCTGTGCCTGTGTCACATTGCCCATTAAAAAGACTTCGGCATTTTCCGTAACGACTTTGATATCCGTCGATTTTACGCGAGAATCCACCAGCATTTTGGATTTGATTTCGGTGGTAGTGACGCCATCTTTCGCAATTTGACCAAAGCTAATTGGGGGCTGAATACGAATTTGATTATAGACTTCGTTTACGCCTTCCACTCCTTTCGCTAAGCTTGTGGCAACCTCCGCCACGCTTGCATTGGGTGCTTGCCCAATTAATAACACACGCCCACTGTAAGAAATAATATTAATACGTGCTTCTGATTTCACTTGGGCATCTTTACGAATAGCAAAGCGCACTTTTTCTTCTAATGTTTCATCATCAACTTGTGTACCAACAGTTCTTGGGTCAGTGGCCACTTTGGTTGCAACAGCAGCTGTACCCGCAATGGTTGCTGTCACACAACCTTGTAGTAGGAGAGCGGTAGCGAAAATGAAAGTGCATTTTTTTAACATGTTGATTTGCATAATTTATCTCCTTTTGTATTTACAATCGTGATTAGTTTTGTTGAAATCCAGATGCTTGTCAAGTTAGGAATGTGAAAACAACGTGTGATCCACGAGTTCGCAAATCGCATTTGCAATAAAACAATGGCCTTCAATCACTCGACTTTCTTTCATCGCGGGAACCGCGATTTCTAAATCATGTTCGGTGAGAAATCCCTGAATATGATCATTCGCCTCACTCGTCAAAACAATCACAATAATCCCTTTATTGATAGCACTGTTAATAGCATTAATCACAATGTCATCATTATGCGGCAAAGGGGAAAACGCAATAAGAATGTCGCCTTCCTGAGCAACCGCATTAAATTGGCGTTGAAATAAGGTTTCAGTATTATTATCCAACGCCATAGCCGCATTCACTGCACTGTCTAGACTGAGTAAAACAGAGGGGAAACTTGGTCTGGCTAACTCATAGCGATTTAATAAATTGGCGACAAATAATTGTGCATTAATATAAGAACGACCGTTGCCACAGGCAATAATTTTATTCCCTCTCAATAAACAATCTACGATCATTTGCGTGGCTTGCATGATAGTATCAGGCAATAAACTGGATGCGGAAATTTGCGTTTGAATACTTTCAGTGTATAAGGCTTTGAGTTTATCTAACATAATTAATCAAGAAAATTTATAATCCATTCAAGGTCTTGGGGAGTTTTACCGAAAGCAATTAAATCAAACCGACAGTCAGTGTCTTCCAAACTACAATTTCGTTGTGCAAGCCACAAACTGGCTGCATTCAACCACTTTTTTTGTTTTTCCCAATCAACACTTTCCACCGCTGAGCCAAACAGCGCATTTTTGCGTTGTCTGACTTCAACAAAAACCAATGTGTTTTGATCTCGCATAATCAGATCGAGTTCACCACAGGAAAAGGATTGATTGGCGGCCACAAATTGTAGCCCTTTTGATTCTAAAAAGAGGCGAGCTTGGTGTTCAAATCTCGCCCCTTGTTGACGTTTAAATGAGAACATATTAGTTCAAAGGGATAATGGCACCACTTTGGTATTGGAACCAGGTCATGTCACGTTCAATATTACAATTCGCGCCTGCACTCAATTTACCAGTTAAGCCATCAATATTATAGCCGGGTACTTGGCGTAACTCATTAAAATGATTAATCAGCAACCAAGCGTCAGCGCCCATCGCATATAAGCGCATCAAAGAAAAATCACCTTTGGTTAATTGTTCAATTTTCTTATATTGGCTAGAGGTCACATCTTTGAAGAAAGGAATATCACTAAATTGTAATCCTTCCATGAGTAAACGATATTCTGGTGCATTATTAGCGGAATTACTGCGCGAACTGGCATACAATTTGGTTTTGCGACCACTGTTATCCAGTGTGGTTTTAATTTCCGCTAACTGATCGCTCATGGCAACAATATAGACCCCCGAGGTGTTTTGATCGTCTAAGGTATAACTAATATCGGCCGGTAGATTATAAAATCGAATATTGGCGTCTGTCGCGGCTAATTGTTGCCAGCGTACATTAAAGGCAGAGGCAGTACGACGACCTAAGTCATTTTGTGGGACGAACACAGAAGGCGTTCTAATGCCATCTTTCCACATTTTATTTGCAGCAGATTCCGCCTCATCTTCAGGTGAGAGACCATAGTAGCATAATTGTCCGATTGCGCGTTCATTTGACGTGGAGTTTAGTGTTAATACATCTAAACCTTGTATGAGCTGTGAGTTATTCAAGAGCATATCCACATTCTGTTTTAGCAATGGACCAACGACTGTTCTAATCCCAGCTTGTTTAACTTGATCGAAAATGACATCAACGGGAGTGGCTGCGGTGTCAAATACTTGAACTTGTGTAGTGCTATTGTCTTTTGCTGCATCAAAACCTGCTTTAATGGTATTGCCAATGATTTGTGCATTGCCGCTAAGTGGGAGTAAGAGGGCCACTTGAGAAAATTGTGTTTGTTGGAAATTAAATAAACTTTGTAGTTCGGTTGGGAATAAGTAAGCCGCCGGATGCGTAGAGTAAGCCTGTTTCCATTGTTGGATTGCTTGGCTTAATTGTGCTGGATTACTTAAGTTTTGGTTATACGCTTGTGTTAAGGCTAACCAACCGCCCAGTGCAATATTGCCTTCAGCCACAGTATTATTAATTACGCCGCGGTTAGCATTACGTAGGAGTGACCAAGTGCGGTCAATATTTGCTTGTTTTCGAGAGACATCCGATAAAAGTTGATCGATTTGAATTCGTGCTTTGACCGCTTCAATCACATCATAGCGATTTTCTGCAACACGTGCTACAACATCATAATAGCGTGCTAATTGTGAACGGCTTAATTGAGCGAGATTAATGTGTTTAAGCTGTGTATCTGCCACGGTATTTTGTTGTTTAACTGCGGCGATATGTGCTTCAATAATTGATTTATCTAATACTTGTTCGTCAGTTAATGCGGTTAATTCATTGAGTAATGCTTGTGCTTGAGGGATTTTGTTTTCTGTGACAAGTACACGTGCGGCAAGCAGTTTATAGGTCTGTTGTTCTTCACTATTTTGCGCTTGATAGGCTTTATTCATATAAAAGTCAGAATTCGCATTGGCATCATTCTGCAACAGGCTAGCAGTGTGACCACCGAATAATGTGGTACAGCCGGCAAGAAAAAGCGCCAATAAAAAAGGCATTAATCGATTTTTTAAATGGGTGTGTTGTAATAGAATAGTCATGATTACTCCGCTTGTTAACAACAATAGCACGATCTTACTTATCTCATTAACTAAAAGCAAATAAAAAGAAGTACAAAATGAACAATTTAACAGGAATTTTATATATTGTTGCCACGCCAATCGGCAATTTACAAGACATTACACAAAGGGCGTTGAGCGTTTTCGAACAGGTTGATCTGATTGCTGCAGAAGATACGCGTCATAGTGGTTTACTATTGAGTCATTATGGCATTAAAAAACCTTTTTTTGCCTTGCATGATCATAATGAACAACAAAAAGCACATCACTTGGTCGAGAGATTACAACAAGGTCAACATATCGCCTTGATTTCAGATGCGGGCACGCCATTGATTAGCGATCCTGGATTTCATTTGGTGCGCCAATGTCGTCAAGCGGGCATTAAGGTGGTGCCAGTGCCTGGTGCCTGTGCGGCAATTACCGCACTTTGTGCCTCAGGTATCGCCTCTGATCGCTTTTGTTTTGAAGGGTTCCTACCTGCCAAAACGAAAGCGCGTTGTGATAAGTTGCAACAGCTCGCACAAGAAGAGCGTACATTGATTTTTTATGAATCCACGCATCGCATTTTAGCGACCTTAGCCGATATCGAGCAGACTTTTGGCGCCGAACGTTATGTTGTATTGGCACGGGAAATTACTAAAACTTGGGAAACGATAGTGGGTGACAATGTGGCAAGTTTGCGTCAATGGCTCATGGAGGATGCAAATCGCACCAAAGGTGAAATGGTGTTAATTATTGAGGGGAACGTAAAACAGGAAACGGATGAAATACATCCTCAAGCTCTCAAGGCCCTTGAATTGATTAGTCAATCACTGCCATTGAAAAAGGCGGCTGCCATTGTGGCAGAAATTTATGGTTATAAGAAAAATGCGTTGTACCAATATGGTTTAGCACATTTTAATTAAACGAGTCATCTAGATAAAAAGCCCCATCACCTGTTAATGCGTTGGGGCTTTTTAGAACCCTTTGAGGAACACATTAATGGAAAGGCTACTGCTTCTGCCGTAGTCATCTGTCACTGAGATGGTATAATCGCCTGCGGATGTCGGTCGCCAGAAAAGAGGGTGTTGTGGCACACTCTCACCAATAAAACTATTATTTACAAACCAATATAATTGTTTCACTTCAGCGGCGGCAATCGCAGACAGGAGTATCGGGCGATTTTCTTTATTATGTTCAATATAGTAATCACGCTGTGCTAATGGTGAAATAATTTGCGGATTATTGCTATGTAGATGTTGTAGTGCTTGATATTGTTGTTCAAAAGGACAAGCGGGGTTAATAATAGGCACTCTTTTCATGACGCCAGCTTGTGCAAATATCTGCTGAAAGTCGCTTGACCACATTTCATAAATTTTTTGTTCTGTTTCCGCTTTATCTTGTGTTGAACATGCTAGCATATCGGTATTTTTGATCACCTTAAAAGGTTGATAAAGCTGGCTGACCGTAATCGGTGATTTGCCTGGAATAAACAGGGTGTGAACTTGTTGTTGGCAATAGGCGTTCGGTAACTTGCCGTCTGCCTGACACACTAACACTTTTTTCAGATTAAGTGGTTTATTAGTTTCAGTGACAATGTCACGCATTTGCGGTTCGCTAGCGATTAAACTGTCTGCTAATTGTAAGAAAAGTGGGGTAGCCAAGGTTCGCCCAATAAAATGGGGATTACTTTTATTGTCAAAATTGCCAAACCACACCACAAGAGTATAGTGTCCAAAATAACCCGCCGTCCACGCATCGCGTAGCCCATTTGACGTGCCGGTCTTCCAATAGAGCGGTAATGTAGTCTTAATCGATTTATTTTGCACGTCTGTGCGAAAATTTTGCCGCAAAATATCATGAATCATGACCGCACTTTCTTGACTTAACAAGGGCTTAGCAGGCGGAAGGCTGTCTTGTTGAGTGAACTTTAAGGGCCGCCAAGCGCCCTGATTGGCTAACATGGCATATAAGCTCGCTAACTGTTGTAGATTTAATTCAGCACCGCCTAATACGAGAGATAAGCCATAATAGCTTTTACTTTTGGGTAGTTTGATATCTGCTTGTTGGAGAAAGTCGTAAAGATCGGGGTTAAGTTGTTTGGCGATATCAATAGCAGGAACATTGCGGCTTTGTAATAACGCCTGGGTAACACTGACAGGACCTAAAAAATTGCCTTCGTAATTTTCGGGCTGGTAATCACCAAAGGTCGTTGGCAAATCTTTTAAGACGGTTTTACCATGCGCTAATCCCTGATCAAATGCCATCGCATAAACAAAGGGCTTTAAGGTTGAGCCATAAGAGCGGTGAGCTAAGGTACCATTGATTTGCCCAGAAATCGTTTGATTAAAATAATTACCTGATCCCACTAACGCTTTTACCGCCATATCACGATTATCTACCAATAATACTGCGACATTTGCTATGCCTTTTGCGTATTGTTGTGACAAATAGCGCCGTGTAATACGTTCAATCAATCGCTGTTGATGACTATTGAGGGTACTCACAATATGAGATTGATCGGGATAGTGTTGTAATAATTGGTCAACAAAGTGCGGTGCAAAAAACGGTAGTTTTTCGAGTGGTCGCAGTGGATAATTGAGTTGAAAATCTGTTTGCCATTGTTGATCGGCTGGATGTTGTGCTAGCCAACGTTGGTAAAGTTGGTTGCGTGCCTTGAATAACGCCGGATTTAATTGTTGATTATTTTGACGAATATAGCTGTTTGGATTTTTAGGTAAAATTGCTAAGGTGAGGGCTTCCGCCAAATTAATTTTTTGATTGGCTTTATTAAAATAGATCAGACTGGCCGTGCCTGCTCCCTCAATATTTCTGCCATAAGGGGCAAAATTAAAATAAGCCTCTAAAATTTCGTTTTTTGAGTAACGAATTTCCAATTGGATTGCGCGTAAAATTTGTTCTGCTTTGCCTAATAGACTTCGGCTGTCAATACCCCATAAGACGCGAGCCAGTTGCATAGTAATCGTTGATCCGCCTTGTGGTGACTTGCCTAAAATGTAGGTTTGCCAAGCCCCACGCAATAGCCCGTAGGGATTAACACCAAAATGCCAATAAAACCATTCATCTTCCTGAAAAAGCACCGCATCAACAAGTTTTGGGGAGATATCATGGAGAGGCGTCCATAGACGGTATTTTTCATCTTTGGCGGTAGTGAGACGTAGCAAATTGTATTGTTCATCATACACTGCCGTGGAATACGGAAAATGATCTTTTAAGGGAGGATAGGGCAAAAGACGGATAAAGAGCACCACGCTAATAAGGAAAAGTGCGCTGTAAATAAACGATAAAAGACATTTTTTACTTAAGCGTGACATTTCAGCTGACCTAAAAAATTCCCCTTACGTTGCTGGAAGGGGAATGATTGAGATTAAGAGTGTTTAGAAGTTTGCATTACGTGGTGAACGTGGGAATGGGATCACATCACGAATATTTTGTACACCTGTCACATAAACGATTAAACGTTCAAACCCTAAACCGAAACCAGCATGTGGCACCGTACCATAACGGCGTAAATCACGATACCACCAGTAGTCTTCTGGATTAAGTCCCATTTCGACCATACGTTTGTCTAACACGTCTAAACGTTCTTCACGTTGTGAACCACCAATAATTTCACCAATGCCTGGTGCTAACACGTCCATCGCTGCAACAGTTTTCCCGTCATCGTTTAAACGCATATAGAAAGCTTTGATATCTTTTGGATAGTTTTTCACCACCACTGGTGATTTGAAGTGTTCTTCCGCTAAATAACGTTCATGTTCAGAGGATAAGTCGATTCCCCAAGAAACAGGGAATTCAAATGTCTTACCTGATTGTAATAACACCTCGATTGCATCCGTGTAGTCAATTTGCGCGAAATCAGAATTGATGAAGTTCTCTAAACGGTTAATCACGTCTTTATCAACGTGTTTTTCAAAGAATTTTAAGTCATCTTTGCGTTCTTCAAGTACCGCACGGAACACATATTTCAACATATCTTCGGCAAGTTTCGCGTTATCTGCGAGGGTGGCAAAAGCAATTTCAGGCTCAACCATCCAGAACTCAGCTAAGTGGCGTGTCGTGTTCGAGTTTTCCGCACGGAACGTTGGGCCAAAGGTATAAATTTTACTTAAAGCACAAGCATAGGTTTCACCGTTTAATTGACCTGATACGGTTAAGAAAGACTCTTTACCGAAGAAATCTTGTGAAAAATCGACCACACCTTTGTCATCACGTGGCAGATTTTCTAAATCGAGGGTAGACACACGGAACATTTCACCCGCTCCTTCAGTATCCGATGCGGTAATTAATGGGGTGGCAACCCAATAAAAACCTTGCTCGTGGAAGAAACGATGAATGGCTTGTGCTAAGCAGTGACGTACCCGTGCGACAGCGCCGATAATATTCGTGCGAGGACGTAAATGCGCCACTTCACGTAAATATTCAATTGAGTGACGTTTGGCCGCCATTGGGTACGTTTCTGGGTCCTCAACCCAACCAACCACTTCAACTTTTTCTGCTTGTAATTCAACCGCTTGACCTTCAGCAGGCGATTCAACCACGAGCCCTGTTACCATGACAGAACAGCCTGTGGTTAAACGTAGTACTTCCGTTTCATAATTTTCGATGTCATGATTGACAATGGCTTGGATAGGATCAAAACAAGAACCATCATAAATGGCTAAGAAAGAAAGACCGGCTTTCGAATCACGACGAGTGCGAATCCAACCACGGACAGTGACCGTTTCGCCAAGAGTAACGTTGCCTTGTAAAACATCTACGATAGATGCGACTTTAGTCATATAAAACCTCAATTTTCAACAAATTTTTTGTTAAGAAAAAAACTGATATAGTTTAACTCAACTTCTTTCAATTCACAAAATCTATTAAAAATTTTGTTTTTGTGAAATAGCCCCCATAATTGAATTAAACTGCTTGTTTTTATTAATGTAACTAGTTATAAGTACAAATCGACCATTTTCTATGTCGAGTAGACTCGCGCGTGAATACAAAATAAAAACGCAACAAACAGAGGTGTTGTTAATTGTTTGAGCTAACAACATGATGTGACATCATTGATATATTGGATATTGCAGTTATGCCAAAAATTAGAAAAGAGGATAAATTACCCTTACGTTTGACACAACTAGGTAAAATTTATCGTTTAGTTGAACAATTTGAAGAAATTTCTCGTATAGACTTATCAAAACTTTCACGTTTAGCGCCAGCGACCATTACGGCATTGACGCGTGAATTAATCAAAGAAAAATTGATTGTCGAGCGTGCCGTGCAAAATACAGAAAGTCGTGGGCGTCCCGCCATTGGATTATGTGTATCACCTTTTTATTGGCAAGCCTTATGCGCCACATTGGTTGAAAACCGTTTTGAATTAATTTTAAGTGAACTGGACGGCGGTGAAATAAAAAATCGCGTCTATCCTTTAACTGCTACCGATTTAGTTCATTTAGATCAGGTGTTGGTGCAGCATTTACAACAATTTCTTTTTGAAACGCAACATGAGTTAAATCATTTAATTACCTTTTCCATTGCCGTGGGTGGCGAATTAGATAGTAAAAATCGATTAATTAAGTTAGGTGATACAAAACTCGATCTTGATTTAGAAAGCCTATTTAAACCATATTTTAAAGTCCCTGTATTAGTAACCGAATATTTCCAAACTTGGTTAATGGCGGAGTCAACCTTGGGCAGTGTGATTAATTGTGATAATGTTTTATTTCTACAGTTAGATGATGTGATTAATTTTAGTGTGTTGTCTAAAGGTGAACTTTTAACCCATCAACACCAAGTCAGAAGCCATATCAATAAAATGATTGTACCTAAGATCAGCCCTTTACAAGAACTGATTAATCCACACTTAGCCGATCTTGAACGTTATCAACTCCAACATCAAATTACCCATAAAGCCATTTATCCTTTGATC
Source organism: Bisgaard Taxon 45 (assembly GCA_049888895.1). Classification (GTDB taxonomy): domain Bacteria; phylum Pseudomonadota; class Gammaproteobacteria; order Enterobacterales; family Pasteurellaceae; genus Pasteurella. The sequence continues at coordinate 37,315 of JBLUWJ010000013.1, read as the reverse complement.
ACGCATTACTTCCCAGACGCATGCTCGGTACAAAGTAAAATTGAATTTTTATGTCAAAAAGCGAATGAACAACATCCACAAGCGAAACAAATTTTATATTATGTTGCGGATAGTCTTGCCTATATCTTAATGAATCTGGTGAATATTTTTGATTCTGAGAAAATCATGTTAAGTTCGAGCTTTTTAAATGCAAAAGAGATTTTTCTCCCTCGAGTTAATCAAATGCTTAAAGCAAATTTAGGTGCGGGTTATCCTGATGTTGAAGTGATTACTGGACGCTATGAATGGAATACACCGGTTGTCGCCTCAGCTGCCATTAAACAAGGTATTTATGACGGTAGCTTGTTGGGGCATTTTATTAAGCATTAAGTTTTATTGTATTAAGCGCTGTCTTTGATTTATATCAAACAGTGCTTTTTTATTTTTCTGCTTGTGATGAAAGGGAAGGATTTCTGAGAAAAAGTTGTGTTATCTCAACATTTCTTCTGTCTGATTGCTTTAAGATTGCCCCTTAAGAGATAACAAGGGGATAAACCATGAGCAGTTTTTTTCTGACTGGCACAGATACCAATGTGGGTAAAACGGTAGCAAGTCGAGCGATTATACAAGCCTTACAAAATCAAGGTATCCAAATTGTAGGCTATAAACCTGTTGCTTTTAGTCGAGAAGAATGTGTTTATACCGATGTGGAAAATCAACAGGCTTCAGAAAGTGATTACGACTCACAAGATAACAGTGATGTGCTCACACTCATGAAATCAACAAAAGAGAAGGTGAGTTATCAGGATATCAATAGTTATACCTTTCGCCACAGTCTGCCGGTTTTTTCTGTTCAAGGCAAACATATTCATATTGAAAAAATGGATGCGGACTTAACTCGTTTAAATCAAAAATATCAATCCGTGTTAGTCGAAGGCACCTATGGCTGGTTAACGCCGCTTAATAAAACAGCGTGTTTTGCAGATTGGGTGAAATCACACCAAATGCCTGTTGTGCTGGTGGTAGGTATTAAAGAAGGCTGTCTTAACCATGCCTTCTTGACGGTGGAGTCTATACAACAAAAAGGCTTGCCATTATTAGGTTGGATTGCGAATCGAATTAATCCTTGTTTAGGGCATTATGCCGAAATTATTGATTTACTCAGTGAAAAAATTGATGCGCCATTATTGGGGCAAATCCCTTATTTACATAAACCTGAAGAACAAGATCTTGCACGTTATATTCATAACCTAGATCGCTTAACTTATATGGCAACTGTATTAGTCGATTAATTTAAATGAGAAACAAAAAAGCGTTTTGTGAATGTATGAACAAAACGCTTTTTACTTGAGAAAGGAACTTATTCCATATTCATTTTGGCTTTTTTATTCTTTTTCCATTTCCAGATTAGGAAAACCGCCAAAGCAAAAATCAAAATATAAATCACAAGTTGTCCCTTGTGAATTTGTTCATGTAACCAATCCAAATTCTGTGCGCCGAAAAAGCCTAAATAAACCCAAATTGGTACAGAAATAATGGCGGCAAAGAAATCAATTAGCACAAAGCGAGTATAGCTCACTCGGCGTGTAATGCCTGATACCATATAAATGACTGCCCTCAGACCTGGTAAGAAACGTGCCGTAAACAAAACACGGTTACCGTATTTTTCAAACTTATCTCTGACTAGCCGTAAGCGATTGACCGTAATTAATTTGCGCATGAAACGAAAACGCAAAATTTTTGCGCCATAAAAACGCCCTAACCAGTACATACAAGAATCACCAGCCAGTACGCCAAACATACTTACCCCTAACATAATATGGACATTAACATCATTGGGGTATAAGCCAGCAATCACCCCACCCGAAACTAACGTAATATCTTCAGGAATAGGTAAACCAAACCCACAAAGAATTAGTACAAATAAGACGGAAAAATAACCATAATCAGAGAAAAAAGAAATTAGGATATCCATTACAAGCACTCAATTTATAAGAAAAAACGGTGTGCTATTCTAGCGCGTTTTTTGCATAAAGTCGCGAAAAAAGTCAGGGCTATTTTATGTTTGCTTTGTAGGGGGAAATCAAATATAATCTAGCCCCTCAAAGTAGCTTGCTTTGAGCTGATTTATGGAAAATCGCTGGGTCGCCTGCGATTTTTGTCTTTTAATTTTTACTATGAGATAGAGCAAAATGTTTAAATTTAATGCTGAAGTTCGTCAAGCGCAAGGTAAGGGTGCGAGCCGCCGCCTGCGTCATAATGGTCAAATCCCTGCTATCGTTTACGGTGGTAGTGAAGCGCCTGTTTCAATCATCTTAAATCACGATGATTTAAACAACGCACAAGTGCACGATGCATTCTACACTGATGTGATCACATTAGTTATCGAAGGTAAAGAAGTGGCAGTGAAAGCACAAGCAATGCAACGTCACCCATTCAAACCAAAATTAGTGCACATTGATTTCAAACGCGTTTAATTAATGTATGATGTAAAAGCCCAATAGGTTCACTTATTGGGCTTTTCTTTTTGTATTTAAGCCTTAATCTGCCAAAAATGCGTTAAGTGCGACCATTTCACGTTTAGCATCGGCCACACCAAGATCATACATTGCCTGTACTTTTTCTACATCTTTCTCAATGCGTTTAATTGGTAAAGTTTGAGAAGGGCGAATAACAAAAATTTCTTTGTTGTTATTCAGTCGAATAATTTCTTCGACGGTGCCATTATAATTTTGGTAACGTTGTGCGAGCTTTTCCACTAACTTAGGGTATTTGCGATAAAAAGCGTTGAAAATCCAAGAAGGCGTTGGCTTTTTACGGTATTCTAATGGGCGAGTGAGGACCACAATAATTTTGTCATAGCCTAATGCTTGGCATTTTTTGAGTGGTATACTGTCTGCAATGCCGCCATCTAGATAATATTGTCCATTGATTTCTACCATATTGGATACAAAAGGCATCGCAGAAGTCGCACGTAATACTTCCATTTCTTCAAAGGCATTGCCTAACTTAAAATATTCTGCTTCACCAGTATGAACATTAGTCAGTGTTGCATAGAAATCAATAGTTGATGACATGAACGTATCAATATCAAAAGGATCTAACGTAAATGGTACTTCATAAAAAGCAAAGTCTTTATTGACGATATTGCCAGTGGTTAAAAGGCTATGTAATCCCATATAGCGTTTGTCATTGAGATATTTTTTGTTATAACGAATTGCTCGTCCTCGTTGTTTAGAAGGAAAGTTTACACCAAATAATACACCCGCAGAAACCGCCACAATCCCATCAATGTGAATATGTTGGTCAAGGAAAACATCAAGTACACCAGCGGTAAACATTGCGCGCATTGCGCCACCTTCTAACACTAACCCCACTTTCATTTTCTATCCTTTGTAAATAAAAATTTTGGAAAATCGACCGCACTTTAATTTTATACTCGATCATCACATGCAAATTGTGCCTGATTTTTCTGCTTATCGCTAGCGTAAATCTCCTCTATAATAGAACGTTTTACAGCATTCTATTTAAAAAGATAAATAAACCATGAAAATTGCATTAGGCATTCAATATAACGGAAAAAATTATTGTGGTTGGCAACGTCAGGAACATGTGGCGAGTGTGCAAGAACAGTTAGAAAAAGCGATTTCTTTTGTGGCTAACCACCCCTGTCAGATTTTTTGTGCGGGTCGAACAGATTCGGGAGTGCATGCCACTGGGCAAGTGGTGCATTTTGAAACGGATGCCATTCGGGCAGAAAAAGCCTGGAGCTTTGGTGTGAATGCCAATCTACCTGACGATATATCAGTCAGTTGGGCTAAGCAAGTAGAGGATGATTTTCATGCTCGCTTTAGTGCGACCGCACGGCGTTATCGCTATATTTTATATTGTCATCAATTGCGTTCAGCGATTTTGCCTGAAGGGATCACCCATTGTCATTTCGACTTAGATCATCAATTAATGCATCAAGCAGGACAAGCCTTATTGGGGGAACAAGATTTTTCTTCGTTTCGGGCCGCACAATGTCAATCACATACCCCGTTTCGAAATGTCCATCATTTAAAGGTGGTGCGACGTGGGCAATATATTATTGTCGATATTCAAGCCAATGCGTTTGTTCATCACATGGTGCGCAATATTGTTGGCAGTTTGATTGAGGTGGGGGCGGGTCATCAGCCTGTAGAATGGGTAGGGTGGTTGCTGGCGCAAAAAGATCGCAGATTAGCGGCACCCACCGCAAAACCGGAAGGGCTTTATTTGGTGAATGTGCATTATCCAGAACACTTTCAGTTACCTCAAAATACATTAGGACCGTTGTTTTTGGAAAATGAATTAAGCTAGTCACATCAGACCTTTATTGCTAGCATATTGCATTAAATTATGGTGTAATACATCGAATTTTCTCGTTAATAAAAAGGGTTAACATGAGTTGGATTGATCGAATTTTTAATAAAGATACTTCTTCCACAAGCTCGCGTAAAGCGAACGTTCCTGAGGGCGTTTGGACAAAGTGTACTGCTTGTGAGCAAGTGTTGTATCGTGATGAGTTAAGACGTCATTTAGAAGTTTGTCCAAAATGTGGGCATCATATGCGTATTGATGCGAGAGAACGTCTTTTAGCACTTTTAGACAAAGACAGTAGCCAAGAATTATCCGCGGATCTTGAGCCAAAAGATATCTTAAAATTTAAAGATTTAAAAAAATATAAAGATCGGATTTCCGCTGCACAAAAAGAAACAGGTGAAAAAGACGCCTTAGTTTCAATGTTTGGTACATTATATGGGATGCCAATTGTCGCCGCTGCCTCTAATTTTAGCTTTATGGGGGGGTCAATGGGATCTGTCGTGGGGGCAAAATTTGTGCAAGCGGCAGAAAAAGCGATTGCAGAGAATTGTCCTTTCGTGTGTTTCTCTGCCAGTGGTGGTGCACGTATGCAAGAAGCGTTATTTTCCTTAATGCAAATGGCAAAAACCAGTGCTGTGTTAGCGAAAATGCGTGAACAAGGGGTGCCTTTTATTTCGGTATTAACCGATCCTACATTAGGTGGTGTGTCCGCAAGCTTTGCCATGCTTGGGGATATTAACATTGCCGAACCCAAAGCATTAATTGGTTTTGCTGGTCCTCGCGTCATTGAACAAACTGTCCGTGAAAAATTACCAGAAGGCTTTCAGCGCAGTGAATTTTTGCTTGAAAAAGGCGCCATTGATATGATCGTGAAGCGTGCGGATATGCGTCCTACTTTAGCCAGTGTGCTCAGTAAATTAAGTAATAAACCTTCGCCTTTTGTGGAACCTGAATTGGTTGAAAATGGCGAACAAAGTAAACGCGATAATGAATAAGTCTAATCTACCATTAACAGCCACTTCGCCTCTTGCGCAGTGGCTTTCTTATTTGGAAAACAGTCATTTTAAAGCGATTGATTTGGGGTTAGAGAGAATTAAATCCGTTGCCCAATCCTTGCATTTACTAACACCAGCCCCGTTTGTGATAACCGTAGGGGGAACAAATGGCAAAGGGACCACTTGTCGCTTACTTGAGACTATTTTGTTAAATGCGGGCTATCGTGTTGGCGTGTATTCCTCTCCTCATTTAATTCGTTATAACGAACGTGTGCGTATCCAAAATCAAGAATTATCTGATGAAATACATGCTGCATCTTTTGCTTTTATTGAACAACATAAAACGGAATCCTTAACCTATTTTGAGTTTAGTACCCTTTCTGCTTTACATTTATTCAAGCAGGCTAAATTAGATATCGTGATTTTAGAAGTCGGGTTGGGAGGACGTCTAGATGCAACCAATATTGTCGATAGTGATGTGGCTGTGATTACCAGCATTGACATTGATCATGTGGATTTTTTAGGGGCAGATCGGGAACAAATCGGGTTTGAGAAAGCCGGCATTTTCCGAGCCAATAATCCCGCAATTATTGGAGAGCCCGCGATTCCATACAAATTATTAGCATATGCCCAATCGCTTAACTGTCAACTATCTCGTCGTGATCAAGATTGGCAATTTAGTGTACATACAGATAATTGGGATTGGTATGGGCAAAAAGGGCGGTTAGAAAATTTACCACTTTGTCAGATTCCATTAGCCAACGCGGCAACCGCGCTTGCCACATTGGAACATTTGCCGTTTCAAATTTCAGAACAGGTGATTCGTCAATCCTTGCAAGAGGTGGAATTAGTCGGACGTTTTCAACGGTTAAAACCCGATGTACTGTTTTCTTTAGCGGATAAACACGCTAAAGCGTTGACTGATTTTCCACAAATCATTATTGATGTGGGACATAATCCACACGCCGCACATTATTTAGCAGAAAAACTGACCGCACTTAAAACAAAAATAGCGGGCAAGCTTGTCGCCGTTTGTGGCATTTTAAAAGATAAAGATGCACAAGGTGTGCTTTCTCCCTTGTTACCTGTGATTGATGAATGGCATTGCGTGACATTAGAAGGGTATCGAGGTCAAACGGGACAGGCATTATGTGTGACGTTGCAACAAATTGCGCAAATGCAAGCATATCAACTGAATGCAAACAGTGCTGATTCTGTGGCATTAGGTGTAAACCAAGCGTTGGCGACCACAACGCAAGAGGATGTACTCTTAGTCTTTGGTTCGTTCCATACAGTGGGTGAATTTTTACAGTTACTTTAACCGTATAAGGCAGAACTGGATTCTGCCTTTATTCTTCATCGAATGTATCCATTAAGTGCTGTATATCATTGACTTTCTCCAGCACAAAGTGACCCGTGTCATTGCCTGTTTGTAAATAATGTACAACGCTAATGGATGTATTTGCTAGGCTTGTGCTTTGTTCTCGATGTGTTTGCCAAGTGGCACCACGAAACAAGGCCAAAAGCATACGTAAGGTATGACCATGAGACACTATCAGAATATTGCCGGTGTCATAGCGTTGAATAATCTGATCAATAACCCCCATGGCACGATTGGCTAAGTGTTGATAGGTTTCCCCTCCATTTGTTAACCCCAAGTATTGCGCAGGTTGCTTACGCATTTGACGGTATTCTGGCAACTTGCTTAATTCTTCGAGCGATTGTCCTTCCCATGAGCCAAAACGTAATTCATTTAGGCCTGCATGGCAAATGAGTGGGGGGGGCTTGTGCGCTAAAATCATATTTGCGGTCGAAATCGCACGGGGCAATACGCTACTATAGGCTGCCGTGAAATCAATGTGGGATAACGCTTTTGCTGTGCGCTTAGCGCTCTCCTTGCCTTCCGATGTCAAGGGGGAATCGCCACTTCCTTGCAGTCGTTTTTGCTCGTTCCATTCCGTCTTACCATGACGTATCAAGTAGAATGTTAATGCTTTCATATTGTTCCTCTTTGTAAATAGACGCATTATAGCGAAAAAATCCTGAGAATGGGGAATGGATAGCAAGGTATGCTATAATGCGTTCCCTTTATAATTGATTGAGAACCTTATGTTAGCCTTTCATTTTGTCTATCAACATCCTGATTTTGTTGTGATTGATAAACCTTGCGGTATGAGTGTACATAAAGATGAGGCAGGGGTGGGGCTCACGACCCTTGTCGCACAACAACTTCATGTGCCTCAGGTTTGGTTAGTGCATCGTTTAGATAAAGTTACTTCAGGACTGCTCCTATTGGCATTGAACCAGCGCGCTGCTCGTGACCTTTCTCAATTATTTGCCGAACATCGTATTCAAAAAACCTACCTTGCGTTATCCCAAGATAAGCCAAAGAAAAAGCAAGGCTTGATTGTGGGGGATATGCAAAAAGCGCGCCGTGGTGCTTGGAAACTTTGTCCAACGAAGGACAATCCTGCGATCACTCGATTCTATTCTCTCAGTTGCGAACCGAATTTGCGTTTGTTTGTGTTAAAACCACAAACAGGTAAAACACATCAATTACGTGTAGCCATGAAGAGTTTAGGTAGTCCCATTTTAGGTGATGCACTGTATGGTGGAAATTCACCAGTAAGAGACCGCACTTATTTACATGCTTATCGCTTACACTTTGAGTATCAAGGACAGACATTTGATATCCAATCCTTACCAAAGTGTGGTCAATTTTTTGAACAAATGGATTTAGTCAAATTATTAGCTGAGGTCGCGCAGTAAGTATATTTTTTATTCAATAAAAATAAAGGGTATTTTTATACATCATTATGAGAGTAAAACTGCGTTAAAAAATGCAATCCAGCAAGCTTATGAGAAATATCTGTCGGAATTTGATGCCATTCCAGAAACATTAAAAGATGAAGTGTGTACTGAAACTGATCGCACACCCGCACAAAATCTGGCTTATCAAGTCGGTTGGACAAGTTTATTAATAAGTTGGGAGCAAAATGAGCGAAAAGGATTGCCTGTCAAACCCCCTTCTGACCAGTTTAAATGGAATCAATTAGGTGAACTTTATCAATGGTTCAATCAAACTTATGCCCATTTATCCTTAACGGAATTAAAAAATCATTTAGCCTATAATATACAAACACTTTATGACTTAATTGATACGATGAGTGATGAGGTGCTTTTCTCACTACATCAACGAAAATGGGCTGACAATGCGACTAAAAAGGCAAAGTGGGCAGTATTTCAATTCATTCATGTGAATACCGTTGCGCCCTTTACAACCTTCAGAACAAAAATCAGAAAATGGAAGAAGCATTGCTTATGATCACATCATGATGTGAACGCCAATTTTCTTTATTTCCTATCTGATTGCTTGAGCTTAAACCATCATGATATACACAGTCATTAAAACACAAAAAACACCAAGAAAAACGTGATTTTTAAGGCGGTTAGTATTATCATTAACAGTATTTTTCATAGCATAATTGAATTTAGAGGAAGGCATGCAAAACCTAGAACAAATTACCGAACAAGCATTGGATGCGATTGCCCGTGCGGAAGATGGCAAAGCATTAGATGCGATTCGTGTGGAATATTTTGGTAAAAAAGGACCTTTTACGGCATTAATGCAAGGATTACGTGATGTTTCGCCAGAAGAACGTCCCGCAGTAGGTCAAAAAATTAATGAGGCAAAACAACTTGCACAAAATGCGTTAAATGAAAAGAAAGCACAGCTTGAAACAGCAGAATTAAATGCACAATTAGCCAAAGAAAAAATTGATGTCAGTTTACCGGGGCGTAAAGTAGAAACGGGTGGGTTACATCCAGTAACCATGACGATTGATCGCGTGACAAAATTCTTCTCTGAGTTAGGTTTTTCTGTCGAGAGTGGACCAGAAATTGAAAGCGATTATTATAATTTCGATGCGCTAAACATTCCTAAACATCACCCCGCCCGTGCGGATCATGATACCTTCTGGTTTAATCCAGAATTATTGTTGCGCACACAAACCTCAGGTGTGCAAATTCGTACTATGGAAAAAATGCAGCCCCCTATTCGTATTATGGCGCCAGGTCGTGTGTATCGTAATGACTACGACCAAACACACACGCCAATGTTCCACCAAATCGAATTATTGTATGTGGATAAAAAAGCGAACTTCACAGAATTAAAAGGCTTATTACATGATTTCTTGCGTGCCTTTTTTGAAGAAGATTTACAGGTACGTTTCCGTCCGTCTTATTTCCCGTTCACAGAACCTTCTGCGGAAGTGGATGTGATGGGTAAAAATGGTAAATGGTTAGAAGTGTTAGGTTGTGGCATGGTACATCCAAATGTGCTTCGCAATGTCGGCATTGATCCAAACGAATACTCGGGCTTTGCCGTAGGTATGGGCGTGGAACGTTTAACGATGTTACGCTACAACGTCACAGATTTACGTGCTTTCTTTGAAAATGACTTACGTTTCTTGAAACAATTTAAATAAGAGAATCAACATGAAAAAAGCCATAGCAATGAGTTTGCTTATGTTGTCTGTTGTGATGTCAGTGAATGCCAAAACCAATAATGCTGATGTCAAAAAAGAAGAAAAAAGAGCACAACCAATTGCGGGTTTTCGCCTTTTTGATTTGTCAACGAAAGTCCCTCAGTTAATAGAGGGAAATCAGTTTTCGCGTGCTATACCCCATCAATTATGTATCTTTGTTGAGAATGTTGAGGTGAAAGAACAAAATTTATTAGCGGAATATTTTGTGGCACCCGCACCAATGCGTATGCAAGCAGAAAATGCAGAAACGCGTACAACAGAAGATGGGACTGGTAACTTAATTATCTTTAAGTTGCCTAAAGCGGATATTGCAGGTGGGACAATTACACAATGTTGGCAGTTTAGTAAAAATGATCCCGTTGGTACGTATCAGTTAGAACTTCAATTTAATGATATTGTGTTTAAAGGATTAGCCTTCCAAATTTTAAAATAGCAAGAATATAGAGAGTGGATAGATGAAATTTAGTGAATCATGGGTGCGTGAATGGGTCAATCCGACCATTAGCACAGCGCAATTATGCGATCAAATTACGATGTTAGGTTTAGAAGTCGATGATGTGGAGAAAGTCGCAGGCGATTTTTCTGGCGTGGTCGTTGGTGAAGTAGTGGAATGTGCTCAACATCCTGATGCTGATAAATTACGTGTCACCAAAGTCAATGTTGGTGGTGAGCGTTTATTAGATATTGTGTGTGGTGCACCAAACTGTCGTCAAGGTTTAAAAGTTGCTTGCGCAACGGATGGCGCCTTGTTACCAGGTGATTTTAAAATCAAGAAAACTAAATTACGTGGACAACCCTCAGAAGGTATGCTGTGTTCATTCAGTGAATTAGGCATCGATGTGGAATCAGATGGCATTATTGAATTACCGCAGGATGCGCCTATCGGTACCAATCTCCGTGATTATTTAAAATTAGATGATAATGCAATAGAAATTAGTTTAACACCAAACCGCGCAGACTGTTTAAGTATAGCAGGCATTGCTCGTGAAGTAGGGGTGGTAAATAAATTAGCAGTAAATGCACCGCACTTTGATGCGGTAAAAGCCACCATTGAAGATAAAGTTGACATTCAATTGCATGAACCAGAAGCTTGTCCACGCTATTTATTGCGTGTTGTCAAAAATGTGAATGTAAAAGCACAATCGCCAATGTGGTTAACAGAAAAACTACGTCGTTGTGGTATTCGTTCTATCGATCCAGTCGTGGATGTAACTAACTATATTTTGCTTGAACTGGGTCAACCAATGCATGCCTTTGATGCCGATAAAGTGGCTCAACCGGTACAAGTCCGTATGGCTAAAGCCGGCGAAGAATTAGTGCTTTTAGATGGTTCTACGGCAAAATTAAAAGATAATACGTTATTAATTGCTGATCAAAATGGTCCATTAGCCATGGCAGGCATTTTTGGCGGGCAAGCCAGTGGTGTGAATACCGAAACGAAAGATGTTATTTTAGAAGCCGCTTTCTTTGCACCTTTAGCAATTGCGGGGCGTGCGAGACAATATGGTTTACATACCGATTCTTCACACCGTTTTGAACGTGGTGTGGATTTTGAATTACAACGTCAAGCCATGGAACGCGCTACGGCTTTATTGGTGGACATCTGCGGTGGAGAGGTCGGTGAAATTTGTGAAGTCGCCAGCGATGCCTTTTTACCGAAACTCAATCAAGTGTGCTTGCGTCGTGAAAAACTCGATGCCTTATTAGGTCATCACATTGATACAGAGACAGTGACGGATATTTTAACTCGCCTCGGCTTACAAGTCAGTTATGCCAATGATGTATGGCAAGTCACTTCAGCAAGCTGGCGTTTTGATATTGAAATTGAAGAAGATCTGATCGAAGAAATTGCCCGTATTTACGGTTATAACAGTATTCCAAATAATGCACCGTTAGCTCATTTACGTATGCGTGAGCATAAAGAGGCGGATTTAGAGTTAGCGCGAATCAAAACGGCATTGGTTGATGCGGATTACCAAGAAGCGATTACTTATAGTTTCGTTGATCCGAAAGTTCAACATTTATTACATCCACAACAAGATGCACTGGTCTTACCAAATCCAATTTCAGTAGAGATGTCAGCCATGCGCTTATCTTTATTAAGTGGTTTATTAGGAGCAGTACAATATAACCAAAATCGTCAACAAACACGTGTTCGTTTGTTTGAAACAGGCTTACGCTTTGTGCCAGATGCACAAGCAGAATTTGGCGTACGTCAAGAATTGATGCTCGCCGCTGTGATCACGGGTAATAAAAAAGCTGAACATTGGACAGGCAAGTCAGAAAATGTGGATTTCTTCGACCTAAAAGGGGACTTAGAAAGCATTTTATCTTTAACGAGTACTGGTAATTTGGTCAAATTTGTAGCAAAATCATATCCAGCATTACATCCTGGTCAATCTGCGGCCATTATGTTGAATGGTGAAGAAATCGGTTTTATTGGTACACTTCATCCAAATGTCGCCAAACAATTGGGGTTAAATGGAAAAGCAGTGGTATTTGAAATTCTTTGGCGAGCCATTGCAACGCGCCATGTGGTTCAAGCGAAAGACATTTCACGTTTTCCAGCAAATCGCCGAGATTTAGCTATTGTTGTTGCTGATACGGTTGCAGCAAGTGATATTCTTGATGCTTGTCGAGAGGTTGCTGGCGAAAAATTAACTCAAGTAAATTTATTCGACGTATACCAAGGCAATGGCGTAGCTGAGGGGCACAAGAGTTTAGCCATTAGTTTGATTATTCAAGATAATGAAAAAACCCTTGAGGAAGATGATATCAACGCAGTGGTTTCCGTTGTATTATCTGAATTAAAACAACGTTTTAATGCTTATTTGAGAGATTAAATTATGACACTGACCAAAGTAGAACTTGCAGACAATTTAATTGAAAAACTTCATTTAAATAAACGTGATGCGAAAGAATTAGTGGAAAACTTTTTTGAAGAAATTCGAGTTGCGTTGGAAACAGGTGAAGACGTGAAACTTTCTGGCTTTGGTAATTTTGAATTGCGAGATAAGTCATCTCGCCCAGGTCGCAATCCTAAAACAGGTGAAAGTGTTCCGGTTTCTGCTCGTCGTGTCGTCGCATTCAAACCGGGTCAAAAACTTCGCGCCCGCGTAGAAAAAACGAAACCAAAGAGTTAGTTTTTTGCTTTTACAGTACACTTTCAAATTGTTAAGCTATCTGTAGGCTAACTATGGATAGCTTTCCTTTTGGTAGAAAAAATATGAAGATGTTATTAAAGCAATGTGTATTGGTGAGCCTATTTTGTCTACTATTCGCCTGTAGTCATCATGGTAATTCAGGCAAAATCAATTATAAAGGTCAACTCAATGATCCAATTATGGTGATCGCGCTATTGAGTGAACAACAACGAGAGTGGGCAGGCACACCTTATCGTTTAGGTGGACAAAGTCGCACTGGTATTGACTGTTCTGGTTTTGTCCAAAAAACCTTCTTAGATCGTTTTGATATCCGTTTACCGAGAATGACAGCCCAACAAGCAAATTATGGCAAATTAGTCTCTAAACAAGATATCCAAACTGGTGATTTAGTGTTTTTTAAAACAGGTCGAGGTCCGAATGGCTATCATGTCGGTATTTATGTCAAAGATGATTTATTTTTACATGCCTCAACCAAGGGCGGTGTGATCTATTCTTCCTTAAATAGCCCTTATTGGTCAAAGACATATTGGCAGGCAAGGCGTATTTAGTGCAATTGGCGAAACTTATAATTCGCCAATTAAATCATCAATCGCTTGTGATAACAAACTCCGATCATGGCGATAGCTAATGTCATCTGCCCGTAATGGGCGCACCATTACTTTCAATGACAAGTCTGCGCACAAATCGGTTGCATTGGTTGGCACGATAGTCGCGTCAATAATCGCTTTACCGACAGTATGATGAATCCATTGAATACGATCTGAAAGCGATAAAGAGGCGGCAGGGCTTTGCTCAACAGCTAAATTATCAATAAATATTTTCTTGGCGTGACTATTTTGTAATGCCTCAATCACCTCAGGTAATAAAATAGGCGGCAAAATACTGGTGAGAAAACTGCCTGGTCCAAATAGAATGACTTCTGCCTCATGTAATGCCTTAATAGCTTCTGGGGTCGCTTTGACTAAAGGCACTAAGAAAATGGATTTAGGTAATTCAGTGAGACTGTCAATTCCCACTTCACCAACAATACTGGCCCCCGATTGTAACACTGCGGCAAGATGAACAGGGCTTTCAGACATCGGGAAAATATACGACTCTACATGCAATAATTCTCTGACTAAATGAATCGCCTCTACAGGACGAATATGCATATTTTCTAAGGCTTTCAGCATCAGATTGCCTAAGTTATGCCCCGAGAGTTCACCTTGCCCAGTAAAGCGATATTCAAATAAACTAGAGGCAGTACTGGGTTCAGTAATAATCTGATTTAAACAATTACGCAGATCACCCCATGCAATGCCACCATGATTAAGCCGAATACGTCCTGTTGAACCACCATTATCAGTCGTGGTCACGATACCAGTTAAACGTGATTTCATGAAACTTAATGCAGACATCAGTCGCCCTAAGCCATGCCCACCGCCAATCGCGACCACTTTTTTGACTTTGTCTAAGTGCTCATACTGTGTAAAACGAGTTAAATCCGACATGTTTACCCTTTTATTTTTTTCGTTATAACTAAAGACATTGCTCTTTTTTCAAAGTTCTTTTCTACGCTAAATTGAGTAGAAAAGTGCTCGAAATAAGCGTTGATTTTAACGCTATATATTTTGTTATATAATTGATTTTAAAGAATTTTATGCTTTTATGACTGAGATCATATTAATTGTTTGCAATTGAATAAACTTATCTTTTACAATACCAATCAACAATTTGATTAACCCATTATCGCATAACTCCGAGCTTATTTAACCTACGTTTCTGCAATAGAAATAGGGTGGTAATGCCAATAGCATAAAACTTGTGCTATTCAGGGATACGCTGGAAACGGTTTATCCTCTCGTATTTTAGAAAGGTGTGACATGCAAACAATTCCAATTAAACCCGTTGGACAGGCTCCTTTAGTGGATGCGTTCCAGCGTCGCTACTACTATTTGCGATTGTCGATTACAGATGTGTGTAACTTCCGCTGTAATTACTGTTTGCCGAATGGTTATCAGCCTGAAGCCAATAAGCCTAGCTTTCTCACCTTGAATGAAATCCGTTTAGTGGTAAACAGTTTTGCCGCAATGGGAACAGAAAAAGTCCGAATTACGGGCGGTGAACCTACATTACGTAAAGATTTTCTATCGATTGTAGAAACGATTGCACAACAGTCAGCTATCAAACATATTGCCTTAACAACCAATGGTTACCGCATGGCAAAAGATATTGCTGCCTGGAAAGCGGCAGGTATTACCTCGATCAATGTGAGTATTGATAGTCTTGATCCTCGTCTATTTCATCGTATAACTGGGGTAGATAAATTTGATGATGTCATGCGTGGCCTTGATCGTGCCTTTGAAATTGGTTATCAGAAAGTGAAGGTCAATTCGGTGTTAATGAAAGCATTAAATGAGGCAGATTTTGATCAGTTCTTAGCTTGGATTAAAGATAAGCCGATTCAAATGCGTTTTATTGAACTGATGCAAACGGGCGAGATGGACCATTTCTTTCATAAACACCACTTATCTGGACAGATTTTAGCTGAGAGATTGCTGAAAACGGGTTGGATTTTGCAAGAAAAAGGCTTGCTTGATGGACCGGCTAAAGTGTTTCGGCACCCAGACTATGTGGGGGAAGTGGGTTTAATTATGCCTTATGAAAAGAATTTCTGTGCCAGTTGTAACCGTTTAAGAGTATCCGCCAAAGGTAAACTTCACTTATGCTTGTTTGGGGAAGAGGGGATTGAGTTGCGGGATTTATTACAATCCGATGATCAACAATGGCAACTGCAAGCCCGTATTTCTTCCGCGTTACAAGGCAAACGCGAACACCATTTCCTACACCAAGGAGACAGTGGTGTACGTACAAACTTAGCGAGCATTGGCGGTTAATAAAACATCGTTAAAATGTCCCGCACTTTTTCTCTATTTTTGTTATTTTCCATTAATTGATGAGATGTTATGAGCACATTTACCCATATTAATACACAGGGCGAAGCCAATATGGTGGACGTTTCCACTAAACAAGATACCGTTCGTGAGGCCAGAGCTGAAGCATTCGTGACAATGTCACCTAAAACACTCGATATGATTGTTTCGGGACAACATCATAAAGGTGATGTGTTTGCTACTGCACGTATTGCGGGGATTCAAGCAGCAAAACGAACATGGGATTTAATTCCTTTATGTCACCCTTTGTTACTCTCTAAAGTGGAAGTGAGTCTCACGCCAATCTTGGAACGTAACCAAGTGCGTATTGAAAGCCTATGTAAATTAAGCGGTAAAACAGGGGTTGAGATGGAAGCCTTAACAGCAGTAAGCGTGGCAGCGTTAACGATTTATGATATGTGTAAGGCTGTTCAAAAAGATATCGTGATTGAGCAAGTACGTTTACTTGAAAAATGCGGTGGAAAATCAGGTCATTTTATAGCGAAATAGGGTACTATGTTAAACATTTTATTTTTTGCTCAAACCAGAGAGCTTATTGGGGTAGATAGTCTTGAATTACCGGCTACTTTTAGGACGGCGGAGCATGTTCGTCAACATTTAGCTGAGAAAGGCGAACGCTGGGCATTGGCACTCGAAAAAGGAAAAGTATTAGTGGCAATTAATCAGTCTTTAATGCCGTTGGATAGCGATGTGAAATCGGGTGATGAAATTGCCTTTTTTCCCCCAGTCACTGGAGGCTAAATGAGTGAGGTAAAGATTGCAGTACAAGAACAACCTTTTGATCAAAATGCCGTATACCGTTGGTTGTCCGAACAACATTCAGTAGGCGCAACGGTCATTTTTGTAGGTAAAGTACGGGATTTAAATTTAGGTGATGAGGTGGCAAGCTTGTATTTAGAACATTATCCTGCGATGACTGAAAAAGCGTTACGAGAAATTGTAGCACAAGCCCAGTCCCGTTGGGATATTCAGCGAGTTTGTGTGATTCATCGTGTTGGTTTATTGCAAACAGGCGATGAAATTGTGTTGGTTGGGGTCAGTTCTGCGCATCGTGGTGAGGCTTACCAAGCCAACGAATTTATTATGGACTTTTTAAAAAGCAAAGCGCCATTTTGGAAGAAAGAAAAAACGACTCAGGGTGAACGCTGGATTGAAAGTCGAGACGCTGATCAACAAGCCTTATCACGTTGGTAAAAAATGCCAAAAAAGAACCGCACTTTTTCGTGCGGTTTTTTTATAGTGAGAATAGGATTATAGAACTTTAGCAATACTTTCACATAAATAGCGAATATTCTGTTCAGTAATGCCCGCCACATTAATACGGCCAGAACGCACGGCATAAATCGCAAATTCCTCTTTCAATCGATCCATTTGTGCTGGATTGAGACCGCAGAATGAGAACATCCCATTTTGATCAATAATGAAACTAAAATCGTGTTCAGAGGCAAATGTTTTCAACAATTCAACAAATTGGCTACGCATTTGTTTAATACGTTCACGCATTTCGGTTAATTCGTTTTCCCATTCAGTGCGTAGCTGACTGTCTTTTAATACAATAGACACCGTCGCTGCACCATGTGAGGCTGGGTTAGAGTAGAGGGTTCGAATAATGGTTTTGACTTGAGTGAGAGCTGTTGCTGCCACTTGCTCCGTTTCTGCTACTAAAGTGAAAGCTCCCACACGCTCACTATAGAGCCCGAAATTTTTAGAATAAGAACTTGCCACTAATAATTCTTTATGATTTTTGGCAAAGGTACGTAAACCAAATGCATCTTCCTCAAGACCATTTGCAAACCCTTGGTAAGCAAAATCAAATAACGGCAACCAACCTTTTTCTTCCGACATTTTGGCTAATTGTTTCCATTGTGCTGGGGTTGGATCAATCCCAGTTGGGTTATGGCAACAACCATGTAATAAAACAACATCACCTTCACTGGCATTGCTTAAATCCGCAATGAGATTATCCCAATCTAAGCATTTCTTTTCTGCATCATAATAGCGGTATTCACGGATCGTCATCCCCACCGCATTAAAGATCGCATTGTGGTTTGGCCAAGTAGGGGTACTAATCCAAACATTTTGTGCTTTAGTTTGGCGCTTAATAAATTCTGCTGCGATACGTAATGCACCAGTGCCACCTAAACTCTGAACGGTTTTTGCACGACCTTGTTTAATTATTTCTGAGTTTGCGCCAAATAACAATTCTTTCGTACAGGTATTGAATTCTGCGACACCATCAATAGCTAAATAATTTTTACTCATTTCAAGATCAAATAAGCGCTTTTCTGCCTCTTTGACCGCGCGCATAATTGGTGTGTTGCCTTTTGAATCTTTATACACACCAATGCCAAGATTGATTTTATTATCGCGCGTCTCAGCTTTGAATGATTCGCCTAAACCTAAAATCGGATCAGCTGGCGCCGCAGTAATATTTTCAAACATAATGACATCCTTAATGTTGTGTTTAGTTATCGGTGAGCTAGTTATACTGCACGAAACAAATATTATCAAGTTCACCTTAAAGAAATTTAATAATTAATCGTATTTTTTAGATCATGTATTAAAAATAGGTAGATAAATTTAATTATTTTAGTTTTTCTACCGCCCAATTTAAACCAGATTGATAATCCTCTGGTAATAGTTGGCGTAATCTGTCTAAATTGGAGATTAATATCTTTTTATCTGGATGTGTAAGATTAATGTGTCCGACTTTACGCCCCGGACGGACCTCTTTCCCATACCAATGTAATTGGCTGAAAGGAATATTTAACCAAGCAGAATGGTGTTCCGTGCCAATCAAATTGACCATCACACTAGGCGCAAAAGTTTGCAATGCTGGGGTAGGTAAATCCAGTAAGGCTCTTAAATGCAATTCAAATTGGCTAATTGCGCAACCTAATTGGGTCCAATGGCCACTATTATGGACACGAGGTGCTAACTCATTAATTAAGAGTTGATCACCAACGACAAAACATTCCATCGCCATCACCCCAACATAATTTAAGTGATGCATAATTTTACCAAGCATCGCTTCCGCGTTGGCTTGTTGCAGTGTTTGTTGCGGGAAGTGCGTATCGACCACACTATAACGCAGAATACCATTTTGCTGTAAGTTATGCGTGACGGGATAAAAGCGTGTTTCACCATTTTTAAAACGTGCGCCTACAAGAGAAATTTCATAATCAAAAGGAATAAATTTTTCGGCAATGGTTTCACCGTATAAGTCATCGGTAATCACATCCGTATTTTGTGGTTGAATAATCCACTGACCTCGACCATCATAGCCGCCCATACGACGTTTCACGACAACTTTCTCACCAATGCGGTCAAATACTGTTGACCAAGTTTGTGAGTCTTTTAATAGATACCACGGTGAAGTTGGTAACTGGAGTTCATCAAGTAAGGTTTTTTGTGATAACCGATCCGCTAATTTGGCAAACACATTTTGATTAACAAAATTAGCATGATTGCCCAGCATCTCGGTTAAGGGAGTTTTTTCCCAACGTTCAATTTCCGCTGTAATAAGACTATCTGACGCTAAATCAACAAGTGGCGCATTAAAAGCAAGGGGTTGGACATCAATATCTAACGGGGCACCCGCATAACGTAACATACGTCCTAACTGTCCATTGCCAAGTACATACACGGTTGGATATAAAGCACTTTTTTGCATAGTTAAACCATTATATTAAGAAATTAAAAGAGACAGGGCGAACATGTGTCCGCCCTAAAATACTTATGGAATCCGTGGATCAGGATTCTCTAATACACTATTTGTTTGTTTTTCTCTGAATGTTGTTAATCGTGTCAGTAGGGTTGTATCAAATGCAGCTAAGATTTGCGCGGCTAATAATCCCGCATTTGCAGCACCCGCAGGCCCAATGGCAAGAGTACCGACCGGAATGCCTTTTGGCATTTGAACAATTGAATAAAGACTGTCAATGCCACTTAGCATCGAGCTTTTGACGGGAACACCGAGTACAGGCACTAAGGTTTTTGCGGCGATCATGCCAGGTAAATGCGCTGCACCGCCCGCACCCGCGATAATCACTTTGTAACCTTTAGTCTGTGCTGTTTCAGCAAAAGTGAATAATTTATCTGGCGTGCGATGTGCAGATACCACTTCAACGTGGTAAGGAATTTGTAATTCATCAAGAATATGAGTTGCTTCTTGCATGGTTGCCCAGTCACTTTTTGAGCCCATCACAATCGCAATTTGAGGTGTGCAATTTGACATGTCATTCCTTCATGTTATTCAAAAATAAAAGCGTGGCTAGAATAGCATACAATAATCAATAAGCAAACGATTGCTTAGCTTTTTCTAAACGAAAAGACGATTGCAAGTTTGTGAAGAAAATCATATCCTAACTACATTTTTTAGTCCTAATAATAACAATAGGTTGTTTTATGCACGCCAAAGCCAAATACAGAAAAGATTATCGCACACCTGATTTTACTGTCACAGACATTTCCCTTGATTTTCAACTTGATCCGAAAAAAACAATTGTCACGGCAACCAGTCAATTTCGTCGCTTAAATCCTCAGGCACAAAAGCTACGCTTAGATGGGCATAGTTTCCAATTTTCATCGCTCAAATTAAATGGTCGTGATTTTAAATACTTTGAGCAAGATGGCGAGAGTTTAACCTTAAATTTAAGCACGATTGATGCTACACAATTTAGTTTACAAGTCGTCAGTATTTTAAGCCCAGAAAAAAATACGTCGTTACAAGGGTTATATCAATCAGGTGAGGGAATGTGTACACAATGTGAGGCTGAAGGTTTTCGCCAAATCACCTATATGTTAGATCGCCCTGATGTATTAGCATGCTATACGACAAGAATTACGGCTGATAAAAGTAAATATCCTTATTTATTATCGAATGGTAACCGCATTGACAGTGGCGATTTACCTGACGGTCGCCATTGGGTAGAGTGGCATGATCCCTTTCCGAAACCAAGCTATCTGTTTGCATTAGTGACGGGGAATTTTGATGTATTACGCGATACCTTTATCACCAAAAGTGGGCGAGAAGTCGCACTGGAACTCTTTGTTGACCGTGGTAATTTAGACCGTGCGGATTGGGCAATGCAAAGTTTAAAACGTTCGATGAAATGGGACGAAGATCGTTTTGGTCTTGAATACGATTTAGATATTTATATGATCGTGGCGGTGGATTTCTTCAATATGGGGGCAATGGAAAATAAAGGGTTAAACGTGTTTAACTCAAAATTTGTGCTTGCTAATCCGCAAACCGCCACAGATGAAGATTACATCGCCGTAGAAAGCGTGATTGCACATGAATATTTTCATAACTGGACGGGGAACCGTATTACCTGTCGTGACTGGTTCCAACTCAGTTTAAAAGAAGGGTTAACGGTGTTTCGTGATCAAGAATTCACATCAGACCTTTGGTCACGTTCAGGCAAACGGATTGAAGATGTGCGTTTATTGCGTACTGCACAATTTGCCGAAGATGCCAGTCCAATGTCTCACCCTATTCGTCCAGATAAAGTGATTGAGATGAATAACTTCTATACCATGACTGTGTATGAAAAAGGGGCAGAAGTGATCCGGATGATGCATACCTTATTAGGCGAAACCTTATTTCAAAAAGGAATGCAACTGTATGTAGCAGAACAAGACGGTAAAGCGGCAACTTGTGAAGACTTTGTATCTGCGATGGAACGTGCTTCGGGCATTGATTTAGCACAATTCCGTCATTGGTATAGCCAATCAGGTACGCCAGAATTAACCATTACAGACAGTTATGACCCAGAATCCGCCACTTATACGTTAGATGTGGCACAGCACACGCCACCAACTGCGGATCAAATGGAAAAAGTCAATTTGCATATTCCGCTCAAAATTGCGTTATATGATAAAAACGGTCAGGCACAAGTCTTAGAAAATAATGGACAAGCGATTAACCCCGTCCTTGATGTGAAACAGGCTGAGCAACGTTTCCACTTTACAGGGGTAACAAGTAAACCTGTTCCAGCCTTGTTATGTGATTTTTCAGCACCAGTAAAATTACATTATGAGTACAGCACCCCACAATTGATTACTTTATTACGTCATGCTGAAAATCAATTTGTACGTTGGGATGTGGCACAAATGCTTTACGCTACCGAATTACGTCGAAACTTAACTCGCTATCAACAAGGTAAAAGTTTAGAATTTTCTGCTGAGGTGCTGGCGGAGTTATACCAAATTTTAGATGGTTATCAGCAAGACCCAGAACTGGCTACACTCATTTTAACCTTACCAAAAGTCACTGAATTTGCTGAGCTCTTCAAAACCATTGACCCTGAGGGAATTAGTGCTGTACGTGATTTTATGCTGCGTACCATTGCAGAAAGCCTGAAACAAACGTTATTAAAAGTGTATAACGAGATTCGTTTAGAGGTATACCGTGTGACCGCGGACGACATTGCTTTACGAGCCTTGCGTAATCTTTGTGTCAGCTATTTAGCTTATACTACAGTTGGTAATAACTTGGTGCATAAGCATTATAGCTATGCCAATAATATGACAGACACCTTGGCAGCCTTAAGTGCGGCAACTAAAGCACAGCTACCTTGCCGTGATGCCTTATTAGCAGATTTTGAAAGCAAGTGGCAACATGATGGTTTAGTCATGGATAAATGGTTTGCATTGCAAGCGACGCGTCCAGATGAGGATGTCTTATTAAATGTGATGAAATTAATGGATCATCCAAGTTTCAACTTTAATAATCCAAATCGCTTAAGAGCCTTAATCGGCAGTTTCGCACAACATAACTTGAAAGCCTTCCATGCGATTGATGGTTCAGGTTATCGTTTCTTAACCGATATTCTCATTCGTTTAAATGAAAGCAATCCGCAAGTGGCCTCACGTTTAATTGAGCCATTAATACGTTTCTCGCGTTATGACGGACAACGTCAAACCTTAATGAAACGAGGCTTAGAGCGTTTAAGTGAAGTGGAGAACATTTCACGTGATTTATATGAAAAAATCGAGAAAGCATTACAATAAATAGTCAAAAGTGCGGTCAAAAAATCTAACAATATGATCGCACTTTTTTATGTCTATAATATGAAAAATTCGCATAAACGCGCTTAATTGTGGCCAACACGCACAAGTTAGTTTCAATTTTTCCATTACATTTTAGACTGAAAAGCGTATAATCCGCCCGATCTTCACAGTTAAACTATCCAGAGAGATAAACGAGTATGTATGCATTAATTCGCAAAGCCCTTTTTTCCCTTGATGCTGAACAAGCCCATGATTTTACCATCAATACACTAAAAACCTTGGGGCGTTCTCCACTCAATCCACTGTTAAAAACCTTGTTCGCCTGCCCAGCAGGAAATCCTAAAACTGTTATGGGATTGCAGTTTAAAAATCCTATCGGTTTAGCTGCGGGGGCAGATAAAAATGGTGAAGCGATTGATGGTTTTGCCGCAATGGGATTTGGTTTTATTGAGGTAGGTACCGTGACCCCCTTGGCACAAGACGGCAATCCTAAACCACGTCAATTTCGGTTACCTGAGGTAGAAGGCATTATCAACCGCAATGGGTTTAATAATTACGGTATTGATTATTTGATTGAAAATGTGAAACAAGCCAAATATGACGGTATTTTAGGGATTAATATTGGTAAAAATACTTTTACACCAGTTGAAAATGGTAAAGCGGATTATCTTGTTTGTTTAGATAAAGCTTATCGTTATGCGGATTATATTACGATTAATATTTCATCCCCTAACTCACCGGGTTTACGTCAATTACAGTATGGTGAGGCATTAGATGATTTATTACAGGGGCTGAAAGCGCGCCAACAAGAACTGACTGAACAGTATACGAAATATGTGCCAATTGCGGTTAAAATTGCCCCTGATCTAACGGAAGCGGAGCTTGTTCAAATAGCAGACACATTACAACGTCACAAAATGGATGCTGTTATCGCTACCAATACGACTATTTCACGTGAAACAGTAAGTGGCTTAAAAAATGCAGAGCAGCAAGGTGGATTAAGTGGTAAGCCTCTACAACAAAAAAGTACCGAAATTATTGCGAGGCTGTATCAAGAACTGAAAGGCCAGGTTCCCATTATTGGCAGTGGTGGAATTGATAGCGTGGCCAGTGGACAAGAAAAAATCAACGCGGGCGCAGAATTATTACAACTTTATTCTGGCTTAATTTATCATGGTCCACATTTAGTCAAACAATTAGTGAAACAAATTAAATAGCGTGATGAAATTTGGGACGGATCGGAATATCTGCCCCAATGCTTTATGCTTTCTCTTTTCATATTAGGACAATAGATGACAACAATTTATGATCTGCATTGCCATAGTACCGCTTCGGATGGCGTATTATCACCGACAGAGGTCGTGTCACGAGCCATCGAAAAGGGCGTGAATGTGCTTGCGTTAACAGATCATGATACCACTGCGGGGATTGCCGAAGCGCGTTTAGCAGCACAACAAACGGATTTAACGCTGATCAGTGGGGTTGAAATTTCAACTACGTGGGAAAATCGCGCGATTCACATTGTGGGATTAGGATTTAATGAAACGTCAGCAACAATGACCGCACTTTTAACCCATCAAGCCGAATTACGCTATCAACGTGCACTTGAGATTGGCGAAAAATTAGCAAAAGTTGGCGTAACAGAGGCGTTTAAGCAAGCAAAAATGTTAGCCTCAGGCGAAGTCACAAGAGCACATTATGCGCGTTTACTCGTGAATATGGGCAAAGTGGCCAACGAAAATCAAGCATTCAAAAAGTATCTCTCACAGGGTAAATCTTGTTATGTGAAAGCCCAATGGTGTGATATTCCCAGCGCGATTGAGGTTATTCATCAAGCAGGCGGGCTCGCGGTTCTTGCACATCCTTTACGTTATACTTTAACCAATAAGTGGGTGAAAAAGTTAATTGCTGATTTTACCCAATGGGGAGGCGATGCCATTGAAGTGGCAGGTTGTGGACAAACGCCTGATCAACGCTTGTTGCTTGCTCAGTGGGCAAAGCATTTTGGTTTGTTGAGCTCTGTCGGGTCTGATTTCCACTTTCCTTGCGCGTGGGTCGAACTAGGTAAATCATTATTTTTACCTGACGATAGTCTCCCCGTTTGGACAAAACTGTCACTTGACTGAGATATTGCTTGAACATCGTTTACCATCTATCTTCATCTAAAAAGTGCGTTGGCTTTAGTCGTTTATATGCCATTTTTGAAAAAAAGAGTTGACCTACAAGCAGATAGTTAGCAATATAGCGACTATTTTATAGAAATCTAAGTGAAACTGGGTAAGAGAATGAGTAAATCCTTGGTTATTGTGGAGTCGCCAGCAAAGGCAAAAACCATTAATAAATATCTAGGCAGTAATTATGTAGTTAAATCTAGTGTGGGTCATATCCGTGATCTCCCAACGGTAGGCTCAAGTAATGGTGAGAAAGCAAAGGCAATTTCCACAAAAGGATTAAGTGCGGAAGAAAAAATCGCGATTAAACAAGAAAAAGATAGAAATGCATTAGTCAAACGTATGGGGATTGACCCTTATCATCAATGGAAAGCTAACTATCAAATTCTACCTGGTAAAGAAAAAGTGGTTGCTGAATTAAAAGCCTTAGCGAAAAAAGCTGATCATATTTATCTTGCGACCGACTTGGATAGAGAAGGGGAAGCGATTGCCTGGCATTTACGTGAAGTGATTGGGGGAGATGATTCCCGTTTTAGTCGCGTAGTATTTAACGAAATCACCAAGAATGCGATTCAACACGCTTTTGAAAAACCAGAACAACTGAATTTAGATCGTGTCAATGCACAACAAACTCGTCGCTTTTTAGATCGTGTCGTCGGTTTTATGGTGTCGCCATTGTTGTGGAAAAAAGTCGCACGAGGCTTATCCGCAGGGCGGGTTCAATCTGTTGCGGTTAAATTATTAGTAGAACGTGAGCGTGAAATAAAAGCGTTCAAGCCAGAAGAATATTGGGAAATTGATGTGTTAACACAAACCCAAGAAAAAGAACTGCTACGTTTAGCCCTGACCCAGTTTAAAGGAAAAAAGTTTGAGCCGAAAAATGCCACACAAGCACAAAGTGCGGTGGAGTTTTTACAACAAGCAGAGTATGTGGTTTCTGATTTAGAAACCAAACCAACAAGTTCCCGTGCCAAAGCCCCTTTTATTACCTCAACGTTACAACAAACTGCAAGCACACGTCTCGGCTTCGGGGTGAAAAAAACGATGATGCTCGCACAGCGTTTATATGAAGCTGGCTATATTACATACATGCGTACTGACTCAACTAATCTGAGTCAAGATGCACTAAATATGGTACGTGGCTATATTCAATCTCATTATGGCGACACCTATTTGCCGAACAAACCACACGTTTATTCAAGTAAAGACAATGCCCAAGAAGCACATGAAGCGATTCGTCCATCTGATGTCAACACATTAGCCGCTCAGTTAACGGGGATGGAAAAAGATGCTGTGCGTTTATATGAGTTGATTTGGCGTCAGTTTGTCGCTTGTCAAATGCCGGCAGCACAATACGATAGTACCACAGTGACGGTACGAGCAGGGGAGTATGAATTAAAAGCAAAAGGTCGTATTTTACGTTTTGATGGTTGGACGAAAGTGTTGCCTCCAATGAGTAGAAATGCAGAAGACCAAGTCTTACCAAATGTCCAGTTGAATGAAAAATTACACCTAGATCAAGTCTTACCAGAACAGTTATTTACTAAACCTCCGGCACGTTTTAGCGAAGCGGCATTAGTAAAAGAACTTGAAAAACGGGGAATTGGTCGACCTTCTACTTATGCTGCAATTATTTCTACCATTCAAGAACGCGGTTATGTGCGAGTGGAAAATCGCCGTTTTTATGCCGAAAAAATGGGGGAGATTGTCACCGACCGCTTAAATCAATCCTTTACAGAATTGATGAACTATGACTTCACTGCCAATATGGAAAATGTTTTAGACCAAATTGCAAAGGGTGAAAAAGATTGGAAAAATGAACTGAATCAATTTTTTAAAGACTTCTCTCAGCAGTTAAGCCAAGCAGAACTGGATGAATTAGAAGGCGGTATGAAACCAAATAGCCTAGTGCCGACGGATATTAATTGTCCAACCTGTAATCGCAAAATGGCCATTCGAACCGCAAGTACTGGGGTCTTTTTAGGTTGCAGTGGCTATGCTTTACCGCCCAAAGAGCGGTGTAAAACCACCATGAATTTAATTCCAGAAGCGGAATTACTTAACGTATTAGATGAAGCATCTGAAACAAAAGCCTTAATGGAGCGTAAACGTTGTCCAAAATGTGGCACCGCAATGGATAGCTACCTGATTGATCCAGAACGTAAAATTCATATCTGTGGGAATAACCCAAATTGTGATGGTTACCTGTTAGAACAGGGGAGTTTTAAAATTAAAGGCTATGATGGACCGATTGTCGAATGTGATAAATGTGGTGCCGATATGCATTTAAAACTCGGTCGTTTTGGCAAATATATGGGGTGTACTAACTGTGATAATACCCGCAAGATTCTAAAAAGTGGGGAAGTTGCGCCACCAAAAGAAGAACCGACCCATTTCCCAGAACTGAAATGTGAAAAATCGGATGCTTATTTTGTATTACGTGATGGGGCAAGTGGTGTGTTTATGTCCGCTCATAATTTTCCAAAATCACGTGAAACCCGTGCACCGAAAGTCTCGGAATTAGCCTTATATCGAGATCGTTTACCCGAAAAATTACGTTATTTAGCCGATGCACCACAGCAAGATCCTGAAGGTAATGCGGCAATTATCCGCTTTAGCCGTAAAGAAAAGCGCCAATATGTGACCTCTGAAAAGAATGGCAAGGCAACGAAATGGATTGTGGATTATCTTGGTAATCAGTGGGTAGAACGGAAAAAATAAATACCCATGTATGAATACAGAGAAGGCTAGCATCATTTCTAGCCTTTTTCACATTATTCACTTGGATTGTTGCGGTTTAATAAATAAAGTGCCGCGACACCTAAGGCAGAGTAAGCCAAAAATTTGGAACTCAATAATTTTTTACTGAGTAATGAAACGGCTAAGGAACGTACCACAGGCTGATTCAATGAAGAGACTACGGTAGAAATTGAATCCACAAAAGTGGGATTCGCACTTGTTTGTTTACTTTGTTTGCGATCGGATTGCGCATAAAGTTTCATGCGTAAAGCATCGCCTTTCATCATTAACAATTCTTTTTCTTGCTCTAATTCTGTTTTCATAACATGCACCTTATTCTTGATGATCTTTAGCTGAAGGGGAACCAAGCGCACCTTTTATTGCTTGAATATCATGCTTCACTTCGGTTAAGGTGTCGACCATAAAATTGCGCTGTTTATTTAAAGTATTTCGCATCAATAGCAATAGAATCAGAATAAGAAGAAATGTACCTGCACTAATGGAAAAAAAGACAATATGTTTGATTTCAGGATCAAGCAATGCATTTAATCCAAATAATAAACTAATAAAAGACACTAACAAAAGAATAAAAATCACGAATAATACACTTAATAAAGTGATCAAAAAGTTCTTTTGTTCGACTAACTCGATTCTTGCCATGTCCAAACGCACATGAATAAGCTCAAGAGAGGTGAGACTGATATTCTTGATTTTCTGTAAAATTTGCATTTATCTTCCTAATTATAATAAAAGGCTACAAGCGTAGCCTTCTACCATTATCAAGCATTATTTCTTAGAGATTAAAACACCTAATAACAATCCAATCACACCTGCAACCCCAATTGCTTTGTATGGATTATCTTGTACTAATTCATCTGTTTGTTTAATCACTTCTTTTGTACCGGCAACGGCATCATCTTTTAACGAACCAAATTGTTTCTGTAATTTAGAAACGCGTGAATCAAGATTAGATTTCAATTTTTTAAGTTCGTCTACGCCTGCTTTTGATTTTTCATCAAAAAGCGCTTCAGCATTATCCAAAATATCGCGAATTTCACTTAATAATTCATCGCGTTTTTTATCGAATTCTTTACTCATCGTTGTAAATTCTCCTGCTAAATTTGGTAAGTCTAACGAGAGGATTCTGGCTAGACCAGTTCATCTTATTATTTTTTAACCTAAAATGTCAAATTTTTGTTAATCGTTTTCTTTAATTACATAGTAACGATGATACATCTTAATTGGGCGAGAACCCTTGTTTTAACAAGGAGCAGAAGAGATTAATGCTACTAATTTGTAGCATATTATTCATGATAATTATAAAAGTATCATTTATTATATGACATCCAATTTTATTTTCTCGGTAGTATTCAGCCTAAAAATATTCAGATTTCACGTAGCGTTATCAAATAAATTTGGCCATTGTTATCTTGATTAATTGGCAAACTGAAAAATTAAGAAAATTATTCTAATCTTAAAATAAGCATCATCTGCTTTTAAAAGAAACACAAAAGTATCCTTGAATATGAAATATATCTCATAAAAAAAATCCCCAGACAAAAATAATAGAATAGCGACGGCATTGAACAAGTGAACATGTCACACTCAGTGTAGTTGTCACTTTTGTATTTAATTTAACATAATATACATTATGCGAAGTTAGTGACAAAGTTAGTAAAAACTACGAGCTAATAACATCACAGACTTATACACAAGTCACTTTTACTAATCAAGCAAGACAATATCACCAAGCAACAAACACTGTCACTGAAAAATTAAATAGTTATGCACGTTGAAATAAGATTTGTAAAGTAAAATTAAATATGAAAGGACTTAAAAACATCAGTGAGTAAAATAGATCTGAAATGGTCTTAGCAGGACGTGTATAGACATATACGCGCGCAATATATTTATTTACGCACAAAAAATCCATCTACACGTAAAATATCGCAATGTTATCCCAAGGGGCGCACCCCTTGACCCCTTTAAACCGAATAAATCTGTTATCGGCGCGCAGAGTCTTTTTGTCAAAATATAACGCCTTTCATTCTTGCCCAAGGGGTTTCTCACCGGGAAAAGCAAAAGCGACGAAAAGACGAACATCACGCCTATTCAACATCTGCGCAAAATTAATTTGTCTATCCAGAGAGGACTCATAACTTAAGTAAAAAAGAAAACTTATTATGCAATGTGGATTTGTGGACAAGCAGAGACGCTTTTGCAAGACGTATTAATAAATTGTGGATAACCCATTGAAAATTGAAAAGAAATTTACAACAGGTTACCCACCGAATTTATTAACACTCAAAAGCTCTTGCCCACAAGCTCCACAATGCCAAAGCCATAATAAATTTTATTTTTTTTTAGTTATAAGGGGGGGAGATAGAAAAATTAAAGTTGCTTGACTTGAAGTAAGACAATGATGTCCGTCTTTTCGTCGCTTTTGCTTTTCCCGGTGAGAAACCCCTTGGGCAAGAATGAAAAACCCGTTTCACCTTCTGTCAATTTATTTTGAGCCAATCCCCCTAGCACGACGACATCACCACTTTTAACAGTAACATCAGTTACAAGGTCACGCTTAATAAGCGTTGGTGAGTTGTTAACTCCCGTATCTGTTTTGACGAAATTAGATAATTGTTGCTGAATTTTTAAATCAATCGCGCCATTCTTAACAGTCGGTACTATCTCAAAAATCACACCAGAAGATCTATATTCAATAGATTGAACTGCTCTACCGTCTTTATCATATTTAACACTACCAAGAATTGGCACATCAGAACCCACACTAAAATTACCACGTGAGCCAGATTTTACTCGTAATGTTGGACTGCTCACAACATGAAAACGTGAATCTGTTCTAAATAACTCAATCATGGCATCAAGATTACCCGCATTAACAGTAATAAAATTCTCAAAATTTTGTTTAATACCAATATTTATGCCAAGTTTTCCGCTAAGTAGCTTTGCAAGCAAATTAATGCCAGACCCCTCTTTTTCTGTTGTTTGTACTTCAAAAACATAACCTGTTACAACAACTTCTTTAGATACGGTATCAACAGACTTCAAAACAGATTTAGCACGTGCAATTTCTGAAGATGTACCATAAAAAACAAGCTTGTCACCGCTGGCGAACACTTGACCGTCAGACTGAAGAAATTCTGATAAATACGTAACATCTCTGTGAATTGGATTATAAACAAAGCTTTGTTTGGTGATTTTAGGTTCAATATATTGAATATAATCAACACCATTTTTAGTATGAATTTTAATATTCATATTGGAAAAATAACGCTGAAGAAACGCGCTAAAATCTTGCTCTTTAGTCACTTTAAAACTGATTAGACGTTTATCATCAACAAGAACGGGATCCAACATATACGGCTTTTCTAGTACTTCGTCATAAATCATACTAATAGCTTTATGCAAAGGTACTGAATCAAGTTTAAAATCAATATGTTGAGCTAAAACACTCATTGAAAACATAAAGCTACTTATCATTAAAAATAAAATTCTCATTTAAAATATCTCCTCGGCCCGTGTAGTAAGTTACAAATTCCCCATTTATAAGACCTTCCATAGCCCTACCCTCATTCTTAAAATAACGTTTCTCTTCTAAACGAAGATTTCCACGCATATCTACAAGAACAACAAAATTTTGACCATTCTTAAATAACTCACCAGAAATACGCCAATTTTTAGAATAAGGCGGAACAACTGTCGTCTTGAGTGATTCATCTTGACTAAGCTTTAAATAAAGCTTGTCAAAAGAATCATCTTTTTTAGGCTTAGTTACAGGTGATTTTTGTTCGATTTGATTTTGTGTATCAATTTGAGTTTCACTTTTTACATCTTTATTAATAGATTTAAAAAAATAAGAAAATGCAAAATAAGATAAAACAAACATGGAAATAGCAGAAAAAACAATCAACTTAAAAGTAAACGATTTAAAAAAATTCTGTCTATCATCAACTTGTGTTTGTTTGCCATTTTTAGTATCAAAACTTTTATATAAATCAAAAATCTTAGGATTATATTTATTTTGATACTGTGTGATTAAACTAGCTTTAGTTGTTTTAGCACCTGTATAAACATTCACACGATAACGTGTCGGCATACCAAGAGCTAACAATCGACTCATTAAATAAGTTGTCTCTACTCTATCTTTGATAAATCTTGGAATGCCAGAAATAGATTGATTAATTACAACTAAATCACAACAAACCCCCGTTTCTGGATGTGTAAAATGCCTGTGTTCAGCAATAAATGAACGGTGATTTTTATGAATGTTTTCTGTTGAAAATATGCGCCAAATTTCGTCTAAACAAATTAAATCACCGGCACGGCACAATGTATTTTCAGAATTTTTATATGGAAAAAAATCTTCTTGTTGACATTGTTCATCAGTGACATGAATCAACTTGCCAAGCTGTTCAAATGTTAAATTCTTGTCATCTTCTAAACAAAAATTAATTAATTTATTTTCGTCGATTCCTTCGATATTCGTTACGATTCTTCTGCCGCGTTTGAAATGTTCAACGATAACAGAACTCACCACTTCATAAGATTTACCAGAACCTGGAATGCCCACATATGCAGCAATTGACATGTAAAACCCCTTAACCAATAAATGGTATTCTTCTAATCAAAAAACGAGATATATAAGCAGTTAAAATTGCTTTAATGCCAAAATCGACTTTAAAAAAAGCAAGAAAATAAGCAACATCAGAAGGAATACCAGAAAGTAAAGATTGAATATCGACATCATCAGGCATAAAAACCTCAATTAAAAGAGGAATAACGTCAGTAACAATAATAAAAATAGAACCAAACACAATAAATTTAATTGCAGCAGAACTAAAAATATAAGAAAAAACACTAACTAAAAATTTTAATATTGCCCCCATATATCACCCCAACTAAGCAGATAATAAAATACGAATCGCAAGAAAACCCCAGATAAGCGAAAAAACCGCAGTTAACTTACCACCGTTTTGGTCGAATATACGACAATGAACATCAATATTTCTTGCTGTATTAAAAACAGGAATTGAAACAGTAGGACAATTACCGGCAGGCATAGAAAGATCTGGAATTAAATCTTTAAGACTATCTTTCAAGCCAGAAAAAGCAGATTTCAAATCAAAGTCGTCAAGACCCGGTTTGTTAAAATCAGAATTACCATCACCCTCTTTATCCCCCTCTCCTTCACCTGAACCAGAACCCACTCCAGTACCGCCACTATGATTACCTTGAATAGAATTATCACCAGTATTAGTTGTACCACCAGTTGAAGAAGAACCAGAAGAATTACCAGAACCTGAACCAGAACTAGAAGAACCAGAAGAACCAGAAGAATTACCAGAACCTGAAACAGAATTAGAATTGCGAGGAATTCTATCTTTTTTAAGACTTTTTGAATAATCATCTAAAGTCATTTCTTTCTCATCACCAACAACAATATGACAATTTTCACCATTATCATCACATTGCTCCGCTGAACCAGAAACATTACATAAAGAAGTACCATTAGAAGCAATTACACATTTATCATCACCATTTTGAAAACCTAGATAATTATCACCATTAGGACCAGTTTTAAGTTCGCCATTAACCATTGCATCTAAAAGTGATTCCACAATATCACAATTACCTTTTTGCAAAGCAGTTCTAAGTGCTTGAGAACCAGTATCCCCCTGACCTTTAGATAAATTTTTACTAAATTCTATTTTTTCAGCATAACGAAAAATACCATCTCCAAGAAAAGGTTTCTCTCCATCACCATAGTCAGTAACAATACCACTAGAATCAATTTTAGTTTTAACATCAACTCTAGGAGCATTGGGATTACCATCCGTCTTTTTAGCCCCTGAAAATTTAGATAAATCACAATCAGTTTGCGAAATTGCATTATCATTACTCAGATCCCTTTTGTAATACCAATAACCAACTGAAGACCAAAGTTCTTTTGAATAAGAAAAAGTAGATAATGAAAGAAAAGCAAAAAAAAACAATTAACCGTTTAAACCAATGATTACTAAATAAGCACATAACATACCCCATAGAAAAAATATCATTTGCCAAGTCATATAAAACCCTTAGCTTTTCCCTAAAAAAACGCCCGTCCTCATTTCTTGCGGGCGGGCATTTTTTTAGTTCAAAGCACGGTTAATTAAACACGTTTTAAGAAACCTAAAACATAGCGTACACCGATAACTACTGCTAAAAGTCCGCCAATAGCAACACCAACAGCAATAACACCCGCAGAAGCACCACTTAAATCAATACCGCTAGTAATGCTAGATAAATCCGCGGCATTTGCAGTTGCAGAAACGACAGTAGTAGAAACAACACCCAAACCGGCTAATACTTTTTTAGCTTTATTTTTAAACATGATATAATTTCCTTTAGTTATGCTCTCTTTAAAAGCCCAAGCATAAGACCAACAACTTTTGCCAAAAGCCACAAAGAGAGCGTGGCAGAAAATGAAACAAAAAAGAATTCAGAGTAATCCGAATAATTAATTGTTTCGCTACTTGAACTTGTCACAAGTTGAATTTTGGAAAGCTCGGCTTGTGACAATTTCAATTCAACAACACGACAACTATCAGAAGTCGTGCATAATTCAGTTGTAATAATGAGTTTATTCGTCATAAAGCATTCCATAACTAAAATAAATCACGGAAAAAATAACGATTAAATACATAGTTAATAAAACAATTTTCATCATTACACCCCCGATAAGAGAACGCGCGGAGCATTTGCGCGAACTCAAAACTATTTCACTTCTTCAATAGATGAATTTTCATCAAAGTTATAAGTAATACCTTTACGACCACCTTCCATAGCCCACTCGCGTGGAAAAACAAGGATCATAACAAGCTTACCTTTTAATCGTTCAACAGTTGAAGTTAAACCTTGATTAACTGACCGTTCATCAATTTTTAACTCTTGTGTTAATGTGTTATAACCACCAAAACCGTCAGGCTCTTGAAGTTGAACACCTAAAGTATGTTTTTCTTTCACTTCGCCAGTTTCGCGATTAGTAAAATTAGTTGATTTCTGACCCAACAATTTACCAACAATGTAAAAACCAGTTCTCATCATCTTTTATTTCCTCATAGTTTATGCAACAAAACGCAAGTTGCTTGGATATTGATAAAAATCAGGCGCTTTAAACGGTCTGACAATAATTTGCTCACAAGAAATCACCTGAACAGCTTGGAATTTTTCAACATCACAAGGGTTAGCGATATCAATGCCAATTTTTCTAAGATTTGCACGATGACGCTTAAAAGTAGCAACAGAAAGAGAACTTAAATCATCACCACTCGCCCAACGCATGGCATAATAAGCAGTAGTGTTAGCTTTTCTCAATGTATCAACAACACCGCTGCTGACTAACTGCTCAGCTATTGTTTCAAGCTCAATTTTGTTAACATTTAATTTCTTATACATACTTATAAAACCCTCTTGAATCTGTTCTAGCTTTGAA
Organism: Bisgaard Taxon 45; assembly: GCA_049888895.1. GTDB lineage: Bacteria > Pseudomonadota > Gammaproteobacteria > Enterobacterales > Pasteurellaceae > Pasteurella. The sequence continues at coordinate 1,934 of JBLUWJ010000013.1, read as the reverse complement.
AAATCACTAATTCCCCAGTAACATAAATTTTCCCTCTGTAAATAACGTGATTTTAATTTCTGCTCAAAACGAACAACGCCATTCTGAGCACAATAATCAAAAACTCTTTTGTAATATTGGAATTCTTTTGAATCTTCACCAAATTTATTTCTAATCTTGTCATAAGAATGAAGTTTCATTTCTTCATGTTTAATATAGCAACTTGGATAAATAAGATTAGCGTTACCTTTATCTGATAACCAATCAGCCGTTAAACCGTTTGTATGAAGTCTGCCAATTGAATTACGATAACGCATTTGAGAAAGTGCTTTAATGAAAGTGCGCTCATTACCCTTACCAACTGATTTATTAGTAGTTATATCAAGACGTTTAATAACTGCACCATTTGAAGATTTTTTGACTTTTTCACCGTCTTTACCTTGTAAATAAAAAATCTCAGTACAACGAGTAAAAAGCGGTAAACCAAGAGAAAATAAAATATTATTAAAACAAGAAACACAAGCATCAACATCAGTAAAACCAAGCAAATTTTCTACTTTATTCCAACGACTTGGATTACCTTCCATACGTATTAAAGAACCAGAAATTCTAATACTGACCTCATCACAAAAAGAACCTTTATGATGATATTTACCAGTTCTAATACCCTCTTGAACTTCGCCCGTGTCTAGATGAATTCCAATCATGCCAAAATCAAAAAGCGAACTAATAACAGAATCTGGGATTCTAAATCCAAAATCCTGTTCTATTGTTAGCCAATCAATATGATAACTCATGATAAAAATCCATTTATGTATACAAATAACAAATAACATTTGATTGTAAAATACATTAATAACATGTTTCTTGTCAATATGTATATTGTGAAACTTGTATACAAAAAGTATGATTAAGATCACAATCATGAAAGGAAAAGCAGGATGAAAAAATCTACAACTGACAAAACGATCAGATTGAAAAAACAAGAGGCAGCCGAATTAAAAGAAATGTCTTTTGAATTAACAAAAAAAGCAATTATGCTTGGACATCAAAAAATATATAAAGAATCAGACATAGTACACTTTTTAATAGATAAAATGTCTAAAAAAATATCAATAAACAAAGACGGAAATTTAACAATAGAATGAAAAAAAGTATCAAGTTTGATACCAAAGTTCGGGTGTAACAGAACTCCCGAACTTTTTCGAGCGTTTTTTAGACAATGGAGGGAGCTTAAAAGTGAAACAAATTTTTAAAATAACAATGGCAATTACAACAGTCATTTTATGTACTGGAGCTTACCAAGATGAAAAATTCGAAGAAATGAGATTAACAGCAGAAACAAGAACAAGATACTACTACTATGATAAACAAGACACGCAGAAAAAAAGACGTGACAAACCAAGACTTGACAAGATAGATGACATTAAAAAGAGAAAAATAAAAACAGAACAAGAGATAAAAAACAAACAAGCCCTGGAAGAATTTTTCAAAGATCAACGCTTAAAATAACGATGATTAGTCATTCTCCTATACTTCTCCACAAATTCGCTTAAATCAACTGGAACACTTGAATTTTCAAGCTCTCTAATAAAATGATACAAGTGATAAATTCTATCAAAAATATCATCATCACTCTCAAAACTTATCGTCATTGCGTTATATGAAAATTTAATGCTTGGCGGTAGCTCTTTTATAAGTTTTACTGATTCAAAAAAATGACGTGGCGTAATGCACTGAATTGTAATATCTGCCATAAATAATAATAATATCAAATAGTTATACTTCGCATAATGTCAAATTATGTATAAATTTCCGCGCGGTGCGTGCGCAATTTTACCGCGCGTGAATTGTAACATAATTTGAAAAAACATTATGCGAAGTTAGTGACAAAGTTAGTAAAAACTACGAGCTAATAACATCACAGACTTATACACAAGTCACTTTTACTAATC
>JBLUWJ010000012.1:0-56197 GCA_049888895.1 Bisgaard Taxon 45 | reverse complement strand
ATCTGGTCCTATTTTTAGTTGTTTTGGTCCTATTTTTAGTGATTTTGGTCCTATTTTTTAAAGCTTAAAAAATGACCATTTTAAAAAGTGGTCCTATTTTGGTCCTACTGGTCCTATTTTTAAAAATGGAATAGGACCAAAAAAACAAGCCTTCAACCCGCGCCAATCCTGAATTGGTCCTATGGTCCTATTGGTCCTATAGTTTTTTGCTTATATATACACATTGCTTTTTTTCTTGATAAAAATCGTGGCGGTGGATTTATGAAAAATGAGGGAGATTATGCTACATAATACTATTGAGGATATTTACATCCACCAATGGTGGATGTTGGGGGAATGGATTGACTTAAATCAGTTTAGGTTTTAATATTCCATACAGAAAGGTCGGCATCTAATGTAAGATCCCAATGCAATTGAAGCGGATGGGTTTTCAGAAATTGCTGGCCTTTTGTTTTAAGCGGATTGACTTAAACCAGTCTCGGTTTTAATCTTGGCTCTATTAAAGGTTATCAACACTAGTGAGCGACGATGGCAATTGAAGCCCGACTGTCCTAGCAAATTGATAGCCTTATTTTTTATAATTCCACACCTTAGAATAATTTTTCTCTAAAAATTCTACGCTCTCTTATAGATTAAGTTTACACTTAACACATTGATTTTTAACTTCATAAGTTATTTGTATTATGTCTCTTCTTATCTGAAAAAGAGTTGCGGTTGAGGTTTGATATGGAACTTTATATAATATACAACTGTCTAATCCGATAGATGGATAATGAATTTTCTTGTAATATTTGTTGAATATAGGTTATATTCAATGAAAATGAGATTTTAGAATACATGCTCTTTAACAGACATATCTTGATCTAATAGAGCCCGCTAGTGTAGCGGGCTTTCGTGTCTGTTGAAGAAAGTAAGTATGACTAAGGAGGTAATATGGGTACTTTAATTAGAAATATGTTAAAGCCAGTTAATAAAACATATGACTATTTTTTTATAGTAAACACTAATAATCCAAACAAGAAGAGTAAGATATTCATTAATGAGAATAAAGGAATCTCTCTTAACTATGATAATGAAGAGGTGAAGGAAAGGATTAAAGATCATATGCGTATCTTATCTTCAAATGTTAAGGTGGGTTAATGGGGCTAGTATTCATTTTGTTTATTTTAGTAGTCGGATATTATTATGCTACTAACTATCTCCCAGCTAAGGTAGTTTTAAAACGCAGTAATGGATGGGAAGCCTATGTTAACCTCGGTAAACATGGGCTTAATTTTTTATTAAGAGGAGCGTTCGCTACTTTCTTTATAGCAGTGGCGCTTTATCTGCTTTCCCTTGCCTTAAATATTTTTAAATACATTGGTTTTTGGGAGTATGAGCCTTGGAAACTACATGAGTATTTAAATTATGAAGTTTTTTCTATAGACACATTTTCTATAAAAGTTTATATGCTATTCCTTCTCGTTTTTTCTATAGCCATTTGTAAAGAGGAGATAAAAAAAAGACAACGGGAGGGGAAAGATTTTGAAGAGTTAAAAGAAACTAGTAGTATGCTCAATTTAATATTAGAGGCAGCAGAAACTCAGACCCCATTAAAAGTTTCTTTAAAGTCTAAAAAAGTTTATGTTGGTATAGTTGATAGTGAACAATTTGAGCATGCTGATTTGGATAATATTACTATCATTCCTTATTTAAGTGGTTATAGGCATAAAGATAATTTAAATATTATTTTTGATTGTAATTATGCTACTGTCTATGAAAAGCATAAGATTGGTATTACTGCAGAAGGTCCCCATACTTTAAGGCATTTTCGAATTCTCATTAGAGTTGCGGAAATTGAGAGTATTTCATTATTTAATCTTGAGTATTATGAGGATTTTGAAAATCTAGAACCGACAACTGAATCAGAAAAAAGTGGTTAGTTTTTGAAAATATTGAATTACTCACAGACTTGAAATAGTATCTAGATAATTTTATTACCTAAAGAAGATGAAAGATGCTGATAGAAAGAGGAGTATTAGTTTCCTACTACTTTTGACTTTGGAAAGCGTCCCACTAACTCAATTTTTACAACCGCGAAATTAAAATTTTCAGATATGGGGGAGGGTGGAGAAAAAGTTTAGATAAAAAGTCTTGAATACCGCCCTTGAAAACTCTTTAAATCGCTATTCCAGTTTTTCGACCTTTTTTATAACGAAACCCATTTTTAGAAAAGATGAATCAAACAAAAAAATAAGTATAAAAAATAATCAAAAACAGGGGTGGCAAACAAAAATAGTACTAGGAATAGTACTATATTTTAGGGTGTTAAAATTTAGTCTTTTATAAATCAATATGTTATATAGTGAATTGGACTCCCATTCTCTCCGCCAATCCATAAATCAATCTTCATCAAATTTCTCACTTTTCGACACACTAATCATGTTGTACTTTGTTTATTACACGCAAATTCCTTATATGAATTTTCTATATTTAGTGTGAGATTTGGAAGCAACCTCGTGTAAATAACATTTAGGAAACTATCTTAGATTATTTATGATAGCTACCAGACAATGTCAGATACCCTAACAGTAAGGAAAATCTATTATTCAGTTTTTATTGTATTAATATATTTCAATGGTTAATTGCTAAGTCCAATTTCTATTCTCGCCCGAAACAACAGGCATAGCTCTTGTTCTCTCAGAACAAATATCGCTCCTCGAAGCCTTGTGTTTTAACGACGGAGACTCTGACCGTCTTGGGCTTTTAAATAAGTGAGCACCCAAATCAAAATAAAACCAAAACAGGCAACACTTAAAAAGGTATAGCTGAATGATTGTTGAAGTTGTTCACCCACTTCTCCGATGTGGTCGCGATAAATCCCAAGGATCACGGAGCAGACCGCAATGCCGATCCCAATCCCCATTTGTTGAGCAACGCTCAAAATAGTGGAGCCGGCACTGGCGTTTTGTTCGGATAATTCGCTGACCGCTAACGTGTTGGTGGCACTGAAAATGACTGACATACAAGCGCCATAAAATGCGAGGGCGAGTACTAATAACCAAATTGGTGTGTCAACAGTGACCAACGCCATGACAGCAATCGCCAGTGTGAGACAAATGGCGGTTAAAAGGAGGATGGTTTTGTAGCCTAAACGGTGGAGAATAGGGCTAATTAAGGGTTTCATTAACACAGAGCTGATGGCAATCGGAGCGAGGAGCCAGCCAGATAATTCCGCGCTGTAATGAAAAACAACTTGTAACATCAAAGGCAATAAAAAAGGAATCCCCGAACCACAAAGGCGAATAAATAAGTTGGCCACAATGCTGATCGTAAAGGTTCTGATCTTAAATAAGGACAGTGGCAAAAGGGAAATAGGGGATTTTTTCGCGTGGAAATAATAAGCACACAATAAGAGTAATCCCAACATTAATACACTAAACGCAATCCCTTTATGACTACTTCGTTCAGCGATGAGATCTAAGCCCAATGTGAGTCCGACTAAACTACCAGCAAAGAGCATAAAGCCTTTCCAATCAAGTTTATTGACTTCAGCCGTGACATTTTGCATGTAGTTGCCTGCAATCAATACCCCGATAATACCAATCGGAATATTAATCAAGAATATCCAATGCCAAGTCGCATAGGTTACTAACCAGCCACCTAAAATCGGACCTAAAATCGGACCGAGTAGGCCTGACATCGCCATTAAATTCCAAACAGATAATAAGTGTTGTTTAGGTACTGTGCGAATAATGGCAAGTCGTGCGACCGGCATCATTAAAGCGCCCCCAAAACCTTGCAATACGCGCGCGAGGACAAGGGTATCCAGCGTATCAGAAATGGCACACATAACCGATCCAATCACAAAAATACTCACGGCAATACGAAAAATTTTTAAGGTGCCATATTTATCTGCGAGCCAACCACTGAGCGGAATAAATAATGCCACGCTGAGTGCGTAGCTGATAATTGCAAGCTGCATTTCTAATGGCGATTCGTTGAGATCGCGTGAGATAGCAGGTAAAGCGGTGTTAAGAATGGTGGCATCAAGGGTTTGCATAAAAAGTGCCATCGCGGCTATCCAAGCTAGCCCTCGATAACTTTCACGTTTGGTCATAAAATTTTCCTATTGGGTACCGCACTTTTGTCGATACCAATGCTGAATAAAGTTGGCGAGTTGACTGATATTATTGATGTCTAAAACAGGGACCGTTGCTGAAAGTGGGTAGTCGGTGGCTAATGCAATCACATATTGGTCGAGTGCGGGTTGCGGTTTGATCATATCTTGACGGTGTAATAGGATTTTTTCAATCGGTTCTTGTTTGAACCCTTCCACCAAAATTAAGTCCGTCAAGTTAGGGTCAAAATGTTGTGCTAAATAGCTTAAATCAGCAGGTTGTGTGGGGGTCTCTGTCATTAATGCCCAACGATTATCACATGCCATCATCACCTGATGTGCGCCCGCTTCTTTCATCCGCCAGCTGTCTTTTCCTTCTTTATCTACTTGGGCGTTGTGGTGGCTATGTTTGATGACGGAAACCTTGATCCCTGATTGATTGAGGGCGGGGAGGAGTTGTTCAAGTAATGTGGTTTTGCCACTCCCACTATAACCTGTAATACCTAACATAAACGGCATAAAATGATCCTATGTTTAAATTTTTACGCATTATAAAGGATTCATTAAGATTACAAAACTTTTAATAAAATGGGTTGGTAGTGACGTGTTTTGCTAAACTTTTTGCTGTAAGTGTGGATAGCCAGAAAGGACAGCGCGGTGCAACTAAAAATAAATAATGCGCTGATTAATTCATGAGGGAATAATTTTTCTGCTATCACCGTACTGAGTAGAATGGTGAACAGTGGGACAATATACACCACAAGTGCGGAGAAGATAAGCGAACGTTCTTCTAACCCGATTTCAACCAATTGTCCTACTTTGAGAGGGGTAATAGTGGTGATCCAGAAAATGTGTTCGCCTTTTTCACCAGTCAATTCGGACAGCGCAGAGGCACCACAGGTATGTTGTGCTGCACAAGCCTCACAGGCACTTTGTGATTGGCATTTAACTTTTGCCTTGCCGGATTGATATTCAAGCACAATCGCCGTTTCTTTTAACATGTGATGCCTTATTTTTTGAACTGAATGTCTTGCACAATACGTTTGGCGGTGGAAATCGGCAACTGACCCACAAAGGTGATTTCTTTGCCATTGATTATTTCACTGTAAATGGTGTATGTGCCTTGCTTCCAGGTATTATCGAAATTGAGGTCAGCAACCGGATCAGACACGTAGAGGGTAAAAGAAAACAGCCCATCACTGTATAATTGGCTTTCAATATGATGTTGATCGTCTAATCCAACGCGTTCATTTATTTTGATAAAGCCCTGTGGCAACCAACTGGTTTGCCAGTGAAATTTTGGTGTTGGTTCTTCTTTTTTATCAATGAGGAGTGGCGGGAAAACAATATTCTCTAAGTATTCGGCTAAACCTTGTAAGCCATCTCCAATATACAAATTGACGACACGAAATTGATCCAATAAGTTACCATCGCGATCAAGGATATCACTTTGCAGTAACAAATAATTTTCTTCATCAATAAAAGCCACATATTGGTAACGAAAATCGTCTTTCGGCAAAATACGGATTGTTTGTACAAGACGATTGGCAACCCGATTGCGCCCCATTTTGACAAAGTCATAGTATTTTTCTAATCGTTCAAAATTGGCATTCATCAACGCCGGTAAACTATCAATGATTTGGGCGCTATGAATCGTAAAAGGTTGGAAATTCGGCTGAAAATAGCTGACTAAGTTATCTCTCAGCACAATTTCTTGCTGTACGCCGTTTAATGTAATTAACTGTGCATAGGATTTTCCGTCAATATGGAGATGACGGTAACGTAAAGAATCCATATTGGCAGGCGTTGTTTTCACAAAAGCCATTTCATAACTGAGTTTTTCGCGCGCTTCTGGCATTTTGAGTAGAATTTGCTTTGCCGACAGGCTTTCGTCTGCGAACAGGTTAAATGAGCAGAAAACAAGTGTGAACAGTACGAGGGACTTTTGAAGTGTTTTAAACATAAGTTGCCACCATAAAACAAATTCACCACCCATAAAGGTGGTGAAGGTGAATGAACGAAAAACATTATTTTTGTGTATTTTGCTGATTTAAGATTAATGAGTCAGCATAAAGACGACGTTGTACTTCATAGTTTTGTAACATCGCACCAATACGTTTATTTTTTTGTTCCAGTTGCTCTGGCGTGACCACATCTTTGAGCGGGGCATTATAGCTCACTTGTTGCACGACATTATTGAACGGTAAGGTTTGTAAAATCGGTGTATCTGCATTGTGTTGCGCTTCATTTTTAGCAGTAATCAAGGATTGTGTGCCAAACACCGCGACTAAACAAACGCTCGCTGCCACCGCCACTTGTGCCAATGGTGCAAACAACCCTTTAAGTTTTTGCATAAATGGTAAGTGCGCCACTTCCTCTGGCAAGGGCTGTGAGACCATCGGTGTGACAACCTTCATTTCCTCTGCTTCAATGAGCGCTTCCATTTTGGCAGTAAAATCTGCACCTAGTAATACTTGGCTTTCTTGACGCATGACAGCACGAATTGTATGAAAATTTGCCCAAGATTGCTGTAGTTCGGCATCTTGACATAATTGTTCGGTCAATTCAGCGCTGACTTGTTCACCATCAATATAGGCCGAAAGTAACTCTTTTTGCATTTGGACACTCCAACTTTTACTTGGTTTTGGATTTTTTTGTATTGCACTTAACGTTGCAACATCGGTTGTACTTTACTTTCGATAATTTCACGCGCACGGAAAATGCGAGAGCGAACGGTTCCAACAGGACAATCCATAATTTCTGCAATTTCTTCGTAGCTTAAACCCTCAAGCTCGCGTAGTGTAATGGCAGTTCTTAAATCTTCTTGTAAACCGTTTATCGTATCAAATACAATCTTCTTTAATTCACTGGATAACATTTCATTTTCTGGGGTATCCACATCCCGTAAATTACTGCCCATTTCATAACTTTCCGCCTCTTCCGCTAAGATATCTTCACTGGGAGGGCGACGTCCTTGAGCCGTTAAATAATTCTTTGCCGTATTGACGGCGATTCGATATAGCCATGTGTAGAAAGCACTGTCACCACGAAAAGAATCAATCGAGCGATATGCTTTGATAAATGATTCTTGCACAACATCAGGGATGTCGTTTTGTGACACATAGCGAGTCAGCAATCCAGCCACTTTATTTTGATAACGAGAAACCAATAAATTAAAGGCTTTTTTATCTCCTTGCTGTACTCTTTCTACCAAAGCCTGATCTGTTAGCTGTTCAGCCATATAACCTCTTATATCACCTCTAACAAGCTTTAATATTCAAAGACAGCAAGCTCTTGCAAACAGTTAGACGGTGTAGAATAAAAAAAGTTCAATCTTTTTTGTAAAGATAAAATAGGGGTAAATTAGTCTGCGAGTTTCAACGTTTGTTGAATGTAATCAACCATTTGTTGTAGTTGTGGATCAGTTGCTGTGCCACGATTAAAAAACCAAGAAAAAAGTTGTAAATCACTACAGGCTAATAAACGAATAAAGGTGTCCTTTTGTACGTCTGATAAGCGGTCAAAGTGCTGTCGATAAAACGGCATAATGACATTATCCAGTTCGAGCATGCCTCGTCGACAATCCCATTCAATTCTGAGCATGTTGTATTGAGTCATTTGATATCCTTAGAAAATATAAACTGCGTAAATATAGCAAGGAAAAACAGGAAAATAAACTCAGTTGCTTTGTTTACCTCGATATGAAGAAAAAAGGGGCTTTTGCGATTTTGATGCATTTTTGTTATATTAATGGCGATTAGTTATCTTGATTAAGTACAATACTATCTCATTTAAACTGTATTTTGTGCAGTTTTTTCCTTATTTTTCATGAATCACATGGAATTTCTGTATGCCAATAGGTTATATCAATTATCTCGTCACTAAGGAGGCGTTTTGACATTTTTTAAGCAGTTACAACAACGCAGCACATTAAAAGCACCTATTTTCTTTCCCAGTCTTTTCTTCATTATTTTTGTCACCTTGTACTGTTCCTTTTTCCCACAACACGCCCAAGTGACATTAAATGTCGTTAAGCAACAAATCTTTAGCCATTTCAGTTGGTTTTATGTGCTCGCGGTATCCATTTTTATTGTTTTCCTCGTGCTACTTTGTACCAGTCGATTAGGTGATATTCGTTTAGGTTCGGATAATGAAGAACCTGAGTATCCATTCCTCTCTTGGATAGCGATGTTATTCGCGGCAGGAATGGGTATTGGTTTGATGTATTTCGGTGTGGCTGAGCCGATGTTGCATTATATCAATCCATTGCATCAGGGAATGACCGCGGCGGAAAAAACCAAAGAAGCCATGTTAATGACCTTTTATCATTGGGGGATCCATGCTTGGGCCATTTATGCGGTGATTGGTCTGGCACTGGCGTATTTTGGTTTTCGTTATAAGTTGCCACTCACGATTCGTTCTGGCTTTTATCCGTTATTAAAACAGCGTATTTCGGGCTTCTGGGGGCATGTAATTGACGTCTGTGCGTTGTGTAGCACTATTTTTGGTATCACCACGACCTTAGGCTATGGTGCGATGCAGTTAGATGCGGGATTAAATAGCTTGGGTTGGATTGATTCACGCAGTTTTTCCACCCTTTCACTGTTGATTATTTTAGTGATGTGTTTTGCCACAATTTCTGCCATTACGGGGGTGGCAAAAGGCGTGCGTCGTTTAAGTGAAATTAATTTATTTTTTGCTTTAATTTTAATGCTGTTTGTCATCGTACTCGGCCCTACCTTGTTGCTACTGACCAGTTTTACCGAAAATTTAGGTTATTATCTGAGTAATTTAGTGTCGTTAAGTTTCCGTACCTTTGCTTATGAGCCTGAAAATCAAGGTTGGTTTAGCGGTTGGACGGTGTTGTATTGGGCATGGTGGGTGTCTTGGGCGCCATTTGTTGGCTTATTTATTGCCAAGATTTCTAAAGGTCGCACGATTCGAGAATTTATTTTGGGCGTGTTATTTATTCCGTCGTTATTCAATGCCTTATGGATGACCACCTTCGGCAATTCTGCGATTTGGTTAGATGGCGAAACTGCAGGCAATTTGACCGCACTTGCGGGTAATACGGAAGCCTTGTTATTTGGTTTCTTTGACTTATTGCCTTGGGGCAAGGTTGCCTCTGCCATTGCTATTCTGATCATTGCGTTATTCTTTATTACCTCGGCGGATTCGGGTATTTATGTGATTAATAGCATCGCTTCACAAGGGGAAGAAAAAAGCGTGAAATGGCAAAGTGTGTTCTGGGCGGTATTATTGGCCGTGTTAGCGATTGCGTTATTGCGTTCAGATGGCTTGTCTGCCTTACAAACCATGACACTGGTTATCGCCTTACCTTTCACCATGATTATGTTGTTATTGTGTTTCGGTCTATGGAAAGGGTTGATGGTGGATAACCAATATTTCAGCAAAACCTTTTCACAGGGTAGCAGTAATTGGACGGGAAAACATTGGAAATCACGTTTAGAAAAAATTCTTTCGCAATCGAAGCGTGCCGATGTTCGTAATTTTATTGATGAAATCGCACAACCCGCGTTTCAAGATTTGGTCGAAGAATTTGAGAAACATGGTTTAACCGCACAAGTTGATATGATTGCAGGGAAAAAGCCCAAAATTGAATTTGTGGTAATGAAAGAAAACTTGCGTAATTTTTTATATGGCATTGAATGCCAATTCCGCGAATTATCAAAATTAGTGGTAGAGGATGATGCCGTGCCCAATATTGATTCTAAACGTTCTTATGAGCCGATTACCTATTTTATTGATGGGCGAGAAGGTTACGATGTGCAATATATGACCAAAGACGAATTAATCGCGGATGTATTAAAACAATATGAACGTTATATGAATTTAGCTATGGATAAAACCAATGCATTAATGACTTATGATGTAGCATAATTGTGTAATGAATGAACAGAGTCGGGGTATTTTGTGATATCCCGTTTTTTCGTTAATAAATAAGCGCTATTTTTGTAGATTCATTTTTTATTATATAAAACATTATATTACACTGTTGTATTTCTATTCTTATTGACTATTTTTTATCAGTTTGACATTTAAAACTTGTCTTATTTGATCCTTCGCAAGAAGGATTTCCCTTTCTTCTGTATAATCCGCCCCTTCTTATAATCAAGTTGGGAATCTATTCATGTTAAGGCAACAAATAAACTCAACCTTGAAAGATGTGATTAAAACGTTTTTCTTTGCCGGCATACTTTTGCCGATTTTAATGATGGGGGGCGTGGGGGCTTATGGCTTGATAGTTTGGTTATTACAACTGTTCGTCATTGGCTTACCAAGCGCATAACGGGGTGGATATGAAATTTTTTACATCAATTATATCATTTTTTACTAAACCTTCGGCCAAAATTGGGCTAGGTATTTTAGTCAGTATCGGGTTTATTGTGGGAGCAATGAGCTGGCAACAATTCAATGATCTCATGGACCACACCAGTACCGAAGAATTTTGTATTGGTTGTCATTCCATGCAACAACCTTTATCGGAACTGAAGCAAACGGCTCATTGGTCAAATCGTTCTGGTGTCACAGCGACGTGTTCAAGCTGTCACTTACCGCATGACAAAACTGCTAAATATGCGCGTAAAGTCCAAGCGCTGAAAGAAGTGTTTGCTGAATTCACTGGCAAATATGATGAGGAAGGCTCTTTTGAGAAACATCGCCAAGAAATGGCGGAAAGAGAATGGGCACGCTTTGCGGCGAACGGCTCGAAAGAATGTAAAGCTTGCCATCGTTATGAACGCATGAACTTTGACAAAATGTCAGAGACAGCGAGAAAAGCGATGCTCCCTGCAGCAGCCAAAGATCAAAGCTGTATGGATTGTCATAAAGGAGTGGCACACCACTTACCGAAAATAGACATGGCAGAAGGTAATGCATCAAAATTTGATCGCTTTGTCACAAAATCCCCGCAGGCGGAGAAAATCTATTACAGCAAAGCCAATGTCACTCTGTTTAAAGATGAAGCCATGCAAGAACAAATTGGCCAGCTAGAAACAGCGGTGCCAGTGCGTTTTGTCAAAGCTAGTCAAGGTGCTGATTTGGTGGAAATGACCATGTGGCGGAAAAACAAAGGCTTTGGACGGATTTGGTATCACCAATTTGGGAAAAACATTACGGATGCGGTATTGAGTAAAGCATTTATGCAAAATGCACCGCACTTTGAGGTGTTAGCCACCCAAGACGATCCGTTAACGGGATTAACATGGCAACAAGTCAACATGCAAGTGTGGATTGCTAAATCACAGTTAATCGAAGAGGTTAAACCAGTGTGGGCGGCGGCAGAAAGTGTGTATAAAACGCAATGTAGTACCTGTCACAGACAGCCTGATGTGGCCCATTTTGATTCCAACACCTGGATCGGGTTATTCAACGGCATGGTGGGTTTCACCAACATGGATAAACAAACCAGTAAAGAAGTCTTGCGTTATTTACAATTACATGCATCTGACTTTGACGCCCATTCTGACAGCAAGTAGGAGAGAAAATATGAAACAATCACGTCGTCAATTTTTGAAAAATATGTCCGCCATGGCAGCGACATTTGCGATGTCCAATTTCCTTGTCTCTCAAAAAGCGTTGGCGCAGTCAGCAGAGCATTTAAGTGAATGGAAAATCACGGGTTCACACTGGGGCGCGATTCGAGCCAAAGTGCAAAATGGTAAAGTCGTGGATATCAAGCCTTTTGAATATGACCAATACCCAACAGAAATGATCAAGGGGATCAAAGGGTTAATTTATAGTGATGCCCGTATTCGTTACCCAATGGTGCGTTTGGATTGGTTGAAACATCGCCATAACAGTAATACTGCACAACGTGGAGATAACCGCTTTGTGCGTGTGACTTGGGATGAGGCATTAGATTTATTCTATGAAGAATTAGAACGTATCCAGCAAAATTACGGGCCATGGGCATTACACACCGGTAACGTAGGGTGGCGCTCTACCGGGCAATTCCACAGTTGTGGTAACCATATGATCCGTGCGGTGGGGATGCATGGTAACAGTGTCAGTACCAGTGGAGACTATTCCACTGGGGCAGGGCAAGTGATTTTACCTTATGTACTTGGCTCAACCGAAGTGTATTCACAAGGCACTTCTTGGGAAATCATTTTAAAAGAAAGTGAGAATATTATTTTCTGGGCAAGTGATCCAGTGAAAAACTTACAAGTGGGTTGGAATTGTGAAACACACGAAGCTTATAAATATTTAGCGCGATTAAAAACGAAAGTGGCAGAAAAAGAGGTGAATGTCATTTGTGTGGATCCGGTGAAAAGCAAAACACAAAATTATTTGGGTTGCGATTTTCAATATATCAATCCGCAAACGGATGTGGCCTTTATGTTAGCGCTAGCTCACACCTTATATGTTGAGCAGTTATACGATAAAAAATTCATTGATATGTACACCGTCGGCTTTGAAAAATTCTTGCCATACTTGTTGGGAGAAAGCGAAGATAACGTGGTGAAAGATGCTGAATGGGCCGCAAAAATCTGTGGTATTGGTGCAGAAGAGATTCGTCAATTTGCTAGAATGCTAGCGGGTAAACGCACACAACTTATTTTTGGTTGGGCAATCCAACGTCAGCAACATGGTGAACAGCCGTATTGGATGGGAGCAGTACTAGCCGCAATGCTTGGCCAAATTGGTTTAGCGGGAGGCGGGATTAGTTATGCGCACCATTATAGTTCAATCGGTATTCCAAGCTCTGGGGCCGCCATGCCGGGTGCTTTTCCATTGAACTTAGACGAAGGACAGAAACCCAAATACGATAACAACGATTATCACGGGTATAGTGCGGTGATTCCTTGTGCAAGAATCACTGATTCCTTATTACAACCCGGCGAAACTATTCACTATAACGGGCAAAAAATCACTTATGCACCGTATAAAATGGCGATTTTTACAGGCTGTAACCATTGGCACCGTCATTCTGAACGCAACAAGATGAAACAGGCTTTCCAACGTTTAGAAACCATTGTATCGATCAATTACAGCTGGACGGCAACGTGTCGCTTCTCTGATATCGTGTTACCGGCTTGTACCCCATTCGAGCGTAACGATATTGATGCTTATGGTTCGTACAGTAATCGTGGCGTGATTGCGATGCAAAAACTGGTGGATCCGTTGTATGACTCTCGTTCTGACTTTGAGATTTTCAAAGATCTTTGTCGTCGCTTTAGCAAAGAAAAAGAATATTGTCGTAACATGGATGAAATGGAATGGGTGACTCAGCTGTATGAGGAATGCCGTCAAGCCAACCAAGGCAAATTTGATATGCCTCCTTTTGTCGAATTTTGGAAAAAGGGCTATGTGTTATTCCCAGAAGGTGAACCTTGGGTGCGTCATGCCGATTTCCGTGATGATCCCGAGTTACACGCCTTAGGCACGCCATCAGGTTTTATTGAAATTTTCAGTAACAAAATTGCCAGCTACGGTTATGAAGATTGCAAAGGGCACCCAATGTGGTTTGAAAAAGCCGAGCGTTCACACGGTGGGCCAAAATCCAAGAAATATCCATTCTGGCTACAATCCGTCCACCCAGATAAACGCTTGCATTCACAGTTATGTGAATCAAAAGCATTGCGTGATACCTATACTATTGGCGATCGTGAACCATTGTTTATCAACCCAGAAGATGCAAAACGTTTAGGGATTGTGCATGGTGATTTAGTGCGTGTGTATAATGATCGTGGTCAAGCGATTGTCGGTGCGCATGTGTCAGATAACTTCCCACAAGGCGTGTTACGTTTACAAGAAGGGGCGTGGTATTCACCAGTAGATGAAACAGTTGGCGCACTTGATACTTATGGTGATCCTAATACCATGAGTTTAGATATCGGCAGTTCAAGTTTGGCTCAAGCGGTTTCAGCCAATACGTGCTTGGTCAATATTGAGAAATTTGTTGGTCAGGCACCAGCAGTCAACGGTTTCCATGGCCCACATGAGATGACCTTATGATGCAATTTGCCTCCGAAGAAAGACAATTTATCTACACATGGCTAAGCAATCTACTAGGTCATGAATTGTCAGCTAGTCAATTAGCACAATATCAACAAGGTCTGTTTGATGATTTTTTCGCGTTTTTAGCTGAGCAAGGTTTTCCGGCGCAAGTCGAGCACATACGACAGCAATTACAGCAGTTAAACGCGGTTGAGTTAGCTCATCTCGAATTGGCAGCGGATTATACGCAACTCTTTTTGTTAGATGGCAACAGCAGTGCCTTACCTTATGCTTCAGCGTATTTGCCGGAATCACAGTTAGTCGCGCATTTTGGCTTTTTAGAGCAATTGCTCGCCCGTTTTCAATTACAAGTGAATCGGGAGAAACCAGAGCCAAGCGATCATCTGTGTGTCTATTTGGAATTACTGTGCAAATTAGCCGAAGTAGAAGATTGGGCTACCTATCAGATACTGATCCAAGAGTATGTGTTGCCTTGGTTATTGCCGTTTAATGATAAAGTTCAACGAATTAAAACCTCGACTACCCTGTATCAACAGGTGATTGTGTTGTTGATTTTGTTGTTACAAGCAGATGTGTTACGTTAAGGACCAGGCTGAAAAAGAAGGCCCGACAGATTAGTCGGGCTTTTTGTTTCATGCCGTTTTATGGCTAGCCTTTAAAATAAGCCACAATGGCAATAATAATGGCAACAAGTAGTATCAGTGGTAACCAACGGGCAAAACCACATTTTAACTGGCAGCATTCGCGAGTTGTGCTTGGACAACAGATCGCCTGTGGCTTATCTTTTTTCGCACGAGAATAAGGGACCGCTTGTGCAAAGGCGTGGTCAAATTCCTGTGCAATGTTTTTTAGGGTTGCACTGGTTGAGGTACGATAAAGGGGTTTTCCTTCAAATTTTGCGAGATCAATATCCACATCTGCCGCTACGAAAACTAAGTCAGCCGCTGCCACTTCTTCAGGGGTAATCAGATTATCCGCACCGATTTGTCCATGCGTTTCGACTTTGACACACCAACCTTGTGTTTTTGCATATATCATAATAGCTTCTGCGGACATGAAAGTTTGTGTGACACCTGTTGGACAAGCGGTAATGGCGACAATCTTTTTAGCCGCATTACAGGTTGCAAAGTCATTGTGATAGTCGCGGGGTGGTGGCGTAATAATGGCTACATCCTCTTCTTTTGGCGCATGATAAACGGTTGCTTGTGTCAGTGCTTGCTGGAGAATCGCTTCTACATTATTGAGTACAGCACGCGTTGATGTACGGTATAACATTTTTCCTTCAAATTTTGACAGATCGGTTTCCACGTCTGTTGCCACCAAGACTAAGTCAGCGTCCGCAATATCAGCTTCTGTTAAAATATCTTTTACGCCAATTTGCCCGCGTGTTTCAACTTTCACCTCCCAACCCTGTTGTTTCGCATAGTTCATAATTGTTTCAGCCGCCATAAAAGTTTGTGTGACGCCTGTTGGACAAGCAGTGATCGCAATTAAGCGCTTCACGTTATAAGGCGTAGAGAGAGAGGACGTAACGTTTTCCGTCGGTTCTGTTGAAACATAAGGGATTGCTTCTGCGAAAGCGTTGGTTAAGGTATTCTCAGGGGCATTAAATGCATTTTCTGTATCGACAACAACGTATTTTTTACCCACAAATTGAGGGTTGTGTATTGCTTCACCGAATACAATGACCAGATCTGCCTCATCTAATGTGGTGATTTGGTGACCTTGTTGATGGGCGGCAGCCGTGATAACTTGATGCAATAAGAATACTTTTGCATTGCCAATGTCTTCTTTTTGTGTCAGAAAAATGTTCATGAAATTATCCTTAAATGAATGTGATTTTTATTTTTTCTAAAATGGGATTGAGTAATGTCAAGTCGCTAATACCGACATTACTTTGTGAAACTGCTAGGGTTGAAAGTGCGGTAGCAAATGCCAACGTTTTTTCCGGCGTATGTCCACTGAGCATGCCATAAATGAAACCCGCGACCATAGTATCTCCGGCACCTACTGTACTGACGATATGAGTGTCTTGCGGAGGTTGGGCGTATAGCACCGTATTTTCATGTAGCCAAATTGCCCCTTCTTTGCCCATTGAAACAACAACATGGGGGACGCCGTACTTTTGTATTTGTTTTGCTGCGTGGATGATTTGTTGCTGTGTTGTTAGTGACGAACCATACCAGCTCTCAAGCTCATCTCGATTGGGCTTGACCAACCAAGGCTTTGCACGTATACCCGATGCAAAAGCCTGTTGGCTTGTGTCTAATACGATTTTGGCATTGCTTGCATTAAGTTGATTGAGCCAAGCGGTAAAGTCATCTACATGGATTCCACAAGGAAGACTGCCACACACCGCAATCACATCAAAGGTTTGACTTTGTTGCAAAGAAAAGTCAACAAATTTTTGCCAATCCTGTTTGTTTACATGATAGCCTTGGAAATTCAGATCTGTCACAGCCCCGTTATCTTCGGTTAATTTAACATTAATACGAGTAGCCCCTGAAACACGATGAAAAAGATCAGTCAAGTTTAGGCGTGAGAACAAGGCTTGAAATCCAGTTTGATTTTCTTGACCGAGAAATCCACTTAAGGCCACTTTTACACCTAAGTCATGTAAGACTTTTCCCACATTAATGCCTTTGCCTGCGGGATAAAGACCTAAATTGTCCACCTGATTGACCTCTCCTCGTGTTAAATGCGCGAGATGTCCTACTAAATCATAGGCGGAGTTTAAGGTGATCGTCATCACTCTTGCCATTATGTTTCACCTAAGTTATTGTCAATCAGTTCGCGTACGCATTGTAGCGCTTGTTGGGCTTCTTCCCCTGTTGCAACAAAACGTAAACGATGTCCTTGTTGTGCACTGAGTGCGATCACTTTAAGCAAACTTTTCGCACTGATCAGTTGACTGTTCGTCTCTAAATTTTGTACAGCAATCGAGGCATTATATTTTTTGAGATGGCTGACTAAGACTGCCGCGGGACGAGCATGTAAACCATGTGGATTACGTAAGGTAAATATCGCTTCAATGGGTTCAATATGTTCATTTAATCGCTCGGGCTGTGCAGTGGCATGTGTTAAATCAGCCTCGGGATCTAATAGCAAGGCGATGTCTTCTTTTGAGCCCGTCAATAATTGTTGTTGAACGTTGTCATCTAATAAACGGATTAATACACGGTGAATGTTATCATCAATCGTTGCAATGGTGAGTACCGCTTGGACGACTTTACCGTGGTGTAAGAAGGCGTTTTTAGCACGACTAAAGGCGCATGCATTTTTTTGATTGCCGAGAGTGGCATCCGTTAGCCAAATACCTTGTCCTAAAGGCAATGCGGGGCTGGCAAGTACATCACGCACAAATTCGTTATTGACCGCTTGGCACTGTTGTAATTTTTCCGCATTACGTGCAGTCAAGGTTAATAGGCTCGTGGTATCGAGATCTAAGCTAATCAAATCAGATGGGCTAGGCGCATTTTTCCCCATTAAGCGAGTATAAAACTCTGATACATCCTGTGTCGTGATTAAGTGTTTGATCGTTTCTTTGTCGTGAAGTAGATGAGCCAATTGGCGCAAGAGAGCTAAATGCCCATCTGAATCAGCGGCAAGTCCAATCACAAGATAAGCGTGGTTCTCTTTATCCCACGCAACACCTTGTGGGAACTGAAAAATGGTCACCCCTGTTTTTTTGACTAAAGCACGAGTCGTCACAGAACCATGTGGAATAGCAATGCCGTTCCCTAAATAAGTAGTGATTTGCGCTTCCCGCTCAAGCATACCAGCTAAATAGCCTGGTTCGACATAACCCGATTGTATCAGTGCTTGAGCAACCATTTCGATAGCTTGATCTTTATTGACGGCTTGAGAGGATAAGTGAATGTCGTTTTCGGTGAGTTCAAACACGGCAACTCCTGTACTTCTTCATTATAGCTTATGCATATGTTGAGAGAATATTATCAATCTCCTGATTGCCAAAAGAGAAAAACTGCTGATTTTCACATCAACAGTTTTTCGCTTTATTGGGTACAACGTTTTAATAATTGTTCAGCACCTTGTACGATATAAGGATCATCTTCTGCGCGTTGCTTATCTTTTTGTAGATCTTTCATCGCATCATATACACCTTGTGTCACACTTGCAGAATCAAGATACGACCAACAAGTTGGGCTGAGTTTGTTAAAGTTAGTCTGTAAGGCAGA
Organism: Bisgaard Taxon 45; assembly: GCA_049888895.1. Lineage (GTDB taxonomy): Bacteria > Pseudomonadota > Gammaproteobacteria > Enterobacterales > Pasteurellaceae > Pasteurella. The sequence continues at coordinate 37,915 of JBLUWJ010000012.1, read as the reverse complement.
GGCAAAGATTACGCCACTATAGTAAGCATGAATATTCGAATCATGTCCGCCTTGATAGAGGTTCTCTTTGATTTTGTCAATCGGCAATAAAATACGATTTAAATACCAATCGTTTACCCCGCTACTAAATGAGTGAACATCGTAATCTTGGTTTACCCGTCCTTTGTAGGTTTCAATTGTGGCTTCATAGGCGGTGGCATAGGATTTTTGATCAATCTGTGCGCTATCTAAGTCAATCACCGCTTTTTTATCCTTCATGAAAGGAACATAAGAAGAGAGTGAGCATGCGCTAAGTAGCGTGATGACGGTGAGAATAGAGAGTGACTTTAACATAATGCGTTCCTCGTTTGGTCTAGTGCATTGCTTTGCGATTATACTGTGAAAGTCAGCATTAGCCAATCTCTTGCAATGCATTAAGAAAAAAAGCGTAAGATGCACGTTTTAAGCTTGTAAGTCGCTTAAGGTATTGAGATTTTTAAATGCCGTGTTGTCATTTGAAAAATCGACGGCAATCGCATGGTGCTGCAACATAAATTTCAGCATGCGCCTTTCACCACTTGCCAAATAGTCTGCTAAAGCTGGGGCAAGTAAGGTTGACACTAAACAAAAAGTGGGGTGTTCCCGCTCCCCGTCATGGGCATAGGCCAGTAGGGCATGTTGGCTGATGACCGCCTGTTTGAGTTTGCTAAACAAATTTGTGGGGAAAAAAGGGCTGTCACAAGGTACAAATAACACAAAGTCACTTTGAGCACGTTGTAATCCAGTTAAGATCCCACTTAACGGCCCTTGAAAACCCGCTAATTCATCAGAAAAAACCGGCAGTCCACTTTGTGCATAAATATGCTGGTTACGGTTCGCATTAATGGCAATATCGGCAATTTGTGGCTGTAAACGGTGGTAAACATGTTCAAAGAGCGGTTTATTTCTAAAAAGTTGTAAACCTTTATCAACGCCCCCCATGCGACGTGCTTGTCCGCCGGCTAAAATTACTGAACTAAATGTGATTGTCATATTTTCTTCTTTCGCTAATTACAGTATGATTCTTGAGATTTTTTTTAATCATAAGGAAAACTTTATGAAATGTCATCGTTTGAACGAGGTGTTGGAACTTTTGCAACCTTATTGGTCTAAAGACCCAGATCTGCATTTATTACAAATTTTACAAAAAATTGCCGATGAGGCAGGGTTTGATAAACCTTTAGCTGAGTTAACAGATGAAGTGTTGATTTATCAGCTAAAAATGGATGGGACAGATAAAAATGCACCTATTCCAGGTATCAAAAAAGATTATGAAGATGATTTTAAAACAGCGTTACTTAAGGCGCGTGGGATTATTAAATAAGGATTTGCATGAAAAAACTAGTATTTACTTTGACGTCATTACTTTTTGCGGTTTCTGTGCAAGCAACGAATTTAACAGAAGGTAAGCAGTATGTCACGTTAAATCAAGCGCCAGCACAACAAGCTGAGGTCATCGAGTTTTTCTCGTTTTATTGCCCACATTGTTATTCGTTTGAATACGAATATCACATTCCTACAAAAGTGGCACAGCAGTTGCCAGAAGGTGTGGCTTTGCAACAATATCATGTTGACTTTTTAGGCGGTGAGATGGGGAAAAATCTTACTCGTGCATGGGCATTGGCGATGGCGATGGGGGAACAAGATAAGGTAAAAGAACCGCTATTTTTGGCGGCACAGCGGAATCAATTACGCAGTATGGATGATATTCGTCAAATCTTTTTGAGCAACGGTGTCAGCGCGGAACAATTTGATGGTGGAATCAATAGCTTTGCTGTGACGGCATTAACTAATAAGCAAGTGAAGGCAGCGGAACAATTCAATGTCCGTGGTGTGCCAGATTTTTACGTCAATGGTCGCTATCGTGTCAATCCAGAAGGATTGAACAACGACAGTCATGGCGCGTTTGTCACGGATTATGTAGAAACTGTAAAAGGTTTATTGCAAAAATAACAAAAAATTGGTTTAATGCCTCGTTTTTTGAATGAATAGCTTATTGTAGAGGATACTATGGCAGAAAGTTTTAGCGTTACACGCCGTTTTTTTGATGATAAAAATTACCCGAGAGGCTTCTCGCGTCATGGCGATTATACAATCAAGGAATCACAAGTCCTTGAACAATATGGGCAAGCCTTTAAAGCATTAGAGTCAGGCGAGCGTGAACCTGTGACAAAAGAAGAAACACACTTTGTTGCCTTCTGCCGTGGTGAACGTCCTGCTGAGACCTTTTTTGAGAAAACCTGGGCGAAATACCGTGCGCGTATTTCGACCACAAAACGTGTTTATACCTTATCAGGTGTGGTCGGTACAGATAATTTGGACGATTTTTCAGCAGAATAATCTTACCTTTCATCATTATAAAAGGCTTGGCAAATCAGACTGAGCCTTTTATCTCTCTTTCACACTGACACAATTATAGAACTCATCCTATGCAAGCGTTGCTTCCTATCGAACAATACGACTCTTTATTAGCGGAAAAACAGCAAAAACTGACCGCACTGTTAGCGCCTTTTAACCCACCGCGAGTTAAGGTTTTTTCCTCTCCTGTCCAGCATTATCGTATGCGTGCAGAGTTTCGTATTTGGCATGATAAGGGGGATTTTTACCATATCATGTTTGATCAACAAACGCGGCAACGTTATCGTGTCGATTGTTTTCCTATGGCAAGTCGACTGATTAATCAGATGATGAGTACCCTGTTACCGTTGTTAAAAACAGACAAAGTGCTACATCATAAACTCTTCCAAATTGATTATTTAAGCACCTTGAGCAATAAGATCATCGTCAGCCTGTTGTATCACAAACCCCTTGATGAACAATGGGGGCAGGCAGCCAAACAATTAAGAGTAGATTTACAACAACAAGGTTTTGATGTGCAACTGATTGGCCGTGCGAGCAAACAAAAAATCTGTTTGGATCAGGAATTTGTCGATGAAATATTAACGGTGCATGGTCGCGCCTATGTGTATCGCCAAGTGGAAAATAGCTTTACCCAACCTAACGCGATAGTCAATCAGTTCATGTTGGAATGGGCGGTAGACTGTACTCAACACAGTCAAGGTGATTTGCTCGAATTGTATTGTGGCAACGGGAATTTCTCTATTGCGTTAGCACAAAACTTCCGCAAAGTACTGGCTACCGAAATTGCGAAACCTTCTGTGGCAGCGGCGCAGTTTAATATTGCCGAAAATGGCATTGACAATGTGCAAATTATCCGAATGTCCGCCGAAGAATTTACCCAAGCAATGAATGGCGTGCGTGAGTTTCATCGCTTAAAAGACATTGATTTACACGCCTATGAATGCAACACCATTTTTGTGGATCCGCCACGTGCGGGCTTAGATGTGGATACGCTCAACTTAGTACAGCAATATGATCGTATTTTGTATATTTCGTGTAATCCACATACTCTTTGCGACAATCTACACACCTTATGCCAAACCCATCGTATTGAAAAAGCGGCCTTGTTCGACCAATTCCCTTATACCGAACATATGGAAGCGGGCGTGTGGTTAATTCGGAAATAATTTATGCATCTTCAACTAATTTGCGAAACCGATAATCCTGAAAAATTCACCGCACTTTGTGAGGCGCAAGGGGTAGTGCACGATCCTCAAAGTGATTTGGCATTAGTGCAAACTTATGATGAGCAAGGTCAAGCTCGTTTAGTATTGCGTAAATTAGATGAGCCGAAACTCGGTGCAGTATTTGTGGATTTTGTCAGTGGAGTGATGGCGCATCGGCGTAAATTTGGTGGTGGACGTGGTGAAGCGATTGCCAAAGCGGCCGGCATAAAATCGGGTTATTTACCAAGCGTGATTGATGCCACTGCGGGACTAGGACGCGATGCCTTTGTGCTAGCGGCGATTGGTTGTCAAGTGCGATTAGTCGAACGTCATCCTGTCGTTCGCTTATTATTGCAAGATGGTTTGCAACGCGCTTATTCTGACAGTGAAATTGGCGAAATGATGCGACAAAATATGCGATTATTGCCTGTTAATCATATTGAACAATTAGATCCAACTGTTGATGCGGCTGATGTGGTCTACCTTGATCCGATGTATCCACACAAACAAAAAAGCGCCTTAGTGAAAAAAGAAATGCGTGTCTTTCAGCACTTAGTAGGGGCTGATTTGGATGCCGATAGCTTACTGGCACCTGCCTTAGCTTTGGCGAGAAAGCGTGTGGTAGTGAAACGCCCTGACTATGCACAATTTCTTGCACAACAATCACCGCAGTTTAGTCGAGAAACGAAAAATCATCGTTTTGATATTTATGTCACAGCGTAAACGCTTCTGTTGACGAACAAGGTCGATACCATCAAGTCATACGATCTCAATACAAAAAACAAAACCGCACAGGGTGTTTTAATGTGCGGTTTTGTTTTTTGTGTGACCTATCCATATTAAGGTTGTGGTGGCGGACCATATTTTTGCATCAATTCATCATTCATTTGCGCAAATTCATTGGTGATTTTAAGTAAGATATCCCTTTTCTGTAGTAGCGCTTTTGAGCTTTCTGGCGAAGGATGATGATGCAAAGTAACATTCTCGTTGAGCACTTCTGTGGACATCACCAACAGAATTTTGGCTTTCTCTTTGAGTTTAAGGACTTCTGCACTGTAAATAGGGAGAGTATCCAATTCTTTCACAATGCCATTAATCTCTGTTGAAAATTTGTTGACTAGAGGGGCAAGGTTCGCCATATCACCAGATTGTGTTACATGCGCAATTTCCTGATTGAGTGTGGCGATTTTGGCATTATTTTTATTTTGAAAATCAATAAAAAGATGGAATTCTGCTTTAGGATCCAAGGTCACGGCGGGTGACTTCGTCTGATCTGCGGTAGTTGAGGTGCTGTTGAATCCTGTTATCTGATCACAGGCGACTAAGCCAAATGATAATAAGCATAAAAAGCCAAGTTTTGAATAGGTTTGCATATTTACCCCTTAATATCAGATGATTCTGTTTTGCTTTGGTTCTTTACTATACACGGCTTTATTTTCTGTTTCAATTTACTTACTTTAGGTTGCCTGTTTTGGGTGCTAGATGCTTATTTTTATTGTAAAGTTCGATTATAATTTTAAGCAGTCCATTTTATTCATGAAAAAAGAGAACATTATGAAAGAGAACGCATTAAGTATCGTAATTTTAGCGGCCGGTAAAGGTACACGGATGTATTCTGATTTACCCAAAGTGTTGCATACCATCGCTGGAAAACCGATGGTAAAACACGTGATTGATACAGTGAAATCCATTCATGCAAAAAATATCCACTTAGTATATGGACACGGTGGTGAAGTGATGCAAACTCGCTTGCAAGAGGAACCTGTGAACTGGGTTTTACAAGCAGAGCAATTAGGTACGGGGCATGCTATGCAACAAGCTGCCCCGTTTTTTGCAGATGACGAAAATATCTTGATGCTGTATGGCGATGGCCCATTAATTACAGCGGAAACCTTACAAAAGCTGATTGCGGCAAAACCTGAAAAGGGGATTGCATTATTAACCGTGGTATTAGATGACCCAACGGGCTATGGGCGTATTGTGCGTGAAAATGGCAATGTAGTGGCAATTGTGGAACAAAAAGATGCTAATGCGGAACAATTAAAAATCCAAGAAATTAACACGGGTGTCTTGGTAGCAGAAGGTAAAAGCTTGAAAAAATGGTTAGCACAATTAACCAATAATAATGCACAAAAAGAATACTACATTACCGATGTGATCGCGTTAGCGAATCAAGACGGTTGTCAGGTGGTCGCAGTGCAAGCTAGTGAATTTATGGAAGTTGAGGGGGTGAATAACCGACAACAATTAGCTCGGTTAGAACGTTATTATCAACGTAAACAAGCAGATAAATTGTTACTTGCGGGGGTGGCGTTAGCGGATCCCGATCGTTTTGATTTACGTGGTGAATTATCTCATGGTAAAGATGTGGAAATTGATGTGAATGTGATTATTGAAGGCAAGGTGGTCCTTGGTGATCGCGTGAAAATCGGTGCGGGTTGTGTACTAAAAAATTGCCAAATTGGTGATGATGTCGAAATTAAACCTTATTCTGTATTAGAAGAGGCTAGCGTTGGGCAATCCGCACAAATTGGTCCTTTCTCTCGTTTGCGGCCAGGCGCTGCATTAGCGGATCATACGCATATCGGCAATTTCGTTGAAATTAAGCAAGCGCATATTGGTTCAGGGTCAAAAGTAAATCATTTAAGCTATGTGGGGGATGCGGAAGTGGGACAACAATGCAATATTGGTGCCGGCGTGATCACCTGTAATTATGATGGTGCCAATAAATTTAAGACGATCATTGGGGATAATGTGTTTGTGGGATCGGATGTTCAGCTTGTGGCGCCGGTGACGATTGAAAAGGGAGCTACGATTGGCGCGGGTACGACAGTCACCAAAAATGTTGCTTGTGATGAATTAGTCATTTCGCGTATTCCACAACGCCATATTCAAGGTTGGCAACGCCCGACTAAAGTTGTTAAAAAGTAACCGCACTTGTGGTTAGAACGGTTCATCATCACAGCTCACCACTAGGTGAGCTGTTTGTTTAGGTAAAGCTGATGTCTAATCCCATTTCATTCAGCAAACGTTTTTCCGCTTTCAGCTCGTTGCAAATGAGCGGGGTATGGTGAAGGTAGCCTTGTGCAAACTTGAGTGTCCAATGGGTTAAATCACGGTTGAACGTCAAGGTGATTTGCTCGGTTTTCTCCGTGGCTTGGCGCGATTTGTTCAAAATAATGGCTAAACGTAATAAACGCACTAAGGCCAATACATCCTGTTCATCGAATCGGGCAAATTTACTTAATTCTGTCAGCTTAATTAGGTTAATTTGATAACGTACTAAAGCGGCTAATAAACGTTGTTGTTCCTTATCAAACCCTGGTAATTCCATGTTTTGTAAAATATAAGCTGAGTGTTTTTGCATCCCTTTATGGTTCACTACAATCCCAACTTCGTGTAAACGCGCGGCCCAAAATAAAATATCCATCATTTCTGCGCGCAAGGTTGGCTTTTTCCAATACTTATACTGTTGACTAAGCAGTTTGACACTTTGATAGACACGTTCTGCTTGGGCTTGGTCAATTGTAAATTGTTCTGCTAAACCTAACGCGGTCCGCTCACGAATATTGCTCACTTGGAAGGTCTTTTCCAGGCTATACATGACCCCTTCACGCAAGGCGCCGTCAGAATAACGCATTTGTTGAATACCAAATGTGTCAAATACAGCGCTTAAGATGGCTAGTCCTGGTACAAACACATCGGCACGTTCTTCAATTAAACCCGATAATTTCAGATCGTCAAAATGAGTATGTTGTAATGTTTGTTCGATTAAGTGTTGTAGGCGCTCAGGGGTGATAAGCCCGTTTGGATCAAGATTGGCCATGATGACTTGATGCACGGTTTTAATTGTGCCAGAAGAACCTAACACCACATCCCAGCCTAAATGACGATATTCATAGGCTAAGTCTTCAATTTTCATTAATGCCGCACGCCGAGCATTGTCAAAATGCTGTTTGCTGATTTGACCTTGTGGGAAAAATTGTTTGGCAAAACTCACGCAACCCATATGTCGGCTTTCCGCTAAAATAGGGGTGAAATTTTCCCCAATAATCATTTCCGTCGATCCCCCACCGATATCTATCACAAATTTTTTTCCAGTTTCAGGTTGAGTATGCGAAACACCGGCATAAATCGTCTGTGCTTCGATTTTCCCCGTAATGATATTGATTGGATAAGGGAAAACGGCTTTGGCTTGGCGTAAGAACTCATCATTATTCACCGCACGACGTAAGGTATAGGTGCCGACAACATTCACATTTTCTGCTGCAAAACCCTGTAAGCGCTCTGCAAACAAAGCTAAGCAATTCACACCACGGGTAATAGCGGCTTGGCTGAGGACATTGTTTTCATCTAAGCCTTCTGCGAGCTGAACTTTTTGTTTCAAACGAGAAAGAATCTGAATAGAGCCATTCATAATGCGCGCGATAATCATATGAAAGCTATTTGACCCCAAATCAATGGCGGCAATTTCCCTTGTTTCTAGGCGGGAGGGGAGAGAAAGTGCGGTGCTTTTCCCCATGACATTTTCACTTTTCATATTCTTCCTTAAAATTCAAATTGATAGAGCAGATCCACCGCTTGGGTGACACCAGACACAGATTGTAAATACAGTTTAGGAATTAAGCGATAACGAACCGTAAATTCCGCCAGTCCATCAAACAGACCCACGCCATACTTGACTTGTAAACGCGGTGTAATATTACCACTGACCACCACTTTCGAGCTGTCACCGACCCCTTGTGTGCCTAGATTCAGATCCTGAATACCAAAGGCTTGACCAAGTCCACCCACGACTTTACCACTTTTTGCTAACCCAAGTCCTAGTAAGGCTGCACCAATAGATCCCCCTGAACCTGCTTCACCACTGTTTTCCAAGGATCGTCCGGTGAGCACATAAGAAAGCGCTTGATCCTGTGACATCCCAGGCTCTGAGAACACTTTGATTTCGGGGCTTTCTGCCAGACCGAGGACTTTAATTCCCGCTATTACACCAGAGGTATCCATCGATTCAGGATTACGAATTGCTTCAATGTTTAGCATGGGTTGTGAAGGTTGCCCAGAAAAACTAATCATGCCTTTACGGATCAAGAGATCTTGACCAAAGGAGGCATAGCGACCATTACTTAAATGAATTTGCCCAAATAAACCGAGATTGCCTTTTTCTTGGCGGACACTGAGTAATCCATTGAGATGGGTTTTTAATCCATAGGCGTTCAGATAGACATCTTGACCAATATTGATTTTTAAATCGGACAGGATTTCCATTCCTGATTTGGTTTTATTTGGCAGCTTAGCGCTGACTTTTTGTGCGATCTGATCGTCTAAGATAACTTCATCAGCACTAACCGAAACCGCACTTTCCGGTAAACTTTCAATTTCAATTCTCGCCCATGGAATATCAATATTGCCCGTTAAACGCAAACGTTTTGGACTAGCAGTGATTTCTACATTAGGACTGATTTTCAGCTTCGCCATCGCGGGAATATCGACTTTAAATTGATCAGCTTTGGCATGTAAGCGAGATGTCCAGTTATCTAAGTTTTGCCAGCTAGCTTCACCATCCAGATTTAAGCGGCTATCGGGTGTTTTAATATGACCATTTAAGGTTGAACGGTTGCCTGCGAAATTGAATACTAGTTCGCCGCCTTCAATGTCAAACGGTAATGATTTCATTTGGGCATTTAAACGAGAAAGCTTAAACTGGCCGTTTAAGTTGGGGGCGTTGAGGGTACCTGCAAATTTTAAGTTAGCCACAATATCCCCCGTGATGACCTCATTGGTGGATAATAATTGATTGAAAATGTCTAAATTCAGCTTGTGAATGATCAAGCTTCCACCTAATTGGCGCGCTTGCGTGAGGTCTTTAACTTCGAGATTGGCACTGATATTGCCTTGGTCTTGCAATAAAACGTTAGCATTAACGACTAAATGATTATTCTGTAGATTTGCGTTTAAGGTCAGTTTCGGGATATCTAAGCCAAAAGTACGGTAGTCTATTTTTTGTGTGAAACTTAAATTATCCCCTTTGACTTGGACATTCAGCTGGAGTGGTTTATCGCTAAACCAAGCAACGTTTCCGTCACTTTGTAATTGTCCTTGTAACAGATCTTGTTCAAGGAGATCATTGACTAAGGCTAAATCGAGTTTCGTCATTTTAAACGGCACTTCGCCACTTTTGCCTACACGAAATGTCTGTGGAAAGCAAAGTTCCATATCGGTATTTTGCCAACAATGTGCAGAAATCGTTGTTTGCATTGTCGGGTGATCATAAGCTAGAACAACATTTTTATCGGTATGCCAATGCCCCATAAATGAGGCAATTGACACTTGTTCTAATGTGCCTTGCCAACGTTGTGTCGCACGATCAAATTGTCCTTTCAATATGAGTTTAGGCGCAACAGGATCACCTTGAGACATTAAAGTCAGGCTATGCTGTGCTTCATTACCACGCAAGGTCAGATTTAAGGTATCCAGTTTTACCTCGCCAGATTGGAATTTATTGACCTGTAATACCAGTTCGCCTGCAGTTTGGTTCGCGATATCCACATCACCTTTCAAGCTGACTTGATTGATATTCAAGTCATTCAATTGAATATGATGACCGACTAAATCTAGTGCGATGGTAGGTTGTACAAGTTGTCCATTTAACTGGAGATAACCTTGTAAATTGGCGTTCAAGTTTGGCATTAAACCACGCAGATCAGGGGCATTAATATCAAGTTTGAGATCTGATTTTTCACCAAGAAAACCGGTGGCAACAATCTTATTTTCGCCGTAAGTTAACACTAAATCAGGCACTTTTAGCAATAATTGATGAAGCCATGTTTCTGACCCCACACTCAAACTGCCTTTGAGCGCTAATGGACGTTGTGATAGCGTACCTTCTAAGTTTAAATGTGGGATATCAAACAGCCATTGCTGTTGATTAATTAAACCAGTCGAAAATAATTGTCCTGACAATATAGTTGGCAAACCGGCCAAATAGTCACTCAGATTTAATTTATCAAGCTGTAAATTACTATACCATTGCACCCCATTTTGCCAACCAATTTTTCCTTGCAAATCAGCACTTCCTTTCAGTGTATCGAGATGGAGTTGGGTAATATCAAGTGATAATAATTCCCCTTTGGCCTCAAGTTGCAGTGCGGTTTTGGGAATAGTTGCCCCTTCCGCTTCGGTATTGAGTTGTAATTGGTAGTCCAGTAAATTTCCGCCCATTTGTAAATTCAGTTGAGGGATATGTATAAGTGCCGCTTGATCGGGTTGAAATGGATAACGGAAGGCTTGGCTAGCTAACTTCAGTTGGAAAGGCGTTTTTTCTTGAGACAGAGCAAATTGGCCATTCAAATCGACATGTAATGCCCCACGTGTCTGTAAAGTGAGTGCGGTCTGTTTTTTTAAATTTCCAGACAATGTCACCTCTACTTGGCTAGCGGGCAAGACAAGTGATTCAGCTTGATTTAACCTATGAATATCCGCATGCAACGCAACATGCACTGGATAATCGGCATCAAGTTGTAATTGTCCGTTAGCGTTTACATTGGCTAAGTTACTTTCCAGTTGAAACTGGCTGAGTTTAATTTGTGTGTCCGTGGCGTTTGCTTGTAACTGAAACATCGGAATGTCAATCACTTGCGTGTGTTGGTCGCGAACCTGTTGGTATTGCCAGTCTTGTCCTTGAAGATGTTGAATGTGTATATCAAAAGGCAGCACGATGTTTTCTAACTTGGCTAATAAAGGCGCACTCAACTGTTTTTCTATCTGAACCCAATCAATCGGGGCTTTTTCTATTGGAGGTTGTGCTTCTGTTTCCGCAGGCGTTTGCAACACAACGTTGACTAATAATGCTTGGATCGTTGTTGGTGCAATCGTTAACCCTGATTCATTATTTAAACTGGCCGCTGTTTGGAAGTGGGCTAAGTCCATCGAATTATCATCAATCACTAGACGTAATCGATCCACGACCAAATTGTCGACATCAACAGAAATAGGCAAATGGATACGTTGCATCGGCGCACTCGTCGGTTTCTCTTTTGCTTTCGGGGGCAGGAGTGCGGTATTCACTTGAATATGTGGTTGGTGTAAAGCGATCTCTTTAACACAAATATGTAAGCGCCATAGACAGCTTAAATCCAGTTGTAAACGAACTTGCTCTAACTGTGTTTGTACCCCTTCTGTGTCAAAACGCACTTGATTTAGGACAAGGCCTTCTTGTAAGCCACCATTTACTTGTGCAATCGAGAGCTGAGGTAAGGCTTTATCCATCAGAGCAATCAGCCAGCGTTGACCTGCACTGGTGCTGAGTGTGATGAAGAACGCTAAAATTAGTAAGAGAATGACCGCACTTAGGCCACATAACAGCTTGCGCCAAAAGGATTTTTTAAGCTGAGTGGGTGGCGTTGGGTTTTGTTGTTCAGATGAAGCCTGTTGTGCTGCGATATGTTCTGTCATGTTACCTTATCCGTCTTTCTTCACTACGTCATACTTTTTTAGCGGTGATTTTGTGATGATTAAAGTTCTGCACCGAGTCCAAGATAAAATTGGATATTTTTACTGTTGTCTTTATCTTTAACAGGGGTCGCAATATCAAACTTAATTGCACCTACTGGTGATGCCCAACGTACGCCCATTCCTGCCCCGTAGCGTAACTCTTTTGTTGTGAATTGGTTGGCCGCCAGTCCAGTATCGGCAAAAGTCGCGAGCCACCAATCAGGATACACTTGGTACTGATATTCAAATGACCCTGTTAATAAGCGAGAGCCCCCCACTAATTTACCTGCATTGTTTTTAGGGGCAATTTTTTTATAACCATAACCGCGAATACTGCGATCACCTCCAGCAAAAAAACGCAAGGCGGGTGGAATACGTTCGATATTTTGGGTATGTAACCACCCGAGTTCTAATCGCGTTACGATACGGTGGTGCTGCAAATAGGTTCTAACCCATAAACTCGATCCTTGCATTTTGAGGAAATCCACATCAGACAGCCACCAAGTGCGGCCTAAATCGACGGTCAGTTTTTGTGTATCCCCCCAAGTCGGGAATAGCCCGCCTTGTAAACGGGTTCGTCTGACAGAGGCAGTTGGGAACACAAGCAATGTTTTGTCTTTCACATTTGCTTGGATAAAGGAGTCATAACGGACACGTAAGCCTAAAGAATGCTGCCAACCTTCTTTATGGTTCCAATAGCGGATTGCAGACAGTGACGAAGCGAACGACTCTGTATCATTTTTATTTTCATTTTCTAAACCTGCAGAGTACTCGTAATAATAGTTGAGCGGGTTTTTTAATAAGGGCATTTTGTAGGTGGCTTCTAAGGTCTGTTTTGGCGCAGACACATATAAATTGGTACGGAAACTGTGACCACGATTGTTAATCCACGGTTTTATCCAACCTAATTGCAAGCGAGGGCCTACATCAGAAGCCCAGCCTATCCCTACTTCCATGCTATTTTTTTTACGCGGTTGCAGTAATACATCAACATTCACAATTTTGTGTTCTTCATCTAAAACAGGTTGCATTAAAACAGAGCTAAACCAATTTGATGAGGTGTAATTGTTGGTTAAGGTAGAAAGATCATTAATTAGATAGGGCTGACCTTTATTGAAATTGATCATGTTACGCAAATAATCTTCGCGTATTTGTGCATTTTCGAAGGTGACTTCACCAAAGCGGTAACGTTCACCACTGTCATAATTTAAACGCCACCAAGCTTGTTGCGTTGACGGTTTGACTTCTAAGCGTGATACTAAAAAATCACCGTCAAAGTAGCCTCGACTGAGCGCGACTTTTTGGATACTCCTTTTATAATCATCATAGGTTTCATGATTAAGGGGACTCTCTTTTGCGGGGATATTTTTAGTGACCGCGAGAAACTCAGGATCCTGCGTTGCTTCACCTTGTAAAATAAAATCGACTTCAGCAATCTTCACGGGTTCCCCAATATTCACATGGGCAATGAGTTGATCTTTCTTAGGGGGTTTTTGGCTTTCGATTTGAAAATCTACTTCATTCTGATAATAGCCGTAGGCTCGCAGCGCTTTGTCAATTGCTTCACGCACCAATTGTTTGTGGCGCTCGGAACCATCGGCCTCTTCTTTATCAATCATACCAACATAAATACGCACATTATTATTTAATTTTGTATTTTGGATACCTTTTATTTGTACTTCTAATTGTTGTGCTAAGCTGACGGTACTCAAAAGTACAGTGCTAATAAGAAATATCGTTTTGGTGAGCAATGATGCCGTTATATTACTGAATAATTTCATAGCCGCCTCAAATCAAAGATTGGTTTAGTGTACCTTTTAAGCAAAGGCTTTGGCAACGTAAAGTGCGGTAGTTTTTATGAAAATTTGAATAAATTGTTGGCAAAAAAAAGCCAATTATCACAATAATTGGCTTTTTCTAAGGGGAAAGATTAGCGTCCTTTATGCTCAAAATAAAGCACTGTGGCTGCGACACGAGAATGTACATTCAGTTTACGGAGTAAATTGCGAATATGTACTTTCACGGTTTCCTCCGAAATAAACAGCTGACCAGCAATTTGTTTATTAGACAGTCCAGTAGCAATTAAACGCAAGACATCCATTTCGCGCTCGGTGAGAGAATAGATAGGATCTGCGTTCATTTGGCGTTCAATTAACGCATCTTTAATTGAATCGCTTAGGATCACCTCCCCTTGTGCGATACGCTGGATTTGACTTAAGAGTGCGTCAGGTTCGGTATCTTTTAATAAATAACCATCTGCTCCCGCATCAATTAAGGTAAAAATATCACTTTTTAAATCAGACACGGTTAAAATCAAAATGCGTGCATCAATGCCCTCCGCGCGCAGTGCTTTTAATGTATCCAGTCCTGATAACCCTTTCATATTCAAATCAAGAATAATCAAATCTGGTTGCGTTTGTAAGGCGAGGCTAATGCCTTCACTACCGTTACCGGCATCGGCAACCACTTCAAAATCCGGTGCTAATTCCATAAGTTGTTTGATTCCTCGACGCATCAATGGATGATCGTCGATAATCAACACTTTCATTTTTTCTGACATATAACCCCCAATATGTTATGACATCGCTAATCGACTGTGGAATGGTACGATTTTTACGCCATTCTCTTGTAATAATAATTGATAGAACTGCGGATAGTTGAAATCACGCTGCACAATTTTATACGGATTGTTATTTTCATCCAAGCCTGAAGACTGATAAATGTGGTTAATCTCCAAAATCTTCTTTTCTTTTTGTCCATCGCAGTTACGGTAAATCTCGATGCGATTGGCTTCATCTAAAATATAGACATTAAAGGAGCCATCAGAATTATCTTCAAAGAAGAATTGTAAAAACCCCTCGCTAGCAAAGTGATCAATCTCTGGGGGATAGGTTCGTGAGGTATCGGGTAAGGCGCTCTCTTTTTCTTCCACTTCGGTTTGTAGCGCGGTGTCAAATCCAATGGCATCAAGTTCTTCATTTGAATGAATTTCTTGTAAACTGATGCCTCGCTCTTCAAAGAAAAACTGCCAGTTTTTACCTGCTACACGCAATAAATTATTTTGTGGTGGAAGCGCATCACCAATTTGGATACTAATACAACGATTAATTAAGGCGGTGACAATATTACTCAAGGTTTGGCGGTAGCGATGGCTATAAGAAAATACTTGAATCAATTTGGGTGACGGGGCACCGCGATGAATTTTATTTGACAGCACCTTCAAAGCTAACAAAATTGCATTCGGTCCTTCAAAATGTAAAGTTCTGATTTCATTCCAAAGATTACGATAAGTAATATCGATACTGCCGACTAAACTTTCTTCTTTCGGTCCAAAGCTAAATAAATCACTGGCTTGGATGCGAGATTTGGCTTGGGTAATTTTTTGGGTCGGATCAACGGTTAAGTTCACCGCGACAATTAAACTCCGAATTTCGCAGGCATGAGTTAAATCCTCATTGGTTACAGAGGAAACCGTGACTGGAAACGAGAGACGTAAATCGGTAACAAAATGTCGCAAGGTTGTTAAGGACACATTGGGACTAATAATGTGTAAGTCAGTATTGGCGGTGAGAATACGATTAAAATACGCCCAAGCGACCAGTTTGTTTAAACTTTCACTGTATTCGGTATAACGTTTTTGCACAAAGCCGGCAACACTCGGTGTTTGATTTACCACATACCAGCCATCTTTAAACGTTTTACTGCCTTTTACTTCAAAAAACAGCAAGTTTTTTTCTGATAAATTGAGTGAAATTTGTGGGTTAAGTAAGGTAATTTTACCGGGTAATTCTTCAAAGGCGGTATAAAGTTTACGTGTGAGCACACTGATATCTTGTGGCATGATACTCGAATTTACTTTATGCTTGCGAGCAAAGGCCACTAAGTTACGGTAACTGAGCATTAAGAATTTAATTAAGCTGTTATGCGCTTTTTTAACTTGTTTGATTTTCCAGTTAGCGCGTTGATTCAATTCGTCAATTAAGGCATCCGACCAATTCCATTCTTGGATAAGTGTTTGTAAAAGCAGTAAGCGCCAATTATTTTTTACATTGGGGTCTTGCCAACACATTCCCTCGGTGGCTTTTAAGTAAACACTACGACGAACAAAACCTAACCGTTTGAACTCTTTTTGTTTCGTGAGGTAGCGTGTCGCACGTTGCAACATGGCTAAATACGGATCAAAATGGTGAGTAGGATTGAGTTTGCCAGTTAATAATTCTTCTTTAAATTGACGCGCAATTAAATAGGTATTGGGGTATTCTGATGAATAAGTTTCCAACAGTACGATCTTAATTACCGATTTATACGGGGCATCAATGCCCTTGTAAAGTTGCCATAAACTGGCACCAAAATATTCATTGGCAGAAAGTTGCCCTAAACCACCGAAATCAACCCAATCGTCAAGACAAAGTTGTTGGGTGCGCACTAAACGTTCAACTTCACGTTCATAATTTTCTTCTTGTTCGATTAATAAATGTAACCAGAGTAATGGTTTGCCTGCTAACCGAATCACAGAACGATAGAACTCGTCCAACAATAACATATATTGGGCTGAACCACAGTTTTCTGCTGTTAAAGGTTCAGCATAACGGAAACAGCGGAATCGCTTTTGATCCATTAAATAAAAATTGACTTCGATATTAAATTGTTTTGCCCAATTTTTTAATAAATGGGCCTTACGTTGTAGGGCTTCTTTTTCTTTAGCGCTTAAATCGTCACGATGACAGACCCAAGTATCTAAATCTGATTTTGGTGTTTGTGAAATAGACGCGATGCTACCCATCACATAGACCCCTAAAATAGCGTTGGTGCTACGGTAAGAAAAGGACGGGAGCAGTGGCCGGTTAGCATCTAAACCCGGCACCGTGTTGAGCAGATATTGTTTTTGGTAGGGGGAAATGACAAAGTCAGCAATCCCTACCGGCGCGTCAGCAACATAGCCAGGGAGATTCGGATGGTTAATATGTAATAATAACGTAAGTAATTGAAAAACGTGCTGAAATTCGTCAGAAGAACCAGATAATGCGCGCTCGATACGTAGCTTATCTAAATACTCCACTTTCTTTTGGGCACTAAAGAGATCGTAATTCAAATGCTATTCCACTCACAGATATGACGAGATTCACTTCACCTCAGTACTCTAACACTTGGTATAACTGAAAGCAAAAAATTTAAATGGAAACTGACATTTAACCCCAACAATGTTAGGATAAGAGCAAATTATTCTACCTAAAATGATAGTGATGATGACAAGAAAACGCTTGAGAATTGCGACACGTCAAAGTCCGCTTGCGTTATGGCAAGCGAACTATGTGAAGGCGCGTTTGGAAAAAAAGCATACAGACTTAGTGGTCGAACTTGTTCCAATGATGACAAAGGGCGATGTGATTTTAGATACGCCACTGGCTAAAATGGGGGGGAAAGGACTCTTTGTTAAAGAGTTAGAACATGCCTTACTAGAGGGCCGTGCAGATATTGCAGTGCATTCAATGAAGGATGTCCCCATGCAGTTTCCAGCAGGGTTAATGCTTAGCACGATTTGTCAGCGTGAAGATCCGCATGATGCATTTGTATCGAATTCCTACCGCACTTTCATGGACTTGCCTTCTGGTGCGGTAGTAGGCACCTCTAGCTTACGTCGTCAATGTCAGTTAAAGCAGTTACGTCCTGATCTGTGCATTCATTCACTACGTGGCAATGTGGGGACACGCTTAGCAAAATTAGATAACGGTGATTATGATGCCATTATTTTGGCCGCAGCGGGTCTCATTCGTTTAGGACAACAACAGCGGATTGCCTCCTTAATTGAGGTCACACAATGCTTACCTGCGGTAGGACAAGGGGCAATTGGCATTGAATGTCGTCAAGATAAGGAGGTTGAACGACTGTTAGCCCCTTTAGCTGATCCGGATACTACCGCTTGTGTACTAGCCGAACGTGCGATGAATACCCATCTACAGGGTGGGTGTCAGGTACCGATTGCAGGCTATGCGATTATTGAAAAGGGCGCGATCTTTTTGCGTGCTTTAGTGGGCGAGGTAGAGGGTTCGCGTATTCTTCGTGCCGAAGGACGGGGGCCAATTGAGGATGCCGAAATATTAGGTATTCAAGTGGCAGAAAAACTTTTACAGCAAGGCGCGGATAAGATCTTGCAAACACTTTATTCAAACTAAGGAAGGGAAGAATAAAATGGCGGTATTAGTCACTCGACCTGATGTGCGAGGTGCACAGTTAACAGAGATGTTGATTCAAGCGGGAATCTTTGCTATTCATTTACCGCTCTTTACGATCGAAACAGGACGAGAATTGAATGACCTACCGAACAAACTGTCGCAACTTAAAGCAGGCGATTATGTTTTTGCGGTATCAAAACATGCGGTACAGCATGCCGCAGACACCTTGAAGAAGACCGGATTTTCTTGGCGAACCGATTTAGTGTATTTTGCGGTAGGACAGCGCAGTGCTGAATTTTTTGCCAGTCAAATCGAACGTGCAGTACTTTATCCTTATCGACAGGAAAGTAGCGAAGGCGTATTGGCACTGGAGGTCATGCAAAATTTGGCAGAAAAACACGTTTTAATTTTACGTGGTAATGGGGGACGTGAGTATTTTTCTGAGCAGGCGCAATTACGTGGCGCAAAAGTGGACGCACTCGAATGTTACCAGCGTGTGCCTACTGCCTACAATAATGCTGAGCAAATCAGTATTTGTAAGCGTGCTGGCATTAATCGGCTTGTGATTAGCAGTGCAGAAATTTTACAGTATCTGGTAGATTTTGTGCCAGAAAGTGAACATAATTGGCTAAAAAGTTGTCAGTTGGTGACGGTAAGTCAGCGTATTGCCAATTTAGCCAAACAATTGGGTTGGCGTGATGTGGTGGTTTCACCTCGAGCAGATAACGTGCATTTACTAAACACATTGCTGTCTGCGGACTAACTTGTGTTGAATTCTAATGATCATAAAGGAAATGGGTATTATGGCTGAAAATAAAATAACCTCTTCTGAAAGCAGTACTGTACCAAAAAATGAGGGGAGTACAGATAAGAAAAAGACCAGTGGAAAAGTCACGGTAGATCCAAAAGAACAGGCAGTGGCGCAACATACTCCTGCTACGCAGACGGAAAGCGCGAAAAACGAGGCAACAGAGCAAAAGGATGCAGGCAAAATGCGAGATGAGATGAAAGACAGTGTAAAAGAGCCTGTGAAAGAACCTGCTAAGCAAGCAAAATCAGAATTAAACAATCCCGCTGAAACGGTCGTTGTGAAGAAAAGTGGCGGTAGTGGTTTAGCGTTATTGGCATTATTGGTTGCGCTTGGTCTTGGTGGTGCAGGCTATTATTTTGGTTTACAACAAGTCGATAACATTCAGCAGCAACTCACCGCACTTAAACAGCAAACGGCTAATATCACACCGGCAAAAGGGGATCTTCCAACATTTGAACAAGAGCGTCAGCAAATTAGTCAATTAATGCATGATGCGCGTGATAATGAAGAAAAAGTACAACAGTTAGAAAAAGCGCTTGCAGCGAAAGAGCATGCGCTTTCTGTATTACAAAATCAAGTGAATCGCATCAGCGCAGCAGCGCAACAACAACAGCCAAATGATTGGTTGTTGTCGGAAGCAGACTTCCTATTAAATAATGCATTACGTAAGTTAGTTCTTGATAATGACGTTGATACGGGGATTGCTTTACTGAAAATCGCAGATGAAACCTTGGAAAAAATGTCAGATCTACGGGTGAGTACAGTTCGTGCCGCGATTAATAATGATTTAAAACAATTATTGGCACTGAATAATGTCGATCAAAATGTGATCATGCAACGCCTATCACAACTGGCCAATACTATTGATGAATTGACTGTATTGGATGTAAATTTTGATGCAGTGAATAATAACGAAAAACTTACTGATTCGTTAGAGGATTGGAAAGAAAACGCAGAAAAAAGTGCGACTTCTTTCTTAAATCACTTTATTCGTATTACGCCAAGAAATACCAGTGATAAAGTGTTATTAGCACCAAATCAGGACATTTATTTACGTGAAAATATCCGTTTGCGTTTACAAATTGCGATTATGGCAGTACCACGCCAGCAAGATGAATTGTATAAACAATCACTTGAAACCGTCGCTTCTTGGATCAGAAGTTATTTTGATACCAATTCAGAGGTAGCACAAAACTTCTTGAAAACGCTAGATGAATTGGCAGAACAATCTATTTATGTGGATGTGCCGACCCAATTACAAAGTCTCAATGCGTTGGACAAATTACTGGATAGACCTTCACAAGATGTCAAGAAAATTGAACTTTCTGTGGATAAGGCATTAGTTGAGGAACAAACCGACAGTCATCCAACGGGTAGTGCACCGAGTGAATCTTCAACCAAAGAGCAACAGTAGAGGAAATAGATTATGTTTAGAGTGCTATTTTTAATGCTGGTGTTACTAGCAGGTCTCATTGCAGGACCGTATTTATCAGGTCAACAAGGCTATGTTTTGATTGAAACGAACAGTTACAACATTGAAATGTCCATTACGATGTTAGTGGTGTTTTTTGTAATTGCGATGGCCGTGATTTATGGGATTGAAGTCATTGTGACGCGTTTTTTACGTTTAAGCAGTGATACTTATCATTGGTTTTCTCGTCGTAAACGTGCGAAAGCACAGAAACAAACCCTGGAAGGGTTGATGCGTATGAATGAGGGCGATTATTCCAAAGCAGAAAAATTAATCGGCAAAAACGCAAAACATTCAGACGAGCCAGTCTTGAACTTCATTACTGCAGCGGAAGCCGCCCAACAACGTGGTGATGAATTTTCGGCGAACCGTTATCTTATGGAAGCAACGGAGTTAGCGGGTTCAGATAATTTAATGGTTGAATTAGCGAGAACGCGCATTTTATTACAACAAGGTAAATTACCCGCAGCACGCAGTTCGGTTGATAGTTTATTGGTGATGACTAACCGTAATAAAGAAGTCTTAAAACTTGCTGTAGAGATTTATTTAAAATCAAAGGCATATGTGGCATTAGATAAAATATTGGATCAGGTTGAAAGTGCAGAATTGTATGCACCACAAGATTTGCTACGATTGCAACGTCAAGTCGAAAATGGTTTATTAGATGAGAAAATGAATGAAGAGGGCGTGGATGGGTTATTGGCTTGGTGGAATGATCAACCACGTAAACGTCGCAATGATCTTTCGTTCAAAATTGCATTAATTCAACGTTTAATTGACTGTAATGATCATGAAACGGCTTATGAATTGACACTTGAAACCTTGAAAAAAGTGGAAGATAAAAGCCCTGAAAATCGTTTACTCTGTACACAAATTGCACGTTTACAACCAGAAGATAATAGTAAGTTGATTAAACTGATGGAAAAAAGAGTGAGCAAAGCCGAAGAAGGTGAGCACTGTTGTATTTATCGTGCATTAGGGTATTTATATGTGCGTAATAATGATTTTACGCAAGCGAGCCAAGCATTTAAGCACGTTGTTGCTAATAAAGCACAGCTTGAAGCCACTGATGTGAATATGGCGGCTTATGTGTTCGAACAAGTAGGTGAAAAGGCGTTGGCGCAGCAAGTGCGTGAAGAAAGCTTAAAAGAAACCATGGCGGTTGCGTCGTTAGCTCCTTCACAAAGCGCAGAAAATAGCACCGCACTTTTAGAAAGTAAATAAGCAGTCGATCAGAAAAACATGGCACTGAGCGGATTGGATGTCCAACGTTCAGTGCCATTTTTTTATGCATGTTTCTCACAAATATGGTTAATAACCCTGATCTTCAATGTCACCATGACCAATGTAATGGGCAAAGTGATCGGGTTTAAAACCGTGTGAAAGCATATAACGCCAAATTTTTTGTTTTAACTTTAAATCGGTGAGGGTGGCGTATTGTGGGAATTTCTTACGTAATACCAGTAATGCCTGAGCGTGCCAATCCAGTTCGAGTGTTTGTTCTACTTCACTGATTATAGTGGACGAAATACCTTTAAGCTGTTGCAATTCCTGTTTGATTCGAGTTAAGCCATAACCGCGTTGTGCGCGATAAGTGAGGTAATTTTCCGTAAAACGGCGATCATTTTGCCAGTTTTTTTGTTGGCAAAAGGAAAGTGTGTCATCGATTTCTTGTTCTGACAGGCCTTTTTCTTGCATTTTACAGCGAAGTTCAAATTCACTGTATTCTCGACGAGCGAGTAAACCAATGACATAATTTAAGGCGGGAGAAGACATGATAACGAACCTCTTATTTGTTATGTATTGAGTCGATTTGTACAAAAATGCGGTGAAATTTTATTAAAAATCACCGCACTTTTATGGATTGAACACGTAACAGCAGATTAATAATCCGTCTCTACATCCGTTGTATTTTCATTTTGTTCTGCAATATCTGCTGCGAGCACTTTTTCTGGGTTGGCTAATAATTCATTACGTAATTTCGTTTCTAACGCTAGCGCTTCTTCAGGGTGTTCTTCTAGCCATTTCATTGCGTTGGCTTTACCTTGACCAATTTTCTCACCATTGTAGGCATACCAAGCCCCCGCTTTATCGACTAACTTGTGTTTCACCCCTAACTCAATCAGTTCACCTGTTTTTGAGATCCCTTGACCATAAAGAATTTGGAAATCGACTTGACGGAATGGCGCAGCGACTTTGTTTTTCACGACTTTCACGCGAGTTTCGTTACCAATCACTTCTTCGCCGTCTTTAATCGCACCGGTACGGCGAATATCTAAACGCACAGAGGCATAGAATTTCAACGCATTACCCCCTGTGGTGGTTTCAGGGTTGCCAAACATCACACCAATTTTCATACGGATTTGGTTAATAAAGACGACTAAGCAGTTTGAGTTTTTAATTTGTCCAGTCAATTTACGTAAGGCTTGTGACATCAAACGCGCTTGTAAACCCATATGAGAGTCGCCCATTTCCCCTTCAATTTCCGCTTTTGGCGTTAAGGCAGCGACCGAGTCCACAATGATCACATCCACTGCACCGGAACGGACTAATGCATCACAAATTTCAAGGGCTTGTTCACCGTTATCTGGCTGTGACACTAATAACTCATTCACATTCACGCCTAATTTCGCCGCATAAATAGGATCTAATGCATGTTCTGCATCAATAAAAGCGCAGGTTTTGCCTTCTTTTTGTGCTTGCGCAATCACCGAAAGGGTTAAGGTGGTTTTACCGGAAGATTCAGGCCCGAAAATTTCAACAATACGACCCATTGGTAACCCGCCAATGCCAAGTGCGACGTCGAGGCTTAATGAGCCTGTTGACACGGCTTCAACATCTAAGGCTTGGGTATCGCCCAATTTCATAATCGAGCCTTTACCAAATTGTTTTTCAATCTGCCCAAGTGCTGCGGCCAGTGCTTTATTTTTTTCTTCTTTTGTTGCCATGTTTGAATCCTCAATAAAATCATCATCAGAATTTGTCGAGTATATTAACTGTATGGATAAACAGTATCAAGTAATTTTTATCAAATTTGTCTTATTTATCGCAAAATAAAATGACTTCATCGCCTACTTCTGTCTAGCTAAAGTGGGCGGTTTACTTTTTAGGTCCTTGATATCCATACAAATATCAGTGGTGCAAAAAAGTACAAATTCTTTGCATTTCTGCAGCAAGATTATTAAAATCAACCGAATGTAGTGCAATATTTATAACGATTTTGTATTTGTTGTAATCAGGTTAAACAAGGACAAGCTATGTTAAGTGCTTTATTACGAAGCGGCGATGTAAAAAATTACACCGCACTTGGGCAAGATGGAACTCCCGTTTATGCGGTTGCTTCGCAATTGCGTGATGCGATTAAGTTTAGGGTCAAAGACACCAATGACAAAACCATCGGTAAGCGTTTCGCTAATTATTTAGCCATTCCACAGCGTAATGATCAGGGGAGTCAAATCGATTGGTATGTGCCATTTGAGTCTGATCGTGCGGATGGTAAATATATGATTATTCCTTGGAGTTCGGCGACAGATGAAGAACGTGCGGCGGCGTTTGCGGAACTGAGTCAATTCGAGCAGGCAATGTTACAATTTGGCCTCAGTTTGAAAAAAAGTGAGAATTTACAAGGTGATCTCTTACTCTTTTCGCGTTTACTCTGTGGCAATCAGCACCCTGAAGATATTCACGATCCCGATAACCTGAAAGCCTTACGTTTTCCAAGTCCTGAGTATGTGTACTTAGTCAATAATCGTCCTGTGATCACGTTCTGGGGATTTGTAGAAAAAAATACAGAACCCTATGGACATCCTTTCTTACGTTTAAAACCGGTTGTGCGTGAGCCTGTTGCATCGCCTGTTATTTCCCCTGAACCTGAACCAAATGTGGTGGAAAAGAAACCGTGGTGGCGTTGGTTATTATGGCTATTGCCACTCTTACTCTTGGGATTACTGGCATTGTTCTTTCTACGTAGCTGTGGCACCACGAATGTTGATCTCGCCAAAAAAACAACGCCAGTAGAAAAAACATCGTTGAGCGCAACAGAACGCCTGATTTGTTTAGACGGGCGTTTGTATCGTTTTGCGCAAAATAAGTGGGTGTATCACGACAATGGGCAGGCAGTCACTGATAAAGCTCTCATTACCCGTTTAACACAAACGACCACCCAAAATTTAGAAAAATGTGACCGCACTTTTGTGACCGATTCAGGCAACCGCGTGATCGAAAAAGTGGGTACTGTTGAGGATAAAAACGCGATCACCAAGATACAGTCTGTTGAAACGGCAGGTACGCATTTGACGGACAAAACAACACCGCCAGATGTGACAGATAAGACAGTAGGTCCAGATCCCGCACAGGATCCGTTAAAAGTGGATGAGCCTACGACTCAGCCTGATAGTAAACAGCCAAACACGCAAGAAGAAGCTGCGAAGACAGCAGCGACGAAAGAGCTGTTGGCAGATCAAACCCCGCCACAAGATCCGACTTTGACGAATAAGCCATTACAGATTCCTGCCGAGAGTAGTCAAACCGGTAACGTGGATTTCCTGAATGGGAAATGGAAGGCGGGCGCTGGAATCCAAGATAAAACCACGGGTAAACCCCTTCGTCTCAACTATGAATTTGAAAAAGGGAAAGGGCAAGTACGAGTTGAACGTGGGGATGGTGTGCAATGTGTCGGTGATGTGAATGCGGCGATGCGAGACGGCAGTTTAAGTATTGCAAACACTGGTATTGCCAATTGTAGTGATGGTTCATTCTATCAATTACCTAATGTGAGCTGTAAGCCAGATGCAACGGGATCGGCGGATTGTGAAGGTGAATATGGTTCGGGGCAACGTTTCCCAATGTCCATGAAAACCCCTTAAATTGACGAGATAAAGAGAGAATAAAAAAATGCTCCCAGAATTACATTATTTAGGCAAAGAAGTGTCGCTGGTGATGAATAGCGGTATTCAGTTTATTGATTTTGGTTTGAAAATTGATTGGAAGGCACGGGAATGGCGCGATATCGCTAGCGGTTATTTTATTTCTTCTGGTGAAAATGGGCCATTACGCCGTTTAATTGAAGATAAAGTGCGTGATGGCTATTATGATCCTTCTCAACCTGGTCGAATAGTGACCCCTGAACAAGATATCAGTGTGGAACACGCTTTTACCTTATTTGATGGCATTTGGTTGCCGATACCTTTTTTACGTACTGTGCCCCCCGATCGTTTTGATGAAGGCCCATATAACTGGGCGCGTGTGCGTATTGTTTGCTTAGAGAATCCTGATCAAGATGGGCATACTCACCGTGTGACCTTTGCGTTTGATACGAAAGTCTTTCCAAATAGCCAAAATGTTGCCTACTTGGCACCGACAGAAGAAGATGTGCGTTCTGGTGTTGTGTTTGGTTTAGCCCACCAATCCAATCAAATGTCATGGTTTTTAGATTTCAAATGGGTGAATGAATGGCTGTTAGAAATTTTTAAAGAACAGGCGCATACCATTCGTCTAACTGACTTTGAAGAATTATCCGATGCGATTACACTGAAAAATCATCAAGCGCATTATCTGAATATATTGGCGATTTTAGGTACGTGCTTATCCATGCCAAATATTAAGGTCGTTTCGAAAAAGGCAGATGATATTGTAGAAGCCATTCCGGTGGATATGGTGTTAGATGTGGGCAATTCGCGTACCTGTGGGATTCTGATTGAAGATCATAAGCAAGAAAAAGACGGCTTAAAAAAACGTTATGAACTGGAATTACGTGATTTAAGCAGTCCAGAACGGGTGTATAACGAACCTTTTGAAAGCCGCGTAGAATTTGCTCAAGCGTTTTTTGGTAAAGAGCATTTCTCGGTCCAAAGTGGACGTCGTGATGCTTTCCAGTGGGCAACCATTGGGCGAGTGGGCAAAGAAGCGGCGCGTTTGGCGAGCCGGCGTAATGGGAATGAAGGTTCGACTGGCTTATCTAGCCCGAAACGTTATCTTTGGGACACCGAACAGTATGGTCAAGGTTGGCGCTTTAATAGCGCGTATGTGAAGACAGATCACGAACCCCATGCCACGGCAGAACCACTGTCAGGCCTAATTAATGAATATGGCGAAGCCTTGCATATTTTGGATGATACGATTGATGAGGAATTTGAGCGTAAAATTCCAGTTTTCCATCCCAAATATTCACGCAGTTCATTAATGACATTCATGTTATCTGAAGTTTTGATGCACGCCTTAATTCAAATTAATAGCCCGACACAACGTGCGAAGTTAGAGCATTCTCGTACCCCGCGTTATTTACGTTCGATTATTTTGACGGTGCCGCCTGCAATGCCAAAACCTGAACGCGAAATTTTCCGTAACAGTGTGTATCAAGCGATTGGGCTTGTTTGGAAAAGTCTCGGTTGGGATAAAAGCGATGACGATCTCAATTTTGATTCGAAAGACAGTCGCGAAAGTTATTGGCCAATGTTGCCTGAAGTGGTCATTCAGTGGGACGAGGCAACCTGTGGGCAAGTGGTCTATTTCTTTAATGAAACCCAAAATAATTATGGTGGTCGCCCAGAAGAATTTATTGAAGCATTAAGACGCAGTGATAATAAAGAAAAAGGCAAGATTACCATTGCCACAGTGGATATTGGTGGTGGTACGACAGACTTAGTGATTAATGATTATGCTTTAGACTATGGGAGTAATCAGTACACGGGGGGCAGTAACGCACATATCGTCCCAACGCAACGTTTCCGCGATGGCTTTAAAGTCGCAGGGGATGATATTTTGCTCGATATGATTCGTGATGTGGTGGTCAATTCCCTCGCCAAAGGTTTAAAAGAAAAAGGGCTACGTGAACCTGATTCCATTTTGTCTAAATTAATTGGTTCAGAAGAGCGGTCTGTACAGGATAAATTATTGCGTCAGCAATTAACACTTCAGGTCTTTATGCCTATTGGCTTACGTGTTTTAAAAGCGTATGAGAATTTTGATCCTTATTACAGTGAAGGAACGTTAACGGATCTGCGTTTTTCGAGTTTATTAAATGAAGTGGAAGCCCCAACCGAAAGCGTTTTAGATTACATTAATGAACCGATTAGACGGGAATTAAATGATCCGCATTTTAGTATTTTAGATTTACCGCTTGAGGTGAATTTACGTGAGATTCATAACCGCTTTGTGCGTGGCGATTATTACGATATTTGTAAAACCTTTAACGCCTTATGCGAAGTTATTAATTGCTATCAGTGTGATGTGCTGTTATTGACTGGACGTCCTTCGCGTTTACCTGGTGTACAAGCCTTTTTCCGCTCACGTTTACCTCTGCCGGTAGGGCGTATTTTGCCTTTACATAATTACCGTACGGGTAACTGGTATCCTTTCCATAAACAAGGTCGCATTGATGATCCAAAAACGACCGCATCAGTTGGTGCAATGCTGTGTTTTTTAAGTACACATCAGCGCCTACCTAACTTCTATTTGCGTGCTACGGCACTCGTGGCTTACTCAACAGTCAAATATGTTGGGTTATTGGATAACAATAATGTCATCAAAGAGAGCAATATTTACTATCGTGATATTGATCTGGATAACCCAGATTATGAATTGCCAGAGACCCATTTTGAAGCACGCGGGTTAGCGCGGTTAGGTTTCCGCCAATTGAATGTGGAGCGTTGGAGTGCCACCCCACTGTATATTTTGACAATTGAAGATGATGCACTTAATCGTGAGTTAGCCAATGGTGGCGTGTTGGATATTACCTTGCGTATTAAGAAGGCGTTAGGGTTAGCGTCAAAACAAAAAGAACGTATTGAACACTTTGAAATTGCCAATGCCGAATTAAAAACGCTCGATGGCAAAGTGAGGAAAATTCGCTTAAGACGGAATGAACTGGGTGAGCCACAAATTAAACTAAGTTTGAATACCATGACCGATGCCGGCTTAAAAGACAGTCTTTACTGGTTAGATACGGGCAGCATTAAACGGGAGATATAATGAGTAATACAGCAAAACAATTAGCACAATCCTGGCATGACGTCTTTACTGCATCACAATCAGCGATTGATTGGATTGATGATGTGCGCCCGAATGTGGTCCGGTTAAACAATGAGGCAGACAGCTTAATTTTAGAATTGCGCCGTTTACGTAATACGGCAAAACGCTTAGGCGCGGTGTCGGATAAGCCAATTACGGCGGGTTTCTTTGGCTTATCCCAAGCGGGTAAATCCTTTTTGATTTCTGCCTTGGCGGCCGATGAACGCGGAAAATTAGAAACCTTGTTCGATGGACAAAAACTGGATTTTATTAAGCATATCAACCCACCCGGTGGCGGTAAGGAAGCAACTGGGCTGGTGACGCGTTTTACCCGTAAAAAAACTCAAGGGGTGGCAGGTTATCCTTTAGAGCTGCGTTTATTCAGTGAAATTGAAGTGGCAAAAATTCTGGTGAATGCCTATTTCAATGACTTTGATAAAGAACGGGTGGAATACGAAATTACACAATCGCGGATTAATCAATTAGTGAAAGGCTTAAGTGGTCGAGTCTCTGCCACAATGGTTCAGGGTGTCAATCAAGATGATGTGGTGGATTTACAAGATTACGCCCAAGATAGTTTTGGCAAGTCGTTATCAGTGTTACAAGGCAATTATTGGGCAAATGCGACCGCACTTGCACCTTATTTAGCGATCCAAGAACGTGCCACATTATTCTCGATTCTTTGGGGTGAAATTCCCGATCTGACCGATATTTATATTCAATTTGCCAATTCATTAGCACGTTTAGGGCATCCAGAACGCGTGTATGCACCGCTTAGCGCAGTGGTAAAAGAAACCCCTGAAGGTGGCTTATCACAGGCGGATAGTATCATGAATGTGGATATGCTAGAACGTTTAGGTACCGCACGTGATGAGCAAATTGATGTGCGTCCCGCACAGGGTGAAGAAGTCGGGGGAGCGGTGACAATTTCGTTAGCGGAATTAACCGCACTGACCGCGGAGTTAGTTTTCCCATTGATGAATCCAACACGCGTGCCTGCAGTGGAGCGTGTCGATTTATTGGATTTCCCGGGGTATCGTGGACGCTTGGCAATTACTTCCTTAGCAGAAGTGAAAGAGGGGAATCCAGTATCTCAGTTGATCTTGCGCGGTAAAGTAGCGTATTTATTTGAACGTTATACAGACAGTCAAGAAATGAATATTTTGGTTGTGTGTACACCATCAACCAAGCAATCCGATGTCAACAGCGTTGGTCCTGTACTTGAGCGTTGGATCCACAAAACGCAAGGTGAGAGCCCAGAACAGCGTGCGGAACGTAAACCCGGTTTATTGTGGGCGATTACGATGTTCGACATGCGGATTAGTCAGGATTTAACCAAAGAGGAAGAATTATTAAAAATTTCTTGGGGATCGGGGGGATTATTAAAACAAACTATTTTAGAACGTTTTGGCAATTATGACTGGTTTAATAATTGGGCAAATGGCAACCCGTTTGATAATGTTTTCTTGGTACGTAAACCCGGCTTTAAAGTGCCTTTCTTAAATGTGGAAGGGGAAAACGAAGTCAGTATCAATCAGAGTGAAACCGCACAACTTGCCTTGTTAAAACGCACGTTTTGTCAAGATCCCGATATTCGCAAACATATTGCTCAACCAGAAGAAGCTTGGGATGCGATGTTATTACTGAATGATGGTGGGATGAAACGCATTAGCCAGTACTTAGAAACCATCGCCCTACCTGAAGTGAAAGCCCATCGTTTAACCGAACAATTGAACGAACGGATTCACCACTTTGTCGAGAATCGTTTTGCGAGCTGGTATCAAAGCGATGGCGAAGAAGAAGTGGCGAAAAAAAGACAATTAGCCAATGTGCTCGCAAAAGAACTACATCCACAAAATCCACGTTCTCTTTGTATGGGCGAATTATTGCGTCATCTGCAGTTACCGGAAGAAACCATACGTTCGCTGTATTTCTCTGATTTAGATGACATATTAGGGGAAGAAGAGGTTGAACAAACCTATTCACCGGCAGAAGAGTTCGATTTATTTAGTGATCCAGCTCCAGTTACTACGACCACGCCACAACGTATTGAAAAAGTGGAAGAATCACGCTTTGCGCAAGCAGTGTTCAAGGCGTGGGTCAGCCATTTACGCAATTTAACCGCTGATCACCGTTTAATGCAATATTTGGGCGTGTCAGTAGATAATGTCGAAAATGTTGTCAATGAATTAGTGACAGGTGCGACAAGATTAAAACTGCAAGAGCAATTGTCAAAAATCGCGTTACGTAATGAACGTAGCGGGAGCAAACGTGATCAATTGGCTGAGCGACAAGTGTTTACCATGAATACGGCCATTGCTGATTTTATTGCTTGGTTAGGCTATTCAGACATGGCACTAGAACAACGTCCAGCCAGCAGAGTGTTGGCGGGGCAAATGATTTTTGAACAACGTCCCGTCGAGCAACATAACGGCTTACCAAAATTGAATGATCAGACCAGCAATTATGATGATAATTATCGTCTAGATTGGCTGGTGGCATTTGGGCATTTTGCCGTAAATAATGCAGGACATAGTGCCGGACGTGAAATGAATGCGGCACAAAATGCACAGTTAGGGAATGTGTTACGCGCTTTCCGTGCCGCACAACTGACAGAATAACAAGAAGAGGAATTGACGGTGTTACGAATTGAATTAAGAGAAGATAGCCCAGGCTATGCACAATTGAGTGCACGTAAATGGAAAGGCAGTCATGAAGTGGAGCTTGCCGTTCAACGTAATCAAGATAGTCATTATTTTGCGGGTGAGGATAAATGGACGCCGGAACCGGTTTGGCATAAAACCACCGAACTGAATGTGGTGGGTGATGTGTTACAGGGACGAGTTGGTCCTTGGCTTGTTGATGGATTAATTAGTCAAAGTGGTAATGTTCGCTTTTTATTACAAGTGCGTGATGGGCAAGTGGAAGACAGTGGACCACTCAGTTTAATTGGCAACATCTTAGCTTCCTCGGCAGGAGGGGATTCTTCGCGTGAAAGTGATGTAAGAGACCGATCTTTTTCAGCGCCTGCGACTCCGATAGCAGCAACTGTGGAAATAAAAGAGGCACCTATTGTCGATACGGCAAATGATGTCTCGCCTCTTGATGAACCGCCAGCTGTATCAGTCGATAGCGAGACAACGGCCTTGGATATAGCACCTACCCCAAGAGAACAGAAGAAAAGTAAAACAGGGCTTTTCATCGGGTTACTCATTTTATTATTAGGCATTGGAGCCGCGGTCGTGTATTTCTTATTTGGTCATCAATCTAGTAAGACTGAAACAACAGTGGTCAGTGAATGTAGTGTTGCAAACAGTACAGATGAGTTAGCCTTTATTCAAGCTTGCTTGAAAAGCAAACCAGATAATCAACGCTTGTTAAACGTGATTGCCGAAGCAAAGACCGTCAACAAATGTAGCATTGCACAACGTTTATATGCTCATCAGGCACAAAGTGGCAATGTTGAACTTGCTGTAGCTTATGCGAAAGAGTATGCGGTAGGTGGTCCTTGTTTCACCGTTGATAAAGAAAACGCAATCTATTGGTATGAAACGGCATTATCGATTGATCCGAATAATGAAGCAGCGAAAAAAGGTTTAGCGGAATTAAGAAAATAAATCGGTTGGCAAATTGCGTGCCGAATATGGAGAGGAACCTATGACAAGATTGAATTTGCTCCCCCTTTATGCACTCTGTGGCTTATTGCCCTTGAGTTTGAATGCACTGGCGGAACAAAAGCCGTTATTGCAAGAAGGGAAAACTACCCTTTATCAACGTGTTTTGAGTACACCCAGTTGTGAATTGTTGGAGAGTCAACAAGCAAAATCAGGCAAAAAAATTCCTGTATTTTCTCGTTACTATGTTTATAAACGTGAAAATCAGGCGGGCAAAAGCATGCTACAAGTGGGGCCCGATACGTTTGGGAAAACCGTGGGGTGGCTTGATGAAAGCTGTGCTGTACCGTGGCAGATGCAAATGACGCTGGTATTTACCAATCCGGCGGAACGTGATCCTTTACTCTTTTTTAAAGACCGTGCAGCCTTAGATCAGGTGATTAACGCCGAAGATCCTGTACAAGTGGTGAACCCGATTCGCCAAGCGCTAACAGCAAACAACACGCACCCTGCGGTGTTAGCACAAGAACCGAAAGAATTTGTTGATTTTCAGAAAAACTTTTACTTATTGCCGATTTTACAAGGTGAAGAGGTGATGAATGCGAAAGGCTTTTATGAACGCGCACTAGAGGTTGCATCCGTCAGCAAACAAGAGGGGGGATTAACAAGTTCGCCTACCTCAAGTACCACAACAAAGACGGGGTCATCGGATCCACAAAAAACACTGACAAAGGATAGCCCTCAAGAAGTGACGGGTTTTCGTGCTGCAGTGGTGTTTGTGATTGACTCGACGATTTCGATGGATCCTTATATTAATCGGACGCGAGAAGCGATCAAACAAGTGTACGATCAAATTGAAAAAGAGCATTTAGGCGAACAAGTGAAGTTCGGCTTGGTGGCATTCCGATCAAGCACCAAAGCGGTTAAAGGGCTGGAGTATACCTCAAAAATGTTTGTGGATCCGACAAGCGTGAAAGACGGCAAAGACTTTATGCAAAAAGTCGCCTCATTAAAGCAAGCTAAAGTGTCGAGTAAAGAATTTAGTGAAGATGCGTATGCGGGGATTAGCCAAGCGCTGAATGAAATCCAATGGAATCAGTTTGGTGCGCGTTATATCGTCTTGATTACCGACGCAGGGGCGATTGAAGGGGATAACCCTATTTCTACTACAGGATTGGATGCGAAGCAGTTACGTTTAGAAGCGCAACATCGTGGGGTAGCCATTTATGCCTTGCACTTAAAAACACCTTCTGGTGCGAAAAACCACGATCAAGCCCAAGCCCAATATACGGATTTAGCGTTTAATCATTATCTAAATAAAGCACTGTATTATCCAGTGAATGCCGGTGATGTGAATGAGTTTGGTGAGAAAATTAGCACCTTAGCGAAAGCCCTCACTGCGCAAGTGAAATTAGCTTATCGTGGTGAAATGGCGGCAGGTAGTGCGTTAAGTGCGGTGGAAAAAGAGAAAAAATCCACCTCTGAGCCGACTTCTGAAATTGAGCAAGATGCCATCCTATTAGGGCGTGCCATGCAATTAGCTTATTTGGGCGGCGCGAAAGGTAGCAAAGCCCCACCGGTCTTTAAAGCTTGGATCAGTGATAAAGATTTTGCCAAACCAACCGTCCCGACTGCCGAAGCGCGTGTATTGTTGACTAAAGCGCAGTTAAGTGATCTGAGTGATGTGGTGAAAAAAATCGCTGATGCAGCGAATGAAGGCTTAATTTCGCCCAATGATATGTTTGCACAACTGCGTTCTGTCGCGGCGGCAATGGGACAAGATCCAAGTAAAATTA
Organism: Bisgaard Taxon 45; assembly: GCA_049888895.1. Lineage (GTDB taxonomy): Bacteria > Pseudomonadota > Gammaproteobacteria > Enterobacterales > Pasteurellaceae > Pasteurella. Next base: position 3,966 of record JBLUWJ010000012.1, on the reverse strand, counting down.
AGACAGAAAGTGCAACCAAAATCGCTGATTTGGGCTTATTAGGTGAGTACCTTGATGATATCCCTTATAAGAGTCAAGTGACTGCTATTGACGAAGACACGTGGAAAGGCATGAGCGTGCAAGAACAAGAAAAGTTCATTCGTGAATTGCACAGTAAATTACGCCATTACCGCGTATTTAATGAAGATCAAAGCCGTTGGATCTCCTTATCAGAAGGCAGTGATCCACGTGATTTTGTTTATCCAGTGCCTTTAGAAGCCTTACCATAACAAACAAAGGGTGAGATTGTGCTTTGTATTGAAAATATGTCTGTGACACGGGGAAAAGGGGAACAAGGTTTCACCGTGTCTTTACCGACACTGCATCTGGCGGATGGAGACGTCTTGGCGATTCAAGGCACAAGTGGTTGTGGCAAAAGCACCCTATTGGAAATGATCGGTCTGATTCTTCAGCCTGAGCAGCTAAGCGGTTTTCAATTGGGCAAGCAAGGAGCACTGTTGGATATTCATCGTCTGATTCAACAGCAAAACCAACCCGCGTTGGCTCAAATTCGCGCAGAGAAACTCGGGTTTATGCTACAAAATGGCGGATTACTGCCCTTTTTAACCGTTGCACAAAATATTGAATTGCCGAACGCGTTATTGCAGAGCTCCGTCGATCAGCAATGGGTTGCCTTCTTGTGCCAAGAATTGAATATTGGACATCTTTTAACAAAGTACCCGAAACAACTGTCGATTGGGGAGCGTCAACGTGTCGCTTTTATTCGCGCGGTTGCACATAAACCCTTAGTTTTATTGGCAGATGAACCTACTTCTGCGTTAGATCCTCATCATGCTGACGTGTTGTTTAGTTTGATTTTAGATCTGGTAGCACAACAGAATATTTCTGTGTTATTGGTTACTCATGACTGGGAATTGGTGAAACGTAAGCAGCTGCGAGCCTTAAGTGCCAATTTACTTTCCCCACAACACGCAATTTTTACCGACATCAGCTGAGAGAATGAATATGCAAGCAATCTCTTTTGGGAAAAAAATCCGCTTATTAAGCCAATTAGCATGGCGTGATCTGCGTTATGATCGCAAAGTGTCCTTTTGTATTATTGCCTCTTTGATTGCCGTGATTGCGCCCCTGTTACTGTTATTCAGCTTGAAATATGGTGTAATGTCTCAATTACGTGCACAGTTGATGAATGATCCTCGCCACTTAGAAATTAAAATCGTGGGCAATTTAAACTTATCTTCTGAATGGTTTGATTGGTTGCAACAACAACCTGAAACCCAATTCGTGATCCCGTTAACCCGTTCATTGAATACAATTGTTGATTTACGCAGTGAGACACGCCATTTTGTGTCTGATGTCGAGCTATTACCTACCGCCCCTAACGATCCCATTTTAATGCCGATCCAGCTCCAACAAAAAAATGCCGTAGTATTAAGTGCCTTAGCGGCTGAAAAATTACAAGTGAGATCGGGAGATAAGATTACCTTATTGGCCACACGAAACTATGCGGGGGTGACGGAAAAAGGGCGTCTTGAACTGATGGTGGAAAATATCCTGCCTGAAACCCGTTTTTCACGTCCCGCTGCCTTTGTACATCTGGCGACCTTGGTTGGCGTTGAAGATTTTCGTGATGGTTTTCAAACAGAAGTCTTTCCTACTCTGCAAGGGCAAGTGAGAGAACAAGCAAGAGACACCTTCGCGAGAGCGCGTATTTATGCCAAACAGTTAGATGATGTCGCCGTTTTAGCGCTGAAATTACGTACTAAAAATATTGATACACGAACAGAAGCCAAAGCGATTGAAAATGTCAAAGCCATTGATGCGGTACTCAATGTGATTTTTCTGGTCATTGCACTGACATCGATTGTAGGCTGTGTGCTTTCTTTGGTGGGGGCATTTTTAGCCAATATTGATCGCAAAAGAAAAGAAATTGCCGTCCTACGCTTGTTAGGATTTCAGTCAATTGGGGTCATAGGCTTTTTAATTTTACAAGCGCTGATGCTGAGTAGTGTCGCTTTTTTCATCTCTTATTTATTTTTTGGGGTCGGGAGTGAATTGTTTAATCAAATTTTAACCAGCAATTTAGCGGATACCCACTTCATTAGTCATTTACAGCCCTTGCATTTAGGATTTGCGTTTATGACTACCTTCATTTTATCGGGAATTGTGGCGGCCATTGGGGCTATGCGTGCGATTCGAATTCAGCCTGCGGAGAGTTTACGAGATGTGTAAGTATGGGTATGCCCTGTTGGGCTTAACGGTGATGAGTAGTACGAGTCACGCTGCTTGGGAAGAGAAATTTTATAACCCTCAACCTTTAGAACAGGATGTTATTCTGCCAATGCCTTGCGAAGGTAAAATGGTCTTTCGGATAGTGAAAACTAATACGCAACAACCTTTAGAAGATACCTTAGTGACTTTAGGCGGCAATCGTGAGCAAGATGGCTATGCCGAATACGCCACACCAAACTATGTTGCGGGTGGATTTGCCAATAAGGACAATGAGCGGTTCTTTTTAATGGCGAAATATGAAGTGACAGACGCACAATATCAAGCCGTGATGACAGAAAAATGTCATGCTCCAACGATAAAGAGCTTATTGCCAATGACGAATATTAGTTGGTTTGATGCCATGACCTTTACGCAAAAATACAATGAATGGTTATTGAGGCAGGCGAAAGGTGCCTTACCAACAGAAGATGGAATATCGGGATTTGTACGTTTGCCAACCAATGTGGAATGGGAGTTTGCTTCTCGTGGTGGCGTGGCGGTGACACCTTCGGAGTTTCGTGAAAATACGTTCCCAATGCAAGACGGCTTAGTCAATTATGCTTGGTTTAATAATGCCAAATCGGCTAATGGTCGCCTGCAAGTGATTGGGCGGTTAAAACCGAATCCTTTAGGGTTATTTGACACCTTAGGTAATGCCAGTGAAATGATGTTTGACAGTTTTAAAATGAATAAACTAAACCGCTATCATGGACAAGACGGTGGGGTGATTGTCCGTGGTGGAAGTTACTTAAAACCAGAAGCGGATGTGAATAATGTATTACGTTTAGAAATGCCGTTTTATGATCAACAAGGGGCGAAAAAAGCCAAAGATGTAGGATTTCGTGTGGTAGTGGCGACACCTTTATTGACCTCCAGTGAGCGTATCAAAGTCGTGGAAAAAGCATGGGCTGCGCTGGGTAAAGATCATCAACAGCCTGAAAAAGGGGAAAACAGTAAAATTGTGGATAAATTGGAGGAGTTGGCTAACAACACGTTAGATGAAAAATTAAAACAAGAACTGAATAACACCAAAGAGCAATTACGTGCAGCCAATTTAGAACGTGATGAACAGCGCGATTCTGCGGTACGTTCGGCATTACAGCTCGGAGCATTTTTGTGTGCCAACGTGTCAGATTTACAAGGTGAAGTGGAACAGAATAAGAAAATTCTTGAGGCGATGACCGCACTTTATCCGAATAGTGAAAAAGAAACGAATGCCAAAAATCGGTTAGCAGAATCAGAAAACGCACGGGATTTTGTGTTGAAGTATTATGCTGATACAATCGTGGCAAGCTCAACAACGTATAATAAACAAACAATTGAAACACAGGTTTCACGTACGAATGCGATTGTGAGCAGTAGTGGAAAAGCAAATTTAACGCACTATGTTAATCTTTACTGGCAACATCTTAAACAATATTATCAAGATAACAAGATCAGTCGTCAGACATGGTTAGAGAAATGTACTCAAGTCAAACAGGGGAACTAATATGATGAAAATGAAACAATCACGCCAATCCATTTTAAGTGTACTCACGCTTTCAGCTGCTGTCGTGCTCGCCGGTTGTCAAAATACCGGAGGCAGCTATTTTGGCTCGCAAAGCAACCTTTCCACAGGCGAAGAAGCCGAGTTTTTTAGTGACTCAGGTTGGGGTGCTTGTGCATGGGGGGCGGCGGGTGGCGCCGTGTTAGGTG